>JAHZCM010000127.1 GCA_019422905.1 Oscillospiraceae bacterium
GGATCGGGGCGTATCAGGACGGCGGCGAAGCGGTCTGCATGATCGGGGACGGCATCAACGACGCTCCCGCGCTCAAAAAGGCAAATGTGGGCATCGCGATGGGCGGCGTCGGCAGTGATATCGCGGTGGACGCCGCGGATATTGCGCTCGTGGATGACGAGATCAAGGAGCTGCCGCATCTGCTGGCGCTCTCAAAACGCATGATGACGACGATCAAATGCAATCTGGCCTTTTCCATGGGGCTGAATTTCCTCGCAATTTTCCTTGCGATCGCTGGAATTCTAAACCCCGTCGTTGGCGCGCTGGTACATAATGCGGGCTCCGTGCTGGTCATCCTGCATCCGGCGCTGCTGCTGAAATGGAAGCGGAAGGGATTCTGATAGAATTCTAAAATTTGAGACGGGAAAGGATTTTATGATATGATTTTCAGCATAGCTCTTTTGATTATCGGTATTCTGGTTTTATTCGGGGGAATCTATTATTTTGTAAAGGAGAAAGCGGATGCGGAATCCAGAAAAATTTATGGTATTATCAGCGGAGCGGGCGGCGTAGCCGCGGTCATCGGTGCGATCAAGCTGCTTTTTGAACTGCTCGCATAAATTTTACAAGTTAGACGCCGCCGTTTTTCGGCGGCGTTCTTTTAGATTTCGGGTCTTGACAGAGTCAAAGCCGTATGCTATACTCTTGAATATCCGAAATCGGATTGTATGATTTCGGATTGTTGAAACGAGGCAGGCGCGGGCTGAGCGGAGAATGCGCGCGGCCGGCCGGATGCGGGAGATGCTGTTCCGGATGAAGCGGCAACGGCATCTTTGAACTCAGGGAAAAGAGGCGAGCGGAATGGAAGACAAGACCCCCGCAGATGGATCGATCGAGGCGTTCCGCGCGGCGTACTGGGAATCCGACGAATTGTACACGCTGTGCGCGAGATTCTGCGGGCTTTCCGATACGGAGTATTGGGTGCTTCTGATGATCCGCGACGGTGCGGATATGCAGAGCACAATCAGCGACTGGCTGCGTGTCAGCCGCCAGACGGTCAACTCCGCCTGCAAGCTGCTGGTGAAAAAAGGGTTGGTTCGTATGGAGACGCCGGAAGAAAACCTGCGCGTCAGGCGGATCCGGCTCACGGAGCGCGGGCGCGCGCTTATGCAGGAAAAGGTGGAGCGCGTTTTTGAGCTGGAGGAAGCTACATGGCTGACCATGCGGGAGGAGGAGCGCGTGCTGCTCACACAGTTGACCCGCAAATACAATGCGCTGATGAAATCGGCGCTGCTGAAAACAGAAGAACAGTCATCGGAGGACGCATGGCCGCAGCCATAAGCGTCGGAAAAGATGTCGGGTGCGCTCGGTTATGAAGATGACCGGGCGCTTTTTTATTCTTTATTGAACTAAGGAGAGAGAATATGCGGATTCAATTGTCCGATCATTTTACCTATGGGCGGCTGATGCGTTTCACGCTGCCTTCGATCATTATGATGATTTTCACGTCGATTTACGGTGTAGTGGACGGCCTGTTCGTTTCGAATTTCGTCGGCAAAACGCCTTTTGCCGCGATCAATCTGATCATGCCGATTTTAATTGTGCTGGGCGCGCTGGGATTCATGATCGGCACGGGCGGCAGTGCAATCGTAGCGAAGACGCTGGGTGAAAAAGACCCGGAGCGCGCCAACCGCTACTTTTCCATGCTCGTTTATACAACGATTGCCGGCGGCCTGATTTTGACGGCGATCGGACAGCTTTGCCTGCGTCCCGTCGCCGTTTTGCTGGGCGCACAGGGGGAAATGCTGGAAAACTGCGTGCTGTATGGGCGGATCATTCTGCTTTCGCTGACGGCCTATATGCTCCAGAATGTCTTTCAGAGCTTCCTGATTACGGCGGAGAAAGCGCAGCTTGGGCTTTTCATCACCGTTTTGGCGGGCGTGACCAACATGGTGCTGGACTGCGTCTTTATTGTGCCGCTGCAATGGGGATTGGCGGGCGCCGCAATCGCGACGGCGATCAGCCAGGTGGTCGGCGGGATCGTGCCGCTGGTTTATTTCCTGCGCAAGAACGACAGCCTGCTGCGGCTGACGAAAACGAAATTTGAGGGCAGAATTCTGCTGCGCACCTGCACGAACGGCTCCTCGGAGCTGATGAGCAACGTTTCCGCTTCCATTGTCACCATGCTCTATAATTTCCAGCTTATGCGCTTTGCCGGGGAAGACGGCATTGCGGCATACGGCGTTGTGATGTATGTCAACTTCATATTCGCCGCGATTTTTATCGGTTATTCCATCGGCGCGGCGCCGGTCGTCGGTTACCATTACGGTGCGCAGAACCATCCGGAGCTGAAAAATCTGTTTCGCCGCAGCCTTGTGCTGATGGCGGGATTCGGCGTGGGAATGGTTGTTTTGGCGGAGCTGCTCGCGCAGCCGCTGACAAAGATTTTCGTGGGCTATGATGCAGGGCTGTATGCGCTGACGGTGCGCGGGTTCAGAATCTATTCGGTTTCTTTCCTGTTTGCCGGTGTCAATATCTTCGGTTCCGCGTTCTTTACGGCGCTGAACAGCGGCGTGATTTCCGCAGTGATCTCATTCCTGCGCACGCTGGTCTTTCAGGTGATCGTTGTGCTGGCGCTTCCGGCGATTTTCGGAATAGACGGTATTTGGCTGGCGATTATCGTTGCAGAGGCGCTGGCGCTGCTTGTGACAGTGATCTTTTTTGTTACCAAGCGGAAGCAGTATCATTACGCGTAATTCTCGACACGTAATTTTTTGGAAAACAGGGGCGCGGCAAAAGCGGGCGGCATGCATCCAAAACGGATTGCATACCGCCCGTCCTTATTCCGATTTTACAGGCGCAGCCCGAAGTGCCGCTCAATTTTTTCTTCGGCTTGCTCTATCGTGCTTTTCTCATCCCGAACATAGGTGAAGAAGCCGCTTTCTGCGTATTCCCTGTAGTGCTCCGGGCTGTTTATCCGCATCAGGCACGCCCTGTAGTTTTCCATGGCGCTTTCGGGGTCCGGAGCCAGCCGGATCTGCTGATAGATAAATTGCTTTTCAGCGTCCTCACGGTCGAAAAAGCGGCCGACAGACATGCTCTGCGGGCAGAGCATAACCGCCACACGGCGGTAATCCGAGATTTCCTTCAAAACCGGCAGCGGGATGTTCGTATCCACAAAAATTTTCCGGTTCTGCGCGGAAAGCCGGATCAGGAGCATCAGCTCAAGGTCTGCGGCCTCCCGGGAGCAGCCGGTGATCCATGCGTCGTATGCGTCGGGGGTCCGGCTTATAAATTCCTGCCAGCTTGCCATGGTTTCAAAATAGGACAGATTCGGCTGATGCGCGGGGTCGATAACGCCGGTCAGCGCATCGTGGTAGTTCTCGCCGCAAAGAATGCCGTCGTACTTTTCCGCGAGCCGGCGCACCATCGTCGATTTTCCGGCATACGCCGTCCCGGTGATGAAATACGTGCTTTTCAAAAGGTTCCGGACGATATTGCTCTCAATTTGGAGCTTCATGCGGTGCCCTCCTTTCGGAAAACGCATTTGCCGCCGAGGTAGGTTTCGAGCACGCCGATTTCATGCAGGCGTTCCGGGGCGGCTTCAAATGGCTTTTCAGCGAGAACGGTGCAGTCCGCCAGCATTCCCGCACGGATGCAGCCCTTGATGTTCTCCTCAAAAGAAGCATAGGCGGCGTGTTTTGTGAAGGTGTCGATGGCTTCACGCACCGTGAGCGCTTCCTCGGGACGGTATGGCGCTTCCGTACTGCCGATGCTGCGCCGGGTTACAGCGCATTCTATGCCGCGCAGCACGACCGGCTCCTCCACGGGTGCGTCGGAGCCGTTCGAAACGGCGACGCCGCTTTGGAGCAGGGACTTCGCCGCGTAGCTGGTGGAGGCAAGCGCGTCGCCCACCCGCGCGCGGACGATATGCGTATCGTAATCGAGGAAAATCGACTGCAGATAGACATGCAGGTTCATTTTACGGATGCGCCAGAGCTGGTCGGGCCGCGTGATCTGGCAGTGGACGATGCCGTGACGGTGATCGTCCCGTGGATTTTCGCGCAGCGCTTTCTCATAAGCGTCGAGAATACGGTCCAGAATGCCGTCGCCGATGGCGTGAACGGCGATCTGCATGCCGTTTGCGTTGGCATAGCCGCACATCTCGTCAAACTGCTGCTGCGTGTATACCGGAATGCCGCAGGTGGCGGGATCATCCGCGTAGGGGCGGCTCAGGTAGGCCGTGCGCGCGCCGAGGGAGCCGTCGCCGAGCATCTTGAGCGGGCCGTTTTTGAAGCGGTCGTTGCCGCGCCGGAAATCGCCGGATTCCACGAACGCCCGAAGTGCGGGAAGATTGGTGAAGTGCGCCTGTTCGTTGACGCGCACGGTCAGCGAGCCGTCCGCTGCCATTTCCTCCAGCACCGTCATGACGGGCTTATAGCCGAGGCTCGTGAAAACCTCGTAGTCGTCGCTCTGGCAGGAGGTGATGCCGTAGCGGTTGAGCCTGCGGCAGGCGGCGAGAAGCATGCGTCGGATGGCGTCTGCGTCCGGCGCGGGCATCGGCTTATAAACGAGGTCGAGCGCGTTTTCAAAAAATTGCCCGAGCGGTTCGCCGGCTTCATCCACGGCGAAGCGGCCGCCCTCGGGCTGCGGCGTGGTTTTGTCGATGCCGAGGATTTCGAGCGCTTTGGAATTCACGACGCAGATGTGCCCGCAGGCGCGGGTGATACAGATCGGATGCGCTGTGGAAACCCGGTCGAGATCGTAACGGTCCGGAAAGCGGTGCACATCCGAAAAATAGCCGTGGTTAAAGCCGCGCCCCTGCACCCACGCGCCGGGCTGCGGTTTTGTCTCGGCGATAAAATCCGCGAGACAGCGGAGCACCTCTTCCAGGGAGCCGGTGTGCGCGGCGAGATCCGCCATCGCGAGCGCCTGGCCCAGATTCAGAAGATGCATATGGGAATCATTGAAGCCTGCGCAGACAAAGCGCCCGTGAAGGTCCACGATTTCCCCGTTGTCCGCTTCGCGGTCCAATGTACCGACCCGGATGAATTTTCCGTTCTCTACGGTAAAGCTGTCCCCCCAGCCGTCCCCTGTGTAAATAACGCCGTTCTTATATGTAACACGCATCCTGATTACCCTGCCTTTGCAGCAAAGGCAGCCCTTTCTTTTGCCCTTTTGGGAAAGCCGCCGCCCGCACTCCGGCCAAAACCGTGTGCGGAAGGTGCTTTGTCCGTCCGCCCAAGCATATTTATATTCATTATAGGCCCGCAGCGCAGCGGTGTCAAGGCGCGCAGGCCCGGCGGCACGATCCGAGGCACTGAAAAAGTTGTGTGATGATTTATCTGTAAAAACTTGTGCTTTTTTGTAAAATTGTGTAGAATAAAAAGCATAAGACGGCGTATCCGGATATATGCTAGTCAAAACAGTGACATCCCCACAGGAGGAAAGGACGTAATATGTTTGGAAAAAGATGGGACGGCCGCCAGGTACATGAGGTGGAGCCTTTTCAGCGCATTATCCCGTACGTTATGCGTACCCGCACAGACTCTATGAACATGTTTGAAGAGAGCATTCCGTGTGCCGGTATGGACGCCTATATCGGGGCACAGCGGGAAAGCGGATACAAGATTACCTATCTGCATATCGTGATTGCGGCGTTGGTCCGGCTTGTGGCTCTGCGTCCGCAGTTGAACCGCTTTGTGGTGCGCGGCAAGATTTTTACGCGCCCGAAAATCTGGATCAGCTTTGTGGTGCACCAGAATCTGCGCAGCGATTCTGCGGGCACGACGATCAAGCTCTGCTTTG
>JAHZCM010000128.1:0-1321 GCA_019422905.1 Oscillospiraceae bacterium
ATTTTTGCTTCCACATCGAAGATTTCCTTTCCCGGCGCCGGTGTGGCCGCGCTGGCAACGAGCGATAACAACATCAAGGATATCAAAAAGCACACGTTGACCCAGACGATCGGTCCGGATAAGCTCAATCAGCTTCGCCATGTATTATTCCTGCACGATATCAACGGTGTTCACGCTCTGATGAAGGGACACCGCGCGATCCTTGAGCCGAAATTCCGGCTCTGCACGCTGATCCTTGAGGATCAGGTCGGTGACCTCGGTATTGCGGAGTGGAATAAGCCGAACGGCGGCTATTTCATCAGCGTCGATGTGTTGGACGGCTGTGCCAAGCGCGTCGTGCAGCTTTGCAAGGAAGCGGGTGTCATCCTGACGGATGCGGGTGCAACCTATCCGTATGGAAAAGATCCGCACGACAGCAATATACGTCTTGCACCGTCCTTCCCGCCGCTGAGCGAGCTGGAACAGGCCATGGAGATTTTCTGCGTGGCAGTCAAGCTCGCTGCGGCAGAGAAGCTCTTGACGGAAAAATAAAAAATATGGATATGAGGAAAAAGACAGGGTCTGTCGGATCAGACACCTGTCTTTTCTTTGTCAAAAAGGCCTGCGCTTTGAAGAAGCTGCAGCAAAAAGAAAAAGAGGCCGACATAGGGAATCAGCCAGAAATTTCCGCTGACGAAACTGCAGTATACGGCGACCAGCATGGCGATTGCAGGCGTGCGCGTGATTTTTGAAACGAGCCGGGGCTCGATGATCTGCCGGATGACGGTTAAAATGATCCAGCCGGTAAAAAGCCCGATGGCCTGAAGAAAGTTTCCGCAAAGCAGCCGGTAAATGCAGATCGGCAGCAAAACCGTTCCGGGGCCGAGAATCGGGAAAATATCGGAAATTGTCACGATGAGCGCGGTAATCAGCGGGTATTTGAGGCCGAGCAGGTAAAGGATGATAAAGGATTCGCAAAAGGTGATGGCGTAAATCAGAAAATAGGAAAACGCAAATCCGGCCGAGGTGTGTGAGAGTCCGCGGATGGCGCGCCGCAGACGGATTGTTTTTGGCGCACCGATCCAATATGCACAGACGTTGGGCAGCTTGGTTCTGTAGCGCAGAAACAGATATGCCGAAACCGGAATTAGCGCCAAAATGAGGAAAACTGCAGGAATGGAAAGGAACAGCTTAAAAAATCCGCTGACAGCGGGCAGGATGGAAGCTATATTTTCCGGTAAAGTGTCGGAAAGACGTTCTGCCAGAGCGGGGATAGATGCCAGCAGCTTTTCGATGCTGTCGCGCACCTGCGGAGAGAGCTCCTCGTACTTAAAATAGCCTT
>JAHZCM010000128.1:1387-2710 GCA_019422905.1 Oscillospiraceae bacterium
AAAAACAATCATTTCCCGGGAAAGCCAGAAAAGGAGCACAAAAACTGCTGCCAGAAAAAGCAGATACGTACCGACGGAAGCAAGTATCGCCGCCCGGCTGCATTTCAGGTGCAGCTTATGTTCCAAAAAGCCGCAGACGGGTTTTGCAAGCACGCCAAGAAAAATGCCGAGGACAAAGGGCAGCGTGTATGCGAGCGTTTTCGTAAGCAGGAAAAACACGGCTGTATAAAGCAGAAAAAACAGGATATAGCCCATGTGATCCTTCCACAATGCCTGTATTCGTTTCAAGATCGTTCACCACCGTTCAAGCACAGTATGCGCCGTATGGCGGCGTAAAATCCATATACGCCGAATTTGCCGGAAATAAATCAGCGATAATCTTTTGAAAATTTCAATCGGGCGTCACAATTCGTCCGCGGCCGGTGTGTTTAGGATGAAAGGAGGTGATCCGGATGGAAGCTGTCGAAGCGGAATGCCTGCAGGCCTTTGAGCTTGCCGACATTGTCGAGACATACACGGATACGCTGTTCAGAATCAGCTTTTCCATGACTGGATCTGCGGTCGATGCAGAGGACATTCTGCAGAATGTTTTCCTGAAGTATCACACAAAAAAGCCGCTGTTTCGCGGCGAGGAACATTGTAAGGCATGGCTGATTCGCGTTACGATCAACGAGTGCAAAAACTTTCTGCGCTTTCGCGCCCTGCGACGGACTGAGGACATCGCGCCGCTTGAGGAAATTTTGCCGGACCGCTCGGAGCGGAGTATTTTCAAAGACATTTTGCTGCTATCGCCGAAATACAGGCTTGTGCTTCATCTTCACTATGTGGAGGGGTATAAAACGGCGGAGGTAGCCGATATCCTCAAAATCACACCGGCGGCAGTCCGAAAACGGCTTGAAAAAGGAAGAAAACAGTTGAGATTGATTTATGACGGGGAGGCGCTCTTATGAAACTGAGCAATTATCAAAAAACCATGCAGCATATCTGCGCGCCAAGCGGGACAAAGGCCCGTATTCTGCAAGCCTGCACAACGGAGAATACAAGAAGTATACGAGTGCCGCGTTTTGTGCCGGCGGCAGCCTTGGCGCTTGTTCTCATTGCGGCAATCTGCTTTTCCGGCAGACCCAATCAGCCGATCGATGTTTCATCCGATCAGGAAGCAGGGCGGACGACGGAGCAGGCGGCAGATGCATCGGACGGACTGCTTTCTGACTTCCCTTTTTCCCTGACTGTATTCGCTGCGGATGCCGACGGTGTGGATTTGATTGGATCGGGTGGATTCGAATATGGCGGAGATGATTTTTTTATCATCGAGAATGGGAT
>JAHZCM010000128.1:2720-5778 GCA_019422905.1 Oscillospiraceae bacterium
TTCTGGACAGAGGCAGCACTTTGTTTTTCCAGCTTGGAGGCACAGGGGAGACTGCATCGGTTGATCATGTGGAGCTGACAGCGGAAACTGGAATGCTGACGTGTTACTACCAATTTGAGAACAGAAACGCCGAATGGGATTCCGGCTCTATTCTTGTGCCTTATGCGACTTATGAAAGGGCAGTCTCGGATCTGGAAAATCCTACAAAGGAAGAAATCCGCAACATGCTTCTGCGCATAGAAGCCGGTGAGGAGGGAAGCGAAGATTTTCATTCCGCAACCCATCTCTACATCAATCATATAACAGGGGCGATGGAAAAGGAGCTGCTTCCTCTGCTCGATAAGGTGGAGATTCAGGAGGTAAGATTCCAGACAAAAATGGACATATCCACGGTTATTATAGATTTCAGAAATCCTGAAAGTACGGCGAAAAAGAAAGAGATCAATGTGAAATCGCTCTCCGTCCGGCCTTTTGAAGAAGTGCAATGGAGCCCGGATGTTGAGGCATTGCGCGGCACACCGGCAGAAAATATTGATTTTTCCAACTATTCGGATTGCCTGCATGTGACGGCCTACAAAAAGGACGGCACGGCGATAACCGGCGAAATCCACATTGAATTTTCACCGGACGGCGTACTCAAGACGTATTTTGAAATCATAGAATGAGTGCGGAAAGCAGCGTACGGCAGGGGAATCTGCCGTACGCCGCTTTTACAGGAAATACTATTTTTTAATGACATTTCTGCTCACGTGTGCTACAATAAATATGATTTCACACGGAGCAGAAAGGTTGTGCATATATGGAACTCTCGATTGAAAAACGTTATTTGAAAATACCGGTAAAGTTTGACGGAGAAAGCTGCCGCTTTGCGATTTCGGAAAGCGGCAGGAAGGTTTACAGCTTCGACGCCGCTTATACGCCGGATGAGCCGGACGCGGTTTATTATGCTGACCTGCGTAATTTTTCAGGCCGCATGGTGACGCTGGAAGTCCCTGAGTACTTTGTTGCGGAATTTTCCGACGGGATGGAGCCGCTGACCGCAGACGAGAATGCGCTGCGGCCGACAGTCCATTTCACAGCGGAGCGCGGATGGATCAATGATCCGAACGGGCTGTGCTTTTACAACGGGCAATACCATTTGTTTTACCAGCACAATCCCTATGGAAGGCTGTGGGGCAACATGCATTGGGGCCACGCGGTCAGTACGGACCTCTTTCATTGGGAGCACTGCGAGGAAGCGCTGTTTGCAGATACGCACGGCGCCATGTTTTCCGGCTCGGCCGTTGTGGATGACGGCAACGTCTCCGGCCTCAAGAGCGGAGAGGGAACGCCGCTGCTTTTCTTCTATACCTGTGCGGGCGAGAAAAGCACGCAGTGTCTTGCGTACAGCATAGACGGCGGAAAAACGCTTGTGAAATATGCCGGCAATCCGCTGTTCGAAGAGATGGTTTCCGGCAACCGCGATCCGAAGGTCATTTACGATGCGGGGCGGGAGCGCTGGCTGATGGCGCTTTACTTTGATGGGCGCAATTACGGTCTGTTCACCTCGCAGGATCTGCTCCATTGGACGCTTCTGCAAAAATTCGATCTGCCGGGCGACGACGAATGTCCGGATATCTATCCGCTCACAGCGGACGACGGATGCACGCTCTGGATATACTCCGGTGCGCACGACATGTATTTCGTCGGGGAATTTGATGAAAAAGGGCTTTATCGGCCCATCCAGTCTGTCGGTCAGCTCTCGTATTCGTCCGTAGCTTACGCCGCGCAGACGTATTACTATGAGGCAGGGAAGCCGGTTGTGCGCCTTGCGTGGAACCGCAGCGATTTTCCCGGCGCGCCGTTCAACGGCTCGATGTGTACGCCGACGGAAATGACGCTGCGCAGGATCGGCGGTCGGTACTATCTTTGCGCCGAGCCGATTCAGAGCATCGAAAAGCTGATTGTCCAGGAAACACGGAATCCCTGCGTGACAATGAAGGATTACACGCTGCCGCTCAGCTCCAAAGCGTGCCTGATTGATATTGTGACAAAGCAGGCGCCGTTTACCTGCAGCCTTTATGGTCTTGACATCCGCGTGGAGCCTGCCGGTGTGTCCTGTAAGGACGCGTTTTTGCCGCGCACGGAGGAGGAAACCATGCGTATCCGGATCCTCAGCGATACATCCAGCACGGAGATCTATTTGAACGGCACGGCAATCACCGCCATCCCGCATGTGGAGGATGCCGCGCAGGCTGTTTTTACGTTGAAAGCGGACGAGCCGGTTCATTTGGAAATGCTCCGCATCGCCGAGCTTTCCTTGTAAGAGCAGGAGGGGGTAAGAGTATGAAACGTGTATTGACGATTGCCGGGTCGGACTGTTCCGGTGGCGCAGGCATTCAGGCAGATATCAAGACCATGTCGGCGCACGGCGTTTTTGCCATGAGCGTCATTGTCTCCGTCGTCGCGGAAAACACCGCGCGTGTCATCGACATTCAGGATATATCGCCGGATATGATTGAAAAGCAGATGGATGCCGTCTACGAGGACATCGGAACCGACGCCGTTAAAATTGGAATGCTTTCAACGCCGGCCTGTATGCAGGCTGTGACGAAAAAGCTCCGGGAGTATAAGCCGGAGAACATCGTGATCGATCCGGTCATGTATGCGAAGAACGGCTGTCCGCTGATGGATCCCAGTTCGATCAGCACGTTTAAAGCCGTCGTGCTGCCGCTGGCGGATCTGCTGACGCCGAATATTCCGGAAGCGGAGGAAATTACCGGCGCAAAGATCGAGACCCTTGACGATATGAAGGCTGCCGCGCTGAAAATCCATGAAATGGGCTGCCGTGCCGTGCTTGTCAAGGGAGGCCACTATGTCGGCGACGCCTCGGACGTGCTGTTTGACGGTGAAGCGTTTCACTTCTTTACGACAAAGCGGATTTACACCAAGAATACGCATGGCACGGGCTGTACGCTGTCGTCGGCGATTGCGTCCAATCTTGCAAACGGCTTGCCTATGGCAGAGGCTGTCCGGCGCGCAAAGGAGTATGTGACGGTTGCGATCGAGCATGCGCTGG
>JAHZCM010000129.1:0-2662 GCA_019422905.1 Oscillospiraceae bacterium
TAAGGCCGTGGGCCAGTCCGTGCGCATACCGCTCCGGTACTATGAAAACAACCTGATTTCCACGCTGAGCCTTCTGAAGGTCATGGAGGAATTCGGCGTAAAGAACTTCGTGTTCAGCTCCTCCGCCACGGTTTACGGCAATCCGGCGTCCGTGCCGATCCGAGAGGATTTTCCGCTTTCCACGACGAACCCCTACGGCACGACCAAGCTGATGATCGAGCGCATCCTGCTCGACTACGCGCATGCGAATCCGGACTTTAACCCGATTATCCTGCGCTACTTCAACCCGGTGGGCGCGCACGCGAGCGGCACAATCGGCGAGGACCCGAACGGAATTCCGAACAACCTTGTTCCGTATATCACACAGGTGGCGGTCGGCAAGCTCAAATGCCTCGGCGTGTTTGGAGACGATTACCCGACGAAGGACGGCACCGGCGTGCGCGATTACATCCATGTTGTCGATCTGGCCGAGGGCCATGTTGCGGCGCTCCAAAAGTTTCAGGAGCCGGACTGCGGCGCGCGCATCTATAATCTTGGCACCGGCGTCGGCTATTCCGTGCTCGATATTGTCCACGCCTTTGAAAAATGCGTTGGCCGCCCGATTCCGTATGAGATCAAGGCGAGGCGCGCGGGCGACATTCCGGAATGCTATGCGGACAGCACGAAGGCTTTCGAGGAGCTCGGCTGGAAGGCGGAGAAAACGCTTGACGACATGTGCGCGGATTCCTGGCGCTGGCAGACGCAGAATCCGAACGGATACGAAGAATAATGGCAAGGCTTGTTCTGGCGTCCTCCTCCGAAAACCGGAAGCAGATTCTGGAACGCGCGGGCGTTGTGTTTGTCACCATGACTTCGGATGCCGATGAGACGGCGCAGGGGCTTTTGCAGGACGCGCTTGTGCAGGAGCTTGCCCGCCGTAAGCTCCTGGCGGTTCTGCCGCGCATTTTGCCGGATGACGTGGTCGTAACGGCGGATACGGTGGCCTCCATCGACGGCGAAATCCTCGGAAAGCCGCGGGACGCGGCGGAGGCGAGCCGCTTTCTGCACCTGCTGTCCGGGCGGACGCATGTGGTCTATACCGGTGTCTGCATCGCATACCGGGCTCAGCGCACCGTGTTTTGCGAGACCACGGAGGTGACCTTCTATCCGCTCACAGAGCGGGAAATCGCCGGTTACATTGCGAGCGGCGAGCCCTTCGGCAAGGCCGGTGCGTACGGTATTCAGGGGCCGGCGGCACTCTTTGTGGAGCGCATTTCCGGCGATTACAACAATATTTTCGGGCTACCCGCCGCGCGTGTGATGCGCGAAATCCGCACGATGCTGCACGCGGACAAATAACAAAAATCCCCCCTTCGGCGTATACTGAACTGTCGGAAGGGGGATTTGAAATGCGACGCAGATTTGGAATCGGGCGCCGCCCTATGCGCGGGCGGAAATGGCTTTTCCTGCTTTTGCTCTTTGCCGTATTGACCGGCGTTTATGCCGAGAGCCGAATGCCCGCCGTGAAGGCGGATGTGCAGCAGGCGGCGCTCAGCGCATGGGCGCAGGAGCGCATTTCGGAAACCATGCGCGACTATTTTCCGGAAACTCCGGCGGAGGATTCCACGGGGCTTGTCTCACTCGATACATATCAGCTCACGGAAACCAAAACAGAGCTGACCGCCGCGCTGCAGAAGGCGCTGACCGGCAAGGCGACCGCATGGATACCGGTCGGGAACCTTTCCGAGCTTGCCATTCTGAACGGACACGGCTTCAAAATCCCCGTCTCCTTCGCGGTGGACGGCGTGGCCCGCGTTGAATTTGAAAGTACGCTGAGCGCCGCCGGAATCAACCGCACGAAGTACAGCGTCACGATGACCGTGACCGCCGAGCTGTACAGCTCATCCGCAGCCTTTTCCGAGGTCGTGACGGTTTCTACGTCCTATCCGGTTTATGAATCGGTGCTGCAGGGCGAAGTGCCGCGCTATGCGGCCGGCGTGCTTTCCTGAACAGGCGGAGAAATTTTTCTGCCGTTTTGCGTTTTGCGGATTGGATTTTAAATGTGTTTGTGGTAGAATAACAATATTCTACGATATTGGGAGAATACCATGACAAGCGAAGAAGCAAAGCGGCAGATCGAGGATCTGCGCAGGCAAATCGAATACCACAACCAAAAATACTATACCGAGGACGCGCCGGAGATCAGCGATTATGCGTACGACATGCTGTATCGCCGTCTGGAAAATCTGGAAATGGAATTTCCGGCGCTGAAAACGGCGGATTCGCCGACAAACCGCGTGGGCGCTTCGGGCTACAATACCTTTGCCGAGGTCGTGCATACGGTGCCGATGGAGAGCCTGCACGATTCCTTTTCGGAGGAGGAGCTGCGGGATTTTGACCGCCGCGTGCGTGCCGTTGTCGATGATCCGGTCTATGTCGTCGAGCCGAAATTCGACGGTCTCTCGGTCGCGCTGGAATATGTGAACGGCGTCTATACCCGCGGCTCCACGCGGGGTGACGGCGTAACGGGCGAGGATGTGACGCAGAATATTGGCACGATTCGTTCCGTTCCGAAAACGCTTTCGGAGGCGCTTCCGTTTCTGGAGGTGCGCGGCGAGGTCTATATGTCGGACGAGAGCTTTCAGGCGCTCTGCGAGCGGCAGGAGCTTTTGGAGGAGAAGCC
>JAHZCM010000129.1:2672-5773 GCA_019422905.1 Oscillospiraceae bacterium
TTTAAAAACCCGCGGAACGCGGCGGCGGGTTCTCTGCGGCAGAAGGACCCGAAGATTACGGCCCAGCGCACGCTGGATATTTTCGTGTTCAACATTCAGGCGATCGAGGGAGAGACGGTTCACACGCACTACGACGCGCTGGAGCGCCTGCACGCGCTGGGCTTTACCGTATCGCCGCTCTATTGCCGCACGGGCGATATCGAAACGGTGATCGAAAAAATCCGCGAGATCGGCGACCGGCGCGGCACGTTCCCGTATCCAATCGACGGCGCGGTTGTCAAGGTGGACGATTTTGCGCAGCGCGAGGCGCTCGGCAGCACGGCGAAATTTCCCCGCTGGGCGGCGGCCTACAAATATCCGCCGGAGGAAAAGGAGACGACGCTGCTCGATATCGAGGTCGCGGTCGGCCGCACCGGCGTGCTCACACCCACCGGCGTGTTCGCTCCGGTATTTTTAGCCGGTACGACGGTCAGCCGCGCGACGCTGCACAATCAGGATTTTATCATGGAAAAGGATATCCGTATCGGCTCGAAGGTCATCATCCGCAAGGCGGGGGAGATCATCCCGGAGGTTGTCTCCGTTGTGGAGAATCCCCCGGAATCGGAGCCGTACAGGCTGCCCGATCGCTGTCCCTCCTGCGGCGAGGAAATCACGCGGCTGGAGGGGGAGGCTGCGGCGCGCTGTACCAATCCGCAGTGCCCCGCCCAGCTTCTGCGCAACCTGATCCATTTCGCCTCCCGCGATGCGATGGACATCGAGGGGCTCGGCCCGGCAGCCGTGGAGCAGCTGAGCCGCGCGCTGTCGGTTTCGTCGCCCGCAGACTTATACGGCATCACGGTGGAGCAGCTCGAAAAGCTAGAACGGTTCGGAAAAAAGAGCGCGGAGAATCTCGTCGCGGCGATTGAAAAATCGAAGCAGAATGATTTGTCCCGCCTACTGTTCGCGCTCGGTATTCCGCATATCGGCGCGAAGGCCGCGAAGCTGCTTGCCTCCACCTTTCGGTCCATGGACGCGCTGCGCGCTGCGGATGTGGAAGCGATTGCGGCGATCGACGGCTTCGGCGGCATCATGGCGGAGGAGGTATACAGCTTTTTCCGCAAGCGTTCGGCGCTGGAGCTGATCGACCGGCTGAAAGCGGCGGGGCTCAACATGACCGGGGAGAGCGCGGCGGCGGATACGCGCTTTCTGGGCAAGACGTTTGTCCTGACCGGCACGCTGCCGACGCTTACCAGGGCGGAAGCCTCCGCGATTATCGAGCGGAACGGCGGTAAGGTTTCTTCCTCCGTTTCCAAAAAGACCGCGTACGTCGTGGCCGGCGAGGAAGCCGGAAGCAAACTCACAAAGGCGCAGGCGCTGGGGATTCCGATTCTTTCGGAATCGGAGCTTCTTGCGATGACAGAAGAATAAGGACGGGGGATTTCAAAATGGCAGAAGAACTGAACAAAAAGGAAGAACTGGAGCCTGTAGCTCCGGCTGTGCCGGAGGACAACGACGCGGATATTGACCAGTATATCCGTGAGCTGACCGGCAAAGTGCCGCCGAAGGAGAAGGAAGAGGAGCGGGAACCGGAGGTGGAGCATTTCCGCGTCACCAGCCAGATCGGCGAGGATGATTACAAGGCGTTTATTTATTTTTCGTCGCTGCAGAGTTATATGTGGGTCTTGACGGTGTTCATCCTTGCGCCGATCGTCTTTTCGTTTTTCGTTGCCTTTGTGGAGGGCAAGTTCTATTCGGGTAACCTGATTATAGCCCTCGTCGTGCTTTATGCGGCCATTACGCTGATTGTCCTGATCCGCTGCAGGCGCTGGCTCTCTAAAATCAGGAAGAACAATCCGAATACCATGCATCTGACTGAGACGACGCTGGTTTTTTTGACCTACGGCGTGGTCAATATGAAAAACGGAAACCGCATCAAAGTGGATTACAAGCATATGATCGATGCCTGTGAAAGCAAAAAGCGCTTCATTATGTATTTTGATAACGGAAAGTCCATGCTGTTCCGCAAGGAAGATATGCCGCTGGAGGAGCAGGAGAAGTTCCGCGTGTTTATCCAGTCGAAGGTACATAAGCAGAAGCTGTTCAAAAAGTAGAATCGGGAGGATTCAGGATGGTTATGAATCTGGAAACGCTGTACGGCGCGGAGGCGCCGGAGCAGGAAGCGCGGTACGAGGAGCTCACCGCGTATTTTAAAGAGAAATTCGGCGCTGCGGAGACGCTTTCCTATTTCAGCGCGCCGGGCAGAACGGAGATCGGCGGCAATCACACCGACCACAATAACGGCAAGGTGCTCGCGGCAGCCGTCAGCCTCGATGTAATCGCTGCCGTGCATAAAACGGAAAACGGTGTCATCCGCCTGAAATCCGTCGGATACCCGATGGATACGGTGAATACGGCGGAGCTGGAGGCGAGGGATGAGGAAAAGGAGCGCTCGGCGGCGGTGATCCGCGGCATTTGCGCGCGGCTTAAGGCGCTCGGCTATCGTATCGGCGGCTTTGATGCGGTTACGACCTCCCGTGTGCTGAAGGGTTCCGGCCTTTCGAGTTCCGCGGCCTTTGAGATTCTGGTCGTCACGATTCTGAGCCACCTCTATAACGACGGCAGAATCGATCCCGTGGAGGCGGCGCAGATCTCCAAATATGCGGAAAACGTCTATTTCGGAAAGCCCTCCGGCTTGCTCGACCAGATGGCGGCGAGCGTCGGCGGCTTTACGACGATGGACTTTGCCGATCCGTCCGCGCCGGTCATCGAGAAGATTGATTTTGACCTCAACCGCTTCGGCTACGCGCTGTGCGTCGTCGATACCGGCGGAAACCACGCAGACCTGACGGACGAGTACGCGGCGGTGCCGATTGAAATGAAGCGCGTTGCGGCGGTAATGGGCGCTTCGGTCCTGCGCGAGGTGGATGAGCAGGCGTTTTATGCGCAGATTCCGGCGCTTCGGAAAACCGTCGGCGACCGCGCGATCCTCCGCGCGATCCATTTCTTTGACGATAACCGCGTTGTGGACGAAGAGGTCAAGGCGTTGAAGGCCGGCGATTTTGAGGCGTTCAAGCAGCAGGTACTCGCCTCCGGACGCTCCTCGGCGACGAATCTCCAGAATG
>JAHZCM010000130.1:0-3065 GCA_019422905.1 Oscillospiraceae bacterium
CCGAATGATTTTGAATTGCCAAACGGCCCTTTTGCCGCGCGGTTTGAAGTGCATGAGGCCGACAATGAAAATCTGCCGATACTGAAAGGCTGGGCAATGGACGGCCATCTGATCTCCGCAGGCTTTCTTCTGGAGATTGCCGGGGAGCCGGAGGACGACATCGAAACACTCGGCATCGACTCCGATGATCCATGGATTACCTCGATCGATACCGGCGGCTCCATGTACACAGCGGAGCAGCTCAAGGAAATGATCGCACAGAAAAAGCAGGATATCCGGGATTTGGAGCTTGCCGTTAAGCAGGCAAAAATCGACCTGAATAAAGCAAATCTGGACCTGGATAACGCGACAGTCACTTCCACGGTCAACGGAACCGTCAAAACACTGACGGATCTCGACACAGCGCTCGCTTCCAGCTCTCCTTTCCTCGTCGTTTCCGGCGGCGACGGATTCTATGTCACAGGCTCGCTGAACGAGGCTCTGATCGGGCGTGTCAACGTCGGCGATATGATTTCCGCTTCCTCCTGGGAGACCGGCACGACTTATTCTGCCGAGATCGTGAAAATTTCGGATTTTCCGTCTGAAGGCAACGATTATTACGGCGGCTCTTCCAATCCAAATTCCTCGAATTACACATTCACGGCATTTATTCAGGACGCCGAAGGCCTGAAAAACGGAATGTGGCTGGATATCATCCTTCAGGCCGGCACCGGCGAGGAGGAGCTGAGCGACAAGCTGTATCTTTCCAGAGCATATATCCGCAGCGACGACGGCGGACGGTATGTCCTGAAGGTCGGCGAGGATAAGCGCGTACATAAGACCTACATCCAAACAGGCAAAACCGTGTACAACGAGTATTTGGAAATCAAGGATAATTCGCTGTCCACGGAGGACTATATCGCCTTCCCCTACGGCTCAGCGGCAATTGACGGTGCAAAGGCCAATTTGCCGGAAGATGTCGAACTCGGCGGCGGAGAGGAGTATCTGGGATGATTGAAAATATAAGACTTTCCTTTCAGGGCATTTGGTCCCATAAAATGCGTTCCTTCCTGACCATGCTCGGCATTATCATCGGCATCGCGTCCATCATTTCCATCGTTTCCACGATCAAGGGCACAAACGAGCAGATCAAAAAGAATTTGATTGGTTCAGGTACGAATACCGTACAGATTCAACTGTATCAGGGAGATTGGACTTACGAAATTCTCTATAACGGCCTTCCCTCCGGCGTTCCTGTCTGCTCAGACGAAACGCTCGAGCAGATCAGGGCCGTAGAAAGCGTAGAGGAAGCGGCGCTTTACACCACGCGAACAGATTATAACAACGGCGTTTACTATGGAAACAACAGCATTTCCGGCGCGCAGGTTTTCGGCGTGGATAATGCTTACTTCTCCACAAACGGGCTTGTCATAAAAAGCGGACGCGGGTTTACATCCAGCGACTTCGAAATGTTCCGTTCCGTCGCCATCATCGATACCGGTACGGCGGATTCGCTCTTCGACGGCGAGGATCCGATCGGAAAAACGATTGAGATCAGCGAGATTCCCTTTACCGTCATCGGCGTTGTCGAGGAGGACGCCAAATTCGAGCCGGTTATCAACTCGATCGATGAGTACTACACCTACTATGCGAACCGTTCCTCCGCCCGCGTTTTCATCAGCAGCGCAATGTGGCCAGCAGTCTATACCTTTGACGAACCGCAGAATGTTTCGATTCGCGTTTCCAGCACGGAAGCGATGACGGACGCCGGCAAAGCGGTTGCCGATATTCTGAATGCACAGATCGTTGAAGCGTCGGGCATCCAGTATCAGGCGCAGGATCTGCTCAAGCAGGCGGAGGAACTGCAGAACCTCAGCAACTCCACAAACAATCAGTTGATCTGGATCGCCAGCATTTCCCTGCTCGTTGGCGGCATCGGCGTTATGAACATTATGCTCGTATCTGTTACGGAGAGCACGAAGGAAATCGGCCTTAAAAAGGCAATCGGCGCGAAAAAGAGCCGCATTCTGTGGCAGTTTTTGACGGAAGCTGCGGTGCTCACCAGCATGGGCGGTATTGTCGGCGTCGGCGCAGGTATCGGTTTGGCGGAAATTATCTCGCACATGACCTCTGCCCCTGTTGCCATCAGCTTCCCCTCCATCGTGATCGCCGTTGTATTCTCCATGGTTATCGGCATCGTTTTTGGCCTTCTCCCCTCCTTCAAAGCGGCCAACCTGAACCCGATCGACGCCCTGCGTCACGAATGAGAAACCGGTGATAACGGCATATTGCAATGGGCTTTGAGGCACGGCCTATCATACGTCAATCACCGGCTCAGCCGATGGCTTGAGCATACCCCTGTAGGGTTCATTAGCCGTTTGGCATTTAAAGATGCGCGGAACATTTCGTCCTTTGCATCAAGCGCCCTGCTGCCCGTAAGGGGAGCAATTCGCACACGGAACAAAGTTTTTTTCTTCTAATCTTTGGAAGAATCTTTCTCCTTATCTGTCTGCCTGCGAACCTGTTTGCCCGCTAATCCGTTCCCCCTGCTTTATTGGCAATTGGCAACTCGCTTCGCTCGCCCCTTGAAGCTAAAGAGCCCTTTTACGGGATACCTCCACCGGCAGAGCCGGTAGTTCCCATAACAACAAGAAAAGCCCGGACTTTCCACATGAATCGGAAAGTCCGGGTTTTTTATGCACGAAATTCTCCTGCCGAAGCCCGAAGAAAGGCTTCATGCCATGCCGGAAAATGCTGTTTCAGACGCAGCGGCTTCAGCTCCGGCGTCGTAAAGCAATGCTGTGACGTACCGGTGCAACTGAGCAGCCCGTTTTTTTTCTCACGCCCGGTATATGCAACCTCAAACCGCACGCCGTTGTAATTGCAAATTTCCAGCTCAAGCACAAGGGTTTCATCAAACCGGATCGGATGCTTATACGCGCAGGATACGCCAAGCACCGGGATCAGAACGCCGTTTTCCTCCATTTCCCTGTAAGGAAGCCCGATTTGATCCAGAAGATCAATTCGGGCTTCTTCAAACCAGCGAATATAGTTGGAATGGTGAACGATTCCCATCTGATCGGTCT
>JAHZCM010000130.1:3075-4118 GCA_019422905.1 Oscillospiraceae bacterium
TGCAGTCCGCTCAAATGTAAACATGGAATCCCCTCAGAGATGCATATCGATCAGGTTCGCATAGAAATCCTTCTGATGCGCGCCGACCTCTACCGTGATCGGATTGCCGTCTTTAAACAGGATGACCGTCGGAATGCTTTCAATGCCATACCGCGTTGCGAGCTCCTGCTCCTCATCGATGTCCACCTTGGCAACGACAGCCTTTCCCTCATATTCCTCCGCAACCTGCTCGATCAGCGGGGCAATCATCTTGCACGGTCCGCACCATGTCGCAAAAAAGTCAACCAGGACAAGCTTGTTATCCCGAATCATTGCCTCAAAAGTATCTGTTGTTGCATGTACCAATGCCATAATCCGTTATCCTCCTTAGCTAAATTATTCATATTCAACGATTTCCGCTGAAAGAATCACGACGTCCGTCAGCGGCTTATCGTTTTCATCCGTTTCTACCTGCATAATCTCGCGTACGATATCCAGCCCTTCAAAAACCTGCGCAAACACCGTATGTCCCGTACCGGAAGTGGAATAGGCGCCGTCCAGATGCATATTACCGCCGTTTTCCTCATACAAAGCCTTGTATTCATCCGTGATCTTGCTCGTATCCAGCGTGCCTCCATACAGCGCGGTAAACTGCTCCGGGGCGGATTCATAATACGCATAAATCTGTAACCGCGTTTATGAAAAACTGGCTTCCGTTCGTATTGGCCCCGCGATTCGCGCAGGAAACCGCACCGGTAATATTCACGAGGTTCGTGTGGAATTCGTCTTCAAAATCCGACCCCCAAACGCTCTCGCCGCCGGCTCCCGTTCCATCCGGATCACCGCCCTGAATCATAAAATCGTCCATTACGCGGTGGAAGGTCAGGCCGTCATAATAGCCGGAAAGCGCGAGCGATTTAAAATTATAGACCGCTTTCGGCGCGGCGTCCGGGAAAAAGCGCATTTTAATTGTGCCGTAATTCGTCGTCAGCACACAGATCTCCTCGCCCTTTTCCGGCATTTCCAGCTGATACCCCAGCTTTTCCTGATCGGAGTCGGACGTT
>JAHZCM010000130.1:4173-5718 GCA_019422905.1 Oscillospiraceae bacterium
CTTATCCGTTCCAATGACCTTTTCGGCCGCCGTGGTATCTGCGGAACAGGCCGTAAGCATAACGGCTGCCAAAAAAGCCGCGCAGAACATACAAACGCTTTTCTTCATAGTTTGGAATTCCTTTCAACCGGGCACTTCGGCCCACAAAACTGCTATATGTTATATTTTATACGAATTTCGCACAACAATCAAGCCTTTGCCCCGCCTTAATGAAAATTTAAGAAAGCGCATGTTTCACGCCTTCCGCTCATATAGTTCATTGTAGTTAAAAGGAGTGAAATAAATGAAATTCTATCCGGAAGGCCATCTGATCGACAGAGCCGAAAACAAAGCTGCCATGCTGAATGCAGCCGCACTTTCCGACGCTATGCGGGACGCGCGCATCCTGGAAGCGCGCAGCGTGATCTGCGATAACGAGCACAATCTGATTGTGGATTTAAAATGTATGCGCGGTATTATCCCGCGTGAAGAAGGCGCGCTTGGCATCCGGGAGGGCACCGTACGGGACATCGCCATCATTTCGCGCGTCAATAAACCTGTGTGCTTTGTCATTACCGATTTCATCCGGGACGCCGCCGGAAGGATCACCGCCGTGCTGTCCCGCCGGAAAGCGCAGGAGAGGTGTTTGGAGCAATACATATCGACGCTGGTCCGCGGAGATGTGATCGATGTGCGCATCACACATTTGGAGCCGTTCGGCGCGTTTGCGGATATCGGCTGCGGGATCGTCTCTCTGCTTCCGATCGACGCGATCTCCGTCTCCAGAATCGACCATCCCCGCGAGCGTTTCACGGTGGGAATGGATATCCGCGCCGTTATCCGCGCCAAAGAGGAAAACCGCATCACACTGAGCCACAAGGAGCTGCTCGGCACATGGACACAAAACGCCGAGCGCTTCCGCACCGGCGAAACCGTCGCCGGCATCGTGCGCAGTGTGGAATCTTACGGAATTTTCATCGAGCTTACGCCGAATCTTGCGGGCCTTGCCGAATTGCGGGAAAACGTACAGCCGGGCCAGCAAGCCAGCGTGTTCATTAAGAGTATCCTGCCGAACCGGATGAAAGTAAAGCTCGTCATCGTCGAGTGCTTCGACTACACCTACAAGCCGGAGCCTCCCACTTACTTTTTTAGCGGCAGCCACATGGACTCCTTCGTCTATTCTCCGCCTGAGAGCGACAAGCACATTGAAACTCTGTTTTATTAAGCCCATTTTGACCATACGAAAAGGTGCTGCCAAAACAAACGGCAGCACCTTTTCTTGTGCGGTTATTTCAATTCAAAGGTGTACTGGCCGTCCTTGAAATCGCAGAGATACGTGCATGGCGCCCTCCAGCATTTTCTCCGAAACCGGATCCTCAATCTTGTTGCGGATCGCACGGCGCAGCGGTCTTGCGCCATAAATCGGGTCAAAGCCGGCATTGGCCACCGCTTCAACCGCCGCAGGCGTAAACTCCAGCGCAATATCCATATCCGAGAGCTGCTTTTTGAGGCCTTCCAGCATCTTCCCGGCAATCTTCTGGATGTCGTCGTGCAGGAGCTTGCGGA
>JAHZCM010000013.1:0-15280 GCA_019422905.1 Oscillospiraceae bacterium
GTCGTCGGCAATATGCCGTTCGAGGAAGCGCTCAAGTACTTCAAGTCTCTGGGCATCCAGATGGTGGAAATCGGCTGTGGCGGCTATCCGGGCAAGGATCACTGCGATCCGGATGTTCTGCTGAACGACGAGGAGAAATTCAACGCGTGGAAAGCGCTCATCGAAAAGTATGACATGGAGGTTAGCGCATTCTCCTGCCACGGCAACCCGGTTCACCCGAACAAGCAGATTGCGGCGGAGTTCGACAAGGCGATGCACGACGCGGTCCTCATGGCTGAGAAATACGGCATCCATCAGATCAACTGCTTCTCCGGCTGCCCCGGCGACAGCGAGACCTCGCAGTACCCGAACTGGGTTACGTGCCCATGGCCGAACGATTTCGGCGAGATCCTCGAATATCAGTGGAAGGTTCTCATCGACTACTGGAAGGGCTTCGTCGAATTTGCCAAGGCGCACGGCGTCGATAAGATCGCGCTCGAGCTGCACCCGGGCTTCTGCGTCTATAATACCCAGACGCTGATGAAGCTGCGCGAGGCGGTCGGCCCCGAAATCGGCGCGAACTTCGACCCGTCCCACCTGATTTGGCAGGGTATGGATCCGGTCACGGTCATCCGCGAGATGGGCGACGCGATCTTCCACGTACATGCGAAGGACACCCGCATCGACAGAGCGAACACCGCGAAGAACGGCGTGCTCGACACCAAGAGCTATGCGGACGAAATCAACCGCTCATGGATCTTCCGCAGCGTGGGCTACGGCAACGACGCGCTCTATTGGAAAGACATCATCAGCGCGCTGAGAATGGTCGGCTACGACTACGCGATCAGCATCGAGCATGAGGACAGCCTCATGAGCAAGAACGAGGGCCTTGTCAAGGCTGTGGAGATGCTCAAGTCCGTCGTTGTTTTCGAGCCGAAGATGACGGATCTGCGCTGGGTGTGATCTTTTAGCCCTTTAAATTGAAATTCGGTTTTTTGCGGACCTTCGGAATGTTTTTGTTCCGAAGGTCCGCATTATTTCGGCCCGAAAAATATCGGCGATCGCAAAATAGTGGAATTTTCATCAATATACTTAAACAATTTGTATTGTGGAAGGGGTTCCACAATACAATACAACTTAATTTTGTACAAACCGTCTTCTTTTTGAGAATTTTACAGAATCAATTTGGAGAAAATTATAAAAGGGGCTTTACAAATTGTAAACCGCGTGTTAAAATGTAAACATCAAACACAAGTACCCGCAAAGAGAGCGTTCTCTTTGTGTATTCTGCATTTGCAGAATACAATGGAAACTTGTATAGAATTTGCGTGCTTTGCACGCACAAATATTTTAAGGGGGAAATACCATGAGCAAGAAAATTATTGCGGCGCTTCTCGCGCTGGCAATGACTGTCAGTCTGGCAGCTTGCGGCGACGGCGGCAGCTCTTCCAGCGCGGAAGACTCCTCCAAGCAGGAAAGCTCCGCGACAGAAAGCTCCGCGACAGAAAGCTCCACAGACGAGGGCGGCTCCGAGGGAGGCAGCTCTGTTGACGCTACAGGAGACTGGATCCCGGCGGCAGACCACGAGGACGACGCGACTCCGGGCGAAACCGACGACCGTGCGTTCAAGAAGTTTGACCATGTAGTTGAAATCACTTTCGGCCAGCAGGTCGACCCGGTTGACACCACGCTGCCGGAGGGCGACTCTGTCGACAACAACCAGTACACAAGATATCTCGAAGAGAACTACAACATCAAGTATGTCTGTGAGTGGACGGCAGGCAATACCTCCGACTTCCAGCAGAAGCTCTCTTTGGCTATCGCTTCCGCTTCCCTGCCGAACAGCGTAATCGCGCCGAACAGAAACTATCTGGTTCAGGCTGCGCGCGCAGACCTCCTTGCAGATCTCTGGCCGGCATTCAACGGCTACGACTCCAAGCAGGTGAAGGAAATTGTCGAGACAACGGGCACCGACGGCGATTATCGCGCGATCAGCAACTGCACAGTTGACGGTACCTTCTGCGCGCTGCCGAACATCACGGTTGATACCGACGGCGTTTACATCTACTTTATCCGCCAGGATTGGCTCGACGAGTTGGGCATCGATGTTCCGGAGACCTACGATGAGCTCGAAGAGGCTGCGAAGGCCTTCATGGAGGCCGGCTATTCCCCGGACTATGCGATCGCAGGCATTGACAACGGCGGCAGAACATACTCCAACTTCCTGAATTCCTCCAACAACGGCTACGGCTTTGACGCTGTCTATCAGGCGTTCAACGCTACGCCGGGTTACTTCCTCAAAGACGAGAACGGCGATATTTACTGGGGCACAACAACCGACGAAATGAAAGCAGCTGTCACCGAGCTGGCCGAGTGGTATGAAGAAGGCCTTATCAATCCGGAAATTGGCGTTACGACAAATGGCGATAATGCGAACAACGTCAAGAATGGCACCTGCGGTATCTTTATGGGTCCGTGGTGGCTTCTCGGCTACGGCAACGGCGATTCTTTCAAAAACGATGATACTGCGGACTGGCAGGCATATCCGCTTTACACCAACGACGGCGAGTGGAACATTCACATGAAGGACGTTGGCACAACCTACACCATGCTCTCCAAGGACTGCACAGAGGAGCAGCTTGAGGCGGCTGTCGTAGCGAACAACATCCTCGTCCGCGATGAGTCCATCTTCGATACGTCCGTTGCAATCGGCTGGTATCCGCAGCGTAACGTTATCGCGGCGGCCGATGAGTGCGAATATGAATATGAAGCTCTGATGAGCATTCTCAAGGGCGAAGCAACCGTCGAGGACTACCAGATCGGCGGCGAAAAGTACACCACGCTGTATAAGAATCTGGCGAACGACGCGGCTACGCTTGCCGAGGTTATTTCCGAGGACTATGATCCGTCTGAAATCCTCCATGTCACAGACTGCGACGTCATGACGAATAACGGCCAGTTCAACCGCTTCTATGCGATTCTGGTCGGTGACCGTCCGTATGCGACGATTGAGCCGGACAACAAGATCTACTCTGAGGTTTACTACACGCTCGACGGTATGGATCAGTACTGGACGCAGGTTTCCGATCTTGAGGATCAGACCATTCTCCAGATGATCACCGGCAAGAAGAGCCTTGACGAGTGGGATCAGTTCTGTGCTGACTGGCATGCACAGGGCGGCGACAAGCTCATTGAGATCGTTGAGGAGTTCCTCGCAGGCTAATAGTTAAAGCTGAGGTTTTGTAAAAAACCACGGTGAGGGCGCGGGCCACCAAGCCCAGCGCCCTCATTATTTTTACAAACAGACAAAGGAGGACTTGATTTGGAAAAAACCAAAACCAGAAAGAGCTTGCCAACCTGGTTTCATTATTCGCTGATGTGCCTGCCCGGCTATATCTGGCTCTTTATGTTTTCTATTGTGCCGATGGTCGGTATTGTCATGGCTTTCCAGAGCTTCAACCCCAGCAAGGGCTGGTTTGGATCAGATTGGGTAGGCCTTGAGAATTTTGAATTCCTGTGGACCATCCCGGACGCAAAGCGCGCCTTGTGGAACACGCTCGTCATTGCAATTTCCAAGGTTATTCTGAATATTATTATTCCGATGGTTTTCGCACTGCTGCTCAACGAAATTCAGAATATGAAATTTAAAAAGGGCGTGCAGACGATCGTTTATCTCCCGCACTTTATTTCGTGGGTCCTGCTCGGCAACATTATCACCAACATGCTTGGCACGAAGGGCATCCTGAATACGGTTCTTGCGGCGCTCGGGCATGAGCCGGTCATGCTGATGACGGAGCCGTCCACGTTCCAGGGTCTTCTGGTCGGCACAGACGTATGGAAAGAATTCGGTTACAACGCGGTGATCTATCTCGCGGCGCTGACCGGCATCGATCTGAGCCTCTATGAGGCGGCGGCGATCGACGGCGCGAACCGCTGGCAGTCCACATGGCATATTACGTTGCCGGGCCTTATCCCGACGGTTGTCCTGCTGACGACGCTCGCCATGGGCAACGTTCTGAATGCGGGCTTTGATCAGGTGTTCAATATGTACAATCAGATGGTTATCGAGACGGCGGATATCATCGATACATATGTCTACAGACTCGGTATTGTCAAGCTCCAGTTCTCGCTTTCCACGGCGGCCGGCCTGTTCAAATCCGTGGTCAGCTTTGTGCTTGTTGTCACCTCGTATGCTCTGGCATATAAGTTTGCTGATTACACCATTTTCTGAGAGAGGAGAGATTTTTTATGGTTGAAACCAAAACCTTTGGTTCAAGAGTATTCAAGGTCATAAATTACATCATCCTCACGATTCTGGCAATCAGCTGCCTGTATCCGCTGTGGTATGAGCTTTGCATGTCCCTTTCCAATAAGCTGGCGGCGGACGGCGGCCTGGTCACGCTGTATCCCATCGGCTTCAACTTCAAATCGTATGAACTGATTATGGGCGACGAGGCGTTCTGGAATTCCTTTATGATTTCCGTGGGCCGCGTTGTGCTCGGCACAATCTGGACGATGGTGGTCATCATCATGATGGCCTATCCGCTTTCCAAGACCTCGAAGCAATATAAGCCCAGAACGGTCCTCATGTGGATTCTCGTATTTTGCATGCTGTTCAACGGCGGTACAATCCCGTGGTTCATCACGGTTAAGCAGTACGGCCTGCTGGACAATTTCGCGGCGCTGATTTTCGCCGGCTCCGTTCCGGTCTTTAACGTCCTGCTGCTGATGAACTTCTTCCGCAATCTGCCCGCGGATATCGAGGAGGCCGCCCTTGTGGACGGCGCCGGCCCGTGGCGCATCCTGTGGCAGATCATTGTGCCATGTTCCGTTCCGGTTATTGCGACGGTTGTCCTGTTTACCTCCGTCGGTTATTGGAACGAGTATTTCCAGGGTCTGGTTCTGATGAATAAGGAATCGAACTATCCGCTGCAGACCTACATCCGCCAGATTACGGTGCAGATCCCGGTCGGCGTTACGCTGACGACCGAGCAGTATCAGCAGCTCGCGCAGAACTCCAACAAGGCGCTCGAGGCTGCGAAGGTGTTCATTGCGATGATCCCGATGCTGATCGTCTATCCTTTCCTACAGAAATATTTCGTTTCCGGTATTACGCTCGGCGCCGTCAAGGGCTGATCGTATTTTCTGCGGGCGATTCGGCTGCCTCTCCGGAGGCAGCCGTTTTTCTGCTTTCAGCCCACTTGAACAGCGCTTCGGAAACGGTGTGCATGGAGAGAAAGAACACGGCGGACAGCGCGGCCTGCAGCAGCACCAGCGGAATGCCGGAAAGCGTTACCCCGGAGAGAAAGGCCTGTGCGATGCCTGCGGAGAAAAGCGCGAAAAGCGCGGGCAGTACGGCGTTGCGCACGACGCGGATACGGACCTGTGCGACCTTCAAAAGCCGGCGCACGCTCATCATCGCATTGAAAATCGAGGAAAAAAAGAGAATGGCAATGTAAGCCTGCATGCCGAAAAAGCGCATCAGGCAGAGGATCAGGACTACGCGGATCAGGGAATCCGTGAAATTGTATTTCATCGAATTGAACTGCTCGTCGAGCCCTTTTAAGAGACTGTCCACGACGACGTCGAGATAGAGAAGCGGCACAAGC
The DNA here is from genome assembly GCA_019422905.1 of Oscillospiraceae bacterium. GTDB lineage: Bacteria > Bacillota > Clostridia > Oscillospirales > Acutalibacteraceae > Hominenteromicrobium. The sequence goes on from JAHZCM010000013.1 coordinate 5,589, forward strand.
GGCGCGAGGATTTTCAGATAGCCGCCGGCCTCTGTGCTCTGGTAAAAAGCCGCGCCCCAGTCCCCGTCGAAAATGAAAAATATGGCGGCGCAGAATACCCCGAACTGCAGCGCCGCGCCCACGGCTCTTTCCGTAATGTGCGCAACCGCCCGCCGGTGCTTCTGCTCGAATTCACGGGCGATTTTCGGGATCAAAAGCGATGCGAAGGAGGAGAGAAACGAGGACGGAAAATAAAGCATGGGCATCGCCATGCCCTGCAGAAGGCCGTAGGCCGCCATGGAGCTTGCCCCATTCAGCCCGGCGCGCTGCAGCTCGCGCGGGATCAGCAGGTTTTCCACCGTGGAAAGCAGGCTGCGCGCCGCGCTGGAAAGCGTGCACGGCACCGCGATATGAAACATGCCGTGCAGCACGCCACGGCTTGGCTCCGCCTTTTTCGGCGTGTTTCGCCGCAGGCTCCGCCGGTAAGCGACCCAGCCGGTGAGAAAAGAGACGGCTTCGCCGAAGGTGGAGGCGAGCATCGCCGCAAAGCAGGCAGCCTCGATGCTCTGCGGCGCAAAGTACCAGAACAGGGCGACCGCCGAGAGGATTGTCAGCACCTGCTCCACGGCGTCGCTGAGCGCGGTGGAGGGCGATTCGTCCACTGCGAGAAAATACCCCTTCATGCAGGTGCACAGCGACATAAAGGGCAGGCCCAGCGCCAGAATGCGCAGGCTTGGCGCCGCACCCGCATGCCCGAGAATTTTGGCCGCCGCGAAATCCGAAAAGAGGAGAAGCAGCGTCGCGATGGTGCAGCTTACGGTCAGGCAGAACAGAAAGCATTTTGTGACGACCGAGCGGACGGTACCCCGCCGGTTCGCGGCGATAGCCGCCGTAACCATGCGCGTAACCGCCAGGCTGATGCCCGAGGTGGAAAGCGTGACCGCCAGCATAAAGACGGAAAAAATGAGCTGGTAAAGCCCCATGCCCTCCGCGCCGATTTTGGAGGACAGATAGGAGCGGTAGCCGATATTCGTAACGCGCAGAAACAGGGAAAAGGCGGTGAGCAGGATGCCCTGCATCCAGAATTTTTGCTTTGTCATAGGGCCTCCGGATAAGGCGGCGCAGGTTTGCCTTGCAAGTTCCTGCGCCGCGTTGTATAATCAATTCACAGCTTGCATGAAAGAGACAGGAGCGTGGAAAACTTGACGGATTTTGGGCAGGTAAACGCGGATTGGACCGAAATTGCGGTCACGATTCGCGCGGAGGATACGGACCGCGCAGGCGACATTGCGCAGATGGTCGTGCCCTACGGCATTTATATTGAGGATTATTCGCATTTAGAAGAAGAGGCGATGGAAATTGCCCACATTGACCTCATTGACGAGGAGCTGCTGAAAAAGGACCGCACAAAGAGCGTGATACACGTGTACATCAGCCCGGAGGAGAACCCTGCCGAGGCGGTTTCCTTCCTCACGGAGCGCTTTGCGGCGGAGGGAATCTGGAATGAGATCACCTCGGCGAACTGTGCGGAGGAGGACTGGATCAACAATTGGAAGAAGTATTTCAAGCCGATTCCGGTCGGCGAGCGCCTGCTCGTCCGCCCGATGTGGGAGGACGAATATGAGGCGGGAGACCGCGTTGTGCTGCACCTGGAGCCGGGCCTCGCGTTCGGCACGGGCACGCACGAGACGACGCGGCTCTGTATGGAGCTGCTCGAAAAATATGTAAATCCCGGCGACACGATGCTGGATATGGGCTGCGGCAGCGGGATTCTGTCCGTTGCGGGTCTCCTGCTCGGCGCAGGCAGCGCCGTCGGCGTGGATATCGACGCGCTTGCCGTCAAGACGGCGGTGGCAAACGCGGAGGTCAACGGCGTCGGGGAGCGGTTTACCGGCATCTGCGGAAATCTTGCGGAAAAGGTTTCCGGCCGCTTTGACCTTGTCGTCGCCAACATTGTCGCGGATATCGTCATTTTGCTGACGAAGGATGCGCCGCGCTTCATGAAGCCCGATACGGTCTATATCATGAGCGGTATCATTGACACGCGCGAGGACGACGTGCTTGCATGCCTCGCAGAAAAATTCGAGCTGATCGACCGCCGCGAGGAAAAGGGCTGGGTCGCGCTCGCGGCGAAGCTGAAATGAGTCTCAGCGGGATTTTTCTCTACAGCGCGCGGGCGGCGGCCTTTGCCATACCCTTCGGCACGGCCTGGGCGGTCGTTTTTGCGCTGCGGCGCAGGCGGCGCGGCGAAGCGTTCAGCCGCACGCAGTTTTGGAGCGCCTTGCTTTTTGCGATGTATCTTGCGGCGCTCGTGCAGATCACCGTTATCCGCGACTGGGGCGCGTTCTTTGCGTTTGCGTCGCGCCCGCATACGATGGCAACCGTACAGTCGGTTCCGCTGAAAACGACGCTGGACACGCTGCAGGACGGGCTTTGGCCGTTTTTTTACCATGTGGCCGGCAATATGATCTGGTTTGTTCCACTCGGCCTGCTCGGTGCGGCGGCATACCCGAAGCTCCGGCACTGGCGAGTTTTGCTGTCTGTGGCGGCCGGTCTTTCCTTTGCGATTGAGATTTTGCAGTGGTGCTTTGCAACGGGCGTCAGCGACGTGGACGACGTTCTGCTCAATACGGTGGGCGCGGCGTTCGGTCTGCTGCTTTGGCAATTGGCAATACGGACAAGATGCGGGAGAAAGAAAGGGTGCGAACGATGATATGCACCGCTCCGGAGGACGGAGGCACATGGCATCGCGCCTTAAAATTGTAAAACCGTGGGGTATTGCGCAGACAGAAAAAGGAAGGGACGATTCAAATGAAAGCAGAATTTCATATGGCAAACCGGCAGCGGCTGTACGCCCAGATGGCGGACGGCAGCGCCGCGGTGTTTTTCTCCGGCCATGCGCCGCGCCAGTCGGCGGACGCGTACTATACGTTTTTCACAAACCGGAATTTCCTGTACCTGACCGGCATCCGCTTTGCGGGGCTGGCGCTCATGGCGGTGAAAGCCGGCGGCACGGTGCGGGAAACAATCTATATTCTCCCGCCGGATCTTCTGAAAGAGCGCTGGACGGGCCGCCGCCCGAAGGCGGACGAGGTGCTCGCGCAGTCCGGTGTTTCGGATATCCGCTTTATGGAGGATTTTGACACGGACTTCCATAAAATTATGGCTTCGGGCGATGTGAGCCGCCTGTATCTCGACCTCTACCGCCACACGCCGGACGAAGCCCCGGATGAGGCGCATCAGCTTGCGCACCGCGTGCAGGCGGGATATCCGTTTGTCACGGTGGAAAATATTTTGCCCGCGCTCAAGCGCCTGCGCACGCTGAAGGCGCCGTGCGAGATCGACGCGATGCGCCGCGCAATGACCGTCACGCGCGAGGGTATCCTGCGTATGATGCGCGCTTCCCGTCCGGGTATGTATGAGTACGAATACAAGGCGGAGTTTGATTACGCGCTGACAAGTGCGGGCGTGCTGGAGCCCGCGTTCCATTCGATCATCTCGGCGGGCGAAAACAACTTCTGCATCCACTACGACAGCTACATGGGGCAGGCGAAGGACGGCGATATGATTCTGAATGACGTCGGCGCGCAGTGGGACGGCGAATGCAACGACGTCTCCCGCGGCTGGCCATGCAACGGAAGGTTTTCCAAAGAGCAGCGCGCGCTGTACGAATGCGCGCTGAACACTTCGAACTACATGTTTTCGATCATCAAGCCCGGCATGCTGATGGATGATGTGGATAAAACCGCGCGGCGCTACTGCTATGAGCAGCTTAAAAAGCTCGGCCTGCTCTCGTCGTATGACGATATCGGCAAATACATGTGGCACGGCGGCGCGCACCATGTCGGTTATGACGTGCATGACGTGGTGGACGCGCTCGGCAAGCCGATTCAGCCGAACATGGTCTTCTGCGTCGATATCGGCATTTATGTGGAGGATTGGGGCATCGGCTTCCGCGTGGAGGATAACTGCCTTGTCACGCCAGCCGGCTGCGAGAACCTCTCCGCGTCGGTCCCGCGCACAATTGAAGATATCGAGGCGGTCATGCGGAAATGAGCTGCGCGGTACGCAAAGGGCTGCGGCAGAGGGGCATGAGAAAGAAAGGGGAAGAAAAATGAAGCTGATTTTGCCCGAACGGATCTCGGAGGAAATGTACCGCGCGTATATCGCAGACTGGGGCGCGGAGCGGATATTTCCCGCCGCGTCGGATCCGAAAGGGAAAGACTATGCGGAGTGGCTGCGCGACCGCGTGAAAGGGCGCACGATTGTGCCGCCGCATCTGGTGCCCGCCACGCTGCTTTTTATGGTGGACGATGCGGAGACGAAGATCATCGGCGGCATTGACATTCGTCACCGGCTCAACGATTATCTGCTGGAATTCGGCGGGCATATCGGCTACGGCGTCGTGCCAAGCGAGCGGGGCAAGGGCTATGCGAAGGAGCAGCTGCGCCTTGCACTGCCCGTCGCCAAGTCGCTCGGCATTTCCCGTGCGCTGATTACCTGCAACGACTGGAACACGGCTTCCGCGCGGACCATTGAGGCGTGCGGCGGCGTACTGGAGGACCGGCGCGAGGAGGACGGAGCGGTTTTCCGCCGCTACTGGATCGACATTCCGCTCAAAACACTGGAAACGGAGCGGCTCCTTCTGCGCCAATGGACGATGGACGACGTGGACGACATGTACGCCTATGCGCAGAATCCGAAGATCGGCCCGGCGGCGGGCTGGAAGCCGCATGAAAGCCGTGAGGAATCTGAAGGAGTTGTAAAAAGCTGGCTTCAAAGTCCGGAGGTCTGGGCGATAGAGGAAAAGGCCTCCGGTCGCGTGATCGGCTCTATCGGCCTGCATAAGGGCGCTGCGCGCTCGAATCCGTTTGCCCGGATGATCGGCTACGTGCTCCGCGAGGAAAGCTGGGGAAAAGGGTATATGCCTGAAGCGGTGCGCTGCATGACGCAGTTTGCATTTGAAGAACTTTGTATGGACGTGCTTTCCATTCAGCATTATGAATTTAACAAGCAGTCCCGCCGCGTCATTGAAAAATGCGGGTATACGTTGGAGGGAACGCTGCGCCGCGCGTCGTCGATTTTCGACGGCTCCGTGCACGACTGCTGGATGTGGTCGATGCTGCGGGAGGAATATTTTGCGGCAAAGCACGCGGAATAAAGCGGCTGAAGCCGAAGAATCACGGGGCGGCATCTTCCGAAACGCTCTTCGCGGGATGCCGGGAAAGGATGAAAATCATGACGAATCTCTATACGCTGATTGCTAAAATGATCGAATACGAGGACGGCTGCGTGGAGCGCGTCAACCATTTCCTGAAGGTCTTTGCATTCGCAAAAACGATTGCGGAGGGCGAAGGGATTGACGGCGAGACGCAGGAAATTCTGGAAGCGGCGGCCGTTACGCACGATATCGGCATCCGTGTCTGCTTCGAGAAATACGGGAACTGTGACGGCAAGCATCAGGAGGCGGAGGGGCCCGCCCTTGCCGCTGCGATGCTGCCCCTGTGCGGCTATACGCCTGCGCAGACGGAGCGCATCTGTTACCTGATCGGCCATCACCACACGTATACGGGGATCGACGGCGTGGACTACCAGATCCTTGTGGAGGCGGATTTCCTGGTCAATATCTTCGAAAGCGGCATGGAGCAGGAGGGGGCGCGCAAGGTGCGCGACAATATCTTCAAGACGAAGACCGGACGCAAGCTGCTGACGGATTTGTATCTTTAATTCTGGATGTTTTTAACAGATAATTTTTGATTGGAAATAAATATTTGACGGTATGTTGAAATGGTGCTATACTATAAACAATTGGTTTATAAGAAGCACCATTTTTATTTTAAGGAGTTGTGATTTTGTAATGGCGAGAGAATTTTTGTGTACGAAGACAGAGCCTGTTGTGGAAACCAAGGCGGGCAAGCTGCGCGGCTTCCGTTTGGACGGAACCTATATTTTCCACGGCATCAAATACGCGGATGCAAAACGCTTCCAGCAGCCCGAGCCGGTGAAGCCCTGGAAGGGCATCAAAAACGCGCTGGCCTACGGCTACGTCTGCCCGATGCTTAAGCAGGACGAGCCGAACAACGAGCTGATGGTTCCGCACCGCTATTGGCCGCTCGATGAGAACTGCCAGTATCTGAACATCTGGACGCAGTCCATCGACCCGAAGGCGAAAAAGCCCGTGCTGGTCTGGCTGCACGGCGGCGGCTTTGCGGCCGGCTCCTCGATAGAGCACGTTGCATATGAGGGCGAAAATATGAGCAAATATGGCGATGTGGTGGTGGTGTCGCTAAACCATCGCCTGAATATCCTCGGCTATCTCGACCTTTCCCCGTTTGGTGAGAAGTACGCGAATTCCGGAAACGCGGGCAGCGCGGATATGGTTGCGGCGCTCCAGTGGATTCACGACAACATCGAGAACTTCGGCGGCGACCCGGAAAATGTCACGCTGTTCGGCCAGTCCGGCGGCGGTATGAAGGTTTGGACGCTGATGCAGACCCCCGCGGCGGACGGCCTGTTCCATAAGGGCGTTGTGCAGAGCGGCTGCATTGACGGTACACTCGACCTCTCAAAATCGGGCGGTACGGCGATCGTCACGGCGCTGATGGAGGAGCTGGGTATTGCGGATGTGGAAGCGCTTGAAACGATTCCCTATGCACAGCTCGCCGAGGCCTATAACAAGGTCATGCCGGAGGTCGCAAAGACAGGGGCATATGTCGGCGGCAACCCGATGCCGAACGACTGGTATCTCGGCGATCCGTGCGTCGTAGGCTTTACGGAGCACGCGAAAACCATCCCGGTCATGGTCGGCACGGTGCTCGGCGAATTCTCCTTTATGCCCGCGCTTTCGCCGGAGGAGAAAGCCGATACGGCCCTGATTGAGGCAAAGATCAAAAAGATGTATGGGGAGCATGCGGAGGAGTTGACCGAGCTGTTCCGGAAAACCTATCCGGATAAGGACATCAGCGACGTGTTGTTTATGGACTCCATTTTCCGTGCGCCGTCCATTGACTTTATCCAGAAAAAGGCGCAGCATCCGGAGAGCGGCACCTATTCCTATATGTTCACCTATACGTTCCCGTATGATGGCGGCCATATTGCGTGGCACTGCAGCGAGATCCCGTTTGTTTTCCACAATACAAGCCTTGTGGCGGCGTTCAACGAGGAGGGCGTGACCGACCTGCTCGAAAAGCAGATGTGCGACGCATGGCTGAATTTCGCCCGTACCGGTAAGCCCTCAAGCGAAGATCTGCCGGATTGGCCGGTCTGCACGGCGGACGATGAGGCCACCATGGTCTTTGATAAGCACTGCGAGGTTCGCCACAACTACGACCACGCGCTGGTGGCTTTGCACAAGAAAGCCGTGCCGCCGTTCAGCCTTGACGGCGGGGACGGAGAAGAAGAGCAGAAGATCCAGCACTGAGCGGATACCTTGACGGCGGGACCGTGGGCCGCTCTTCGGGCTCTGCTGCGCCGGAAAGGCAAGAAGCATAGCGAACCGTGTGCTGCCATGCCCTTGAGCGGCGGCACAGCTTGCGTCTGATAAAAAGAAGGCCCGGAGGATTTCCTTCGGGCCTTCTTCCGCTCAACGGCGCTGTAAATCAAAACCTGTGGCTTCACCGGAGGCTTGCGCTACGGAATGGACATCTCCGCTTCGTATGCGCCAAACCATGGACACCTTTCGTTTTTGAAACCTCCTGTGGTTTGTGCTTCGGTAGTCGGAGCGCTTCCTGAATCGGCTCGGAGCTTTCTTTTTTGTCCGTATCGATATGAGCTTATTCTCCTGTGCAGCCACCTGCTCAACGGGTGCTTGCGCAACCAAACGCAAGCAGCGGCCTCTCCGGAAATGGGGAGGCCGCTGCTGGTATGCGGAGTACCTTTATTTTACAGGTTTTCCTTGAGCCACGCAATATCCTCTGCGAGGCACGCGACGCGGTCCTGCGGATCGTTGTAGCTGGCTTCGCGCTCGACAACGTAGATCACGTCGTCACACTGCGCGTCGGCAGCGGCCTTAACAGCCTTCCAGTCGACAATGCCCTGCCCCTGCGGCACGTTCAGCCTGTCGTGCTCTTCCTTCATCTTGAGGAACTCGGGCGGGAAGATCGGGTTGCCGTCCGCATCCTTCTCAAACTTGAAGCGCGGGGTGTGGTCGTAACGGGACTGCGGCCGATTTGAACCGATGACGCCGCCGTTTTCCTTGATGTGGATGCTCGCGATGCGGCCCGCATGGCTGTTGATAAATTCCACAGGATCAACACCGGCGGCGCTGCACCAGCCGCAGTCGACCTGAAACGCGGTGACTTCCGGGTCGCAGGCGTCGATCAGCCAGTCATAGAGGTATTTGCCCTCATCCTTATAAAATTCGTCGGTATGGTTGTGGTAGCCGATCTTAATGCCGTACGGCTTTGCAAGTCGGCCGAGACGATTCAGCTCCTCGGCGACCTCAAGCGCTTCCTCCTTGTTGCAGAAGTTTGTCATCGGGCAGATGACCAGCTTTGCGCCGATTTCAGCAAAATAGGGCAGAACACTTTCGATCTGGTCGAGGCCGACGTGTGCGGAATGCACCTTGAGGCCCGTCTCTGCGAGCACAGCTTTCATTTCTTCGAGCGGAACCTGTGTGAAGTCCGCCGTGAATTCCGCGCCGTCAAAGCCGAGCTTCGCGATCGTGCGGAGCTTTTCAACCGGGCTGAGCGGCTCGGAAACGAGCGAATAAACCTGAACATGGATATTTTCCATCGGGAAAACCACCTTTCGTCATGTCATGATAGAAAATGTGCGGCGGCATCCCTTGCCGCCGCACACAGAAACATTATGGGGTTTGAATTAGTCGAAGTAGACCGGCTTGCCCGTCTTGGAGGACTGATAGATCGCATCGAGGATCTTCGTGACGACATAAGCCTGATCCGCCGTGACGAACAGCTCGCCCTCGCCCTTCAGAGCCTTGACCCAGATCTCGGCTTCCTTGGACTTCGGTGCCGGACCCTGAGAGAAGCCCGGGATGTACGGCTGAACCTTGTTGCCAACCCAGGAGATCGTCGGCTGAGCAGCGACAACATGATTGAGGCGGACACGCTGTGTGAGTGTGTCAAGGCCGCCCTTTGTGCCGCAGAGCAGCGTGGTTGCCTGGTTCATAGCGCCGGCGTCTTCAGCCATGTTGATGGCCCATGCAGCGCGCAGGTTGATAACGGCGCCGTTCTTCATCTTGATATGGCCGACAGCGGAATCCTCAACGTCGTAGGTCTCGTTGTTCCAGTTGTCGAACTCGCCGCGGTGATTGACCTGACCCTGATACTCCGGGTCAAGCAGACGGCCGAGCTTCTCAAAGGAAGTGCCGACGACATAATCAACGTCGTAGTTGTTCATGAGGAACAGGGTGAGATCAAGCGCATGCGTGCCGATGTCGATCAGCGGACCGCCGCCCTGCTTGGACTTGTCCGTGAAAACGCCCCACGTCGGAACGCCGCGGCGGCGGAGATATGTAGCCTCTGCATAGTAAATGTCGCCCAGCCAGCCGTCGTCCACAACCTTCTTCGCAACCTGATTCTCGAAGAAGTGGCGGTACTGATAGCCGATCGTCAGCATCTTGCCGGTTCTGTCTCTCGCTTCGAGCATCTTCTTCGCGTCAGCCTCCGTAGCAGCCATCGGCTTCTCGCAGAGAACGTGCTTGCCGGCTTCGAGCGCCGCGATGGTGATCTCGCAGTGTGCGATATTCGGCG
>JAHZCM010000013.1:15290-23140 GCA_019422905.1 Oscillospiraceae bacterium
TCGATGGTCGGGTCAGCCAGAAGCTCTTTGTAGTCGGTGTAGACCTTTGCATCCGGTGTGCCGTATTCCTTTGCAGCCTTCTCAGCTCTTTCGAGGATCAGGTCGCAGAAAGCGCACATATCGACGCCTTCCTGTCCCTTCATGCCCGGGAAGTGCTTGCCGTTCGCGATACCGCCGCAGCCGATAAAGCCAACTCTTACATTTGCCATTGGAATTCTCCTCCTAATCGGTTACGGATTCCAGAAAAAGGAACCCGCGATGGTTTTATATTACGAACTTATTTTAGCCTATTCGCGCCGAAATGTAAATACCCTTTTCGTAAAAAAGCATGACTGCACAAGTTTTTCCGCAAGGATTTATTGAAAACGCAGAGAATGAAAAAGACGGCTTGTGCACTTGCTGTTTTATGGGGAGAGAGACCGAGAACGGACGCAGCCGATTGCATGAAAAAAACGCATTTACAGCGCTCAGCCTGCAATGCGAAGCGCTGTAAATGCGTTAAAGCAAATCCAATATCAGTACTGCTTGCCCCAGAATACCATGTGCTTTGCGGGCCTGCCGCAGCAGACGCAGGTATCGGCGAGATGCTCCTGGTTGAACGGGATGCAGCGGGACTTCACGCCGCCGGTCAGATCCTTGAGCTTGTCCTCACAGGCGCTGTCGCCGCACCACATCGCTTTGATGAAGCCGGGCTTATTCGCCGCGGTATCCACAAATTCATCGAGCGTCGTTGCAACGTACGTTTTTTCCTCGAGGTTCCTGAGCGCACGCTCGTACAGGCCGTTGTGGACGGCCTCAAGCGCTTTCGTGATCTCTTCCTCAAGGTTATCGAGCGAGACGAAGAGCTTTTCGCGCGTATCGCGGCGGACGAGGACGCACTGGTTCTTTTCGATGTCCTTCGGGCCGATTTCGAGGCGCAGCGGCACGCCCAGCATCTCATACTGGCTGAATTTCCAGCCGGGAGAATTGTCGGAATCGTCGAGCTTGACGCGGAACTTTGTCTTGAGCGCGTCAAACAGCGCGCCGGCCTTTTCGAGCACGCCGGGCTTGTGCTGGGCGATCGGGAGAATCACAAGCTGAACCGGGGCGACCTTCGGCGGCAGGACAAGGCCGTTGTCGTCGCCGTGCACCATGATGATCGCGCCGATCATGCGCGTGGAAACGCCCCACGAGGTTTGGTGCGGATATTGGAGCGTATTGTCGCGGCCGGTGAAGGTGATGTCAAATTTCTTTGCCCAGCCGTCGCCGAAGTAATGGCTTGTGCCGCCCTGCAGCGCGACGCCGTTGTGCATCATCGGCTCGATCGTGTAGGTCGCGACCGCGCCGGCGAACTTTTCCTTCTCGGTTTTCTGGCCGGTCACGGCGGGAATGGCGAGCACATTCTTATAGAATTCCTCATAGGTGCGCAGCATGCCGAGCGTTTCGTTCATCGCTTCCTCGGCGGTTTCGTGCATCGTGTGGCCCTCCTGCCACAGGAACTCGGAGGAGCGCAGGAACGGGCGGGTCGTTTTCTCCCACCGCACGACGGAGCACCACTGGTTGTAGAGCTTCGGCAGATCACGGTAAGACTTGATGATCTTCTGGTAATGCTCGCAGAAGAGCGTCTCGCTTGTGGGGCGTATGCACAGGCGCTCCGCGAGCTTCTCGCTGCCGCCCTCCGTGACCCACGCCACCTCCGGCGCAAAGCCCTTCACATGGTCCTTTTCCTTCTGCAAAAGGGACTCCGGAATAAAAAGCGGCATATATACGTTCTGATGGCCGGTCGCCTTGAAGCGGCCGTCCAGCTCGCGCTGAATATTTTCCCAGATCGCGTAGCCGTACGGCTGGATGATCATGCAGCCCTTTACGCTGGAATAATCCATCAACTCGGCCTTTTTGACAATGTCGGTATACCATTTGGAGAAATCGACCTCCATGGAGGTGATGTCGTCCACCATCTTTTTCTGATTTGCCAAGGAAATCAGTCCTTTCGAGGTTTATACGCGCAGCGCTGCTCTGCCGCTGCGGTTGTGGTATCTTTTATTATAGCCAATCCCGCCGGGAAAAGCAAGGGGTTTCGACCCGGCAAAAAAGGCTTTTGAAAAGAGCAAGGGGCGGGCAGCAAAAGCTGTCCGCCCCGGAATGCGCTGAGCATTACTGATGGTCTTCGATAAACTGAACGATGGCGCCGACGGTCTTGAGGTTTTCCACTTCGCTGTCCGGAACTTCAACCTTGAATTCGTCCTCAATGCACATGATCAGGTCGATAACTGCAAGGGAATCCGCATCCAGATCGTCGACGAGATTGGAATCCTCGTTGATGATGGACGGATCGACGCTGAGCTGATCCGCAAGAATCTCGATAACTTTCTCCAGAACCATTTCGCTTTCCTCCTATATCCTAATATCGTTCAAGTACCGCATCACCTGTCCTATGGACAAAACGCCGCAGGCGTGATACAATCGGAATGTACTTTACCTACATTGTATTGATGCGCGGATTATTTGTCAATATGCATTTGCAAATTTTTTCCGTGCCGGAAAGGATGGCATTCCCGATGAACCTGAGCTCCTTTGCCGTCATTGGGCACCCGATCGGACACACGATGTCCCCGTTTATTCACGCGCACCTGTTCGCGCTTTCCGGTCTTTCCCCGGAATACAGCGTTCTGGACGTGCCCGATATCCCCGGCGCGTTGGACACGCTCCGCCGGCTGGACGGCTTTAATATCACGATTCCGCATAAAAGCGCGATCCTGCCGTTTCTCGACGAAGTCGATGAAAAGGCGCGGTTGTTCGGGTCGGTAAACACAGTGAAGAATGAAAGCGGGCGGTTCACCGGCTATACGACAGACGGCGTCGGCTGCTATAAGGCGCTCAGGCGCTTCGGGCTGGATTTTTCGGGCCGTCTTTTGATCCTCGGCCGCGGCGGGGCGGCGCGCGCCGTCGCCTTTGAAGCGGCTCTGTCGGAAAAAGCGCCGCAGATCGACTTTGCCTGCCGGGCGGAATCCATGGAAGGCGCAAGGGCGCTTGTGGGCGAGCTTGGCGCGCTCTGTGGAAAGCAGGGGAAGCGCGGCAGCTTTTCCGTGCTCAGCTATGAGGCGCTTGAAAGCAGGACGGATCGCTATGACCTCGTGCTCAACGCGACGAGCGTCGGGATGTATCCGAACGCGGGCAGAAGCGTCGTCGGTGAAAGCGTGCTCGCCCGCTGCGGCGCGGCTTTCGATGCGGTATACAATCCCGGAGAGACGGAATTTCTGCGCCTCGCGCGGAAAAACGGGCTTACGGCGGTCGGCGGCATGGGCATGCTCGTGTGTCAGGCCGTTGCGGCGCATGAGATCTGGTACGGCGCGTCCTTTGCGGACGCGGACATTGAACGGCTGATTCTGGATGCGGAAGCGGAAACCGAGCGGCTTTTTCGCGCCTGAAAGAAAGGGACGGAACAGGGAAATGATTGCGGAACACGGGCAGGGAAATATCGTGCTGAGCGGCTTTATGGGCAGCGGCAAGACGACGGTCGGGCGGCAGCTCGCCGCCGCGCTGCACATGAAATTTGTCGATATGGACCGGCATATAGAAGAGAAAACAGGTATGAAGGTCACCGAGATCTTTGCGCGGTACGGCGAAGCGCATTTCCGCGAGCTGGAGACGGAAACCGTGCGCATCCTTTCGGAAAGCGCGGATTATGTGGTCGCCACGGGCGGCGGCACGCTGATGCGCCCGGAGAACGTGGAGGGGTTTCACAAAGGCGGCGGGACGATCTATTATCTGGATGTGCCGCTGGCGGCTTTGCAGGAGCGGCTCAAACGCGACAAGCGCCGCCCGCTGCTTCAGACGCCGGATCGCCGGGCGGTCATTGAGCGGCTTTTCAACGAGCGCAAGCCGAAATATCTTGCCTCTGCGGACGTCGTGGTGGACGCCGGCGCGCCGATCAATATTGTGGTGCGGCGCATTTGCGCGCTGCGCGGTGTGGAGCCGGAAAAGAACGGGGCATTGCCGAGAGCCGCAGGGAGGAAGGCGAAGCGTTGGTGCGGCCGCCGCGGGGGCAGACGCGGCCCTTTGCCGGGGGATCAAGAAAACACTTGACAAAACGCGCGGCAGGCGGTAAAATTTGAGCAGTTCGTTTTACGGGCTTTGTCAGAAAAGGATGGCAATACCATGCGTTCCGCTTTATTCACAAGACGATTTACAAAGCTTTACGGCACACGATTTTATTGCGTGTGCTTTTCGTCGTATGTGAATATCCCGGGTGACGCTTCTCCGGCCATGCGCGCAGTTTCCGCGCGATAACCGGATTTTCTGCAAGTATAGCATAATGGCAAAGCGGAGCCGTCGGGCTCCGCTTTTTTTGTGGGCCGCGTGCCCGGTGCGGGGCCGGGCCTGCAATCAGAAAGGAAAGGGAAACCGCCATGATTATCGTTTTAAAATCCAACCGCAGCGAGGAGCAGGTACACAAGTTTATCTCCATGCTCACCGATAAGTACGACGTCACCGTCAACACATGGGTGGGCACGCATTCCACCGTGCTCGGCCTGCTCGGCGATACGGCCGCCGTAGACGGGGAATACATCGCCGCGCAGGACATCGTCGAGAGCGTCAAGCGCGTGCAGGAGCCGTACAAAAAAGCAAACCGCAAGTTTCATCCGGACGATACCGTGATTGAGCTGCCGACCGGACAGAAGATCGGCGACGGCCACCTGACGCTGATTGCCGGCCCGTGCTCCGTGGAGAGCGAAGAGCAGATCTGCGAGGTCGCCGAGCGTGTGAAGGCGTCGGGCGCCGCGTTCCTGCGCGGCGGTGCGTTCAAGCCGCGCACCTCGCCGTATGCGTTCCAGGGGCTGAAGGCCGAGGGCATCGAGCTGCTTCAGGAGGCGAAGAAAAAGACCGGTCTGCCGATTGTCACCGAGATCATGAGCATCAGCCATCTCGACCTGTTTAGGGATGTGGATGTGATTCAGGTGGGCGCGCGCAACATGCAGAATTTTGAGCTTTTAAAGGCGCTGGGCCATGTGAACAAGCCGATCCTCCTGAAGCGCGGCCTTGCAAACACCATCGAGGAGCTTCTGATGAGCGCCGAGTATATCATGGCCGGCGGCAATGAGCAGGTCATTCTCTGCGAGCGCGGCATCCGCACCTATGAGACCTTCACCCGCAACACGCTCGACATTTCCGCCGTGCCGATTTTGAAAAAGCTCACGCATCTGCCGGTGATCATCGATCCGAGCCATGCGAGCGGCATCAACTGGCTGGTCGAGCCGCTGGCGATGGCGGCCGCGGCGGTCGGCGCGGACGGTCTCATCATCGAGGTGCACAATAACCCGAGCTGTGCGCTGTGCGACGGCGCGCAGTCGCTCACGCCGGACCAGTTCGACGTGCTGGCGAAGAAGGTTTTGAAGGTCTCCGAGACCGTCAAGGCCCTGTGAGCGAGGCGGCTATGCGGATTGCGATTATCGGGCTCGGCCTGATCGGCGGGTCCATTGCGAAGGCGCTCAAGGCCAATACGGCGCACACGGTGGTCGGCTTTGACTGCGACGAAAACGTTTTGCTGGACGCGCTTTCCCTCGGCGCGATCGACAGCATCGGCAGCACCGCGGCGCTCTCCGAAGCGGACGTCGTCTATGTCTGCCTGTACCCGGAGGCCGCCGTACAGTTTGTGGAGGAGAATGCGGCCCGCTTCAAGCCCGGCTGCATCGTCACAGATGCATGCGGCGTCAAAGTCGGTGTATGCGGCAGGCTCTCCGCCATTGCGGCGGAACACGATTTCGATTATGTAGGCGGCCACCCGATGGCGGGCAAGGAGCGCAGCGGCTTTGAGGCCAGCGAGGCGGGCCTCTTCTACAACGCTTCCTACATTTTTGTGCCGGGCGAAGCCCCGCAGAGCGCGGTGGATACGCTGGCTGCGCTCGCGCGAGAGATGGGCTTCGGCACGATGAAATTCTGCACGCAGCAAAAGCACGACCAGATGATCGCCTTCACGTCGCAGGTGCCGCATGTGCTGGCCTGCGCGTACGTGATGAGCCCCCGCTGCGAGGAGCACAGCGGCTTTTCGGCGGGCAGCTACCGGGATGTTTCCCGTGTGGCGCGGATCAACGCGGAGCTTTGGGCGGATCTGTTCCTTTCCAACCGGGAGGCGCTGACCGACGAGCTTTCGGAGCTGATCCGGAATATCGAAAGCATCCGGGACGCCGTCGCGGACGGAGACCGGGAAAAAACCGTGGCGCTGCTCGCGCAGGCGCGCGATAAAAAGGAGAAATTCGGATAATGGTCATTCATATTTCTACGGACAAGCCCTACGATGTGATTGTGGAGAACGGCGCGCTGGACCGCACCGGCGAGGCGGTAAAACCCCTGTTTAAGGCGGGCAGCCAGGCGATGATCGTCAGCGAGACGAATGTGTTCCCGATTTACGGCGAGCGGCTCACGCAGTCGCTTACTGCCGCGGGCTTCCGCGTTTCGAGCTTTGTTTTTGAGGCGGGAGAGCCGCAGAAGCAGCTTTCCACCGTGATGCAGATGTACGAAGCGCTGTCTGAGCACGGCTTTACCCGCTCGGACTTCATCGTCACGCTCGGCGGCGGCGTCGCGGGCGATATGGGCGGCTTTGCGGCGGCGACGTTCCTGCGCGGCATCGATTTTGTGCAGGTGCCCACCTCGCTGCTCGCGCAGGTGGATGCGAGCGTCGGCGGGAAAACCGGCGTGGACCTGCCGTTTGGCAAAAACTTGGTCGGCGCGTTTCATCAGCCGCGCCTCGTCGTCAGCGATCCGGAAACGCTGCGGACGCTGCCGGAGCACTTTTTCACCGACGGCATGGGCGAGGTCATCAAATACGGCTGCATCATGGACGGCGAGCTGTTTGACAAGCTCGAAAAAGGCGAGGTCATCGACCGCATGGAGGCGACGATCTGCCGCTGCGTCGCGTGCAAAAAGGTTCTCGTTGAAGAGGATACGACCGATAAGGGCCGCCGCATGACTCTGAATTTCGGGCATACCTTCGGCCATGCGCTGGAAAAGCTGACCGGCTTCTCCGCGCTTTCCCACGGGCGCGCAGTGGGCATCGGCATGGTGATGGCGGCGCAGGTGGGCGAAAGCCTCGGCGTTACGGAAATGGGTACTGCCGCGCGTATCCGACGTGTGCTCGAAAACTATGGAATGCCGACGGAGAGCGAATTTGACTTTGCCGAGGTGGTCGAGGCCACGGCGCTCGACAAAAAGAGCTTCGGAAAGACGCTCAACCTGATTTTGCTGAAAACCATCGGGGACTGCGAGATTCACCCGATCGACCGGAGCTATCTGGTGCTCCGCTATAAAATTGCGGCGGAGCAGAACCGCCGCAGAAAGTGAAAAGCTGTATCCGGCAGGAGGGATGGTAAAAATGGCTGAAGTAACCTACCGGCCGGCCCGCATAGCGGGTGCGGTGCGGATTCCGCCCAGCAAGAGCGCTGCGCACCGCGCGCTGCTCTGTGCCGCGCTTGGCGATATGCCCTGCACGGTTTCCCCGATCGACTCGAGCGCCGATATGTATGCGACGCTTGCCGGTATCCGCGCCATGGGCTGTAGGGCGGATTTCGCGGACGGCGCCGTGCATATCGTGCCGGGCGAAGCGCCGGACGGGAAAGTGACGGTGGACTGCGGGGAATCCGGCTCCACGCTGCGCTTTTTGATCCCGGTTTTCGCCGCGCTCGGAATCCCGGCAGAGTTTGTCGGGCACGGGAGATTGCCGGAGCGCCCCATCGGTGTGTATGCGCAGCTGCTCCCGCGGCACGGCGTGCGGGTGGAAACGGCGGGCGGGCTGCCGCTTAAAATCAGCGGGCGGCTTCAAAGCGGCGACTTCAGCCTGCCGGGGAATATCAGCTCGCAGTTTATCACGGGCCTGC
>JAHZCM010000013.1:23150-28094 GCA_019422905.1 Oscillospiraceae bacterium
CTGTTCGCGCTTCCGCGGCTTCGGGGCGATTCGACGATTACGCTCACAACGCCGCTTGAATCGAAGGGCTATGTGGACCTGACGCTGCAGGTGCTCCGGCAGTTCGGCGTGCAGATTCGCGAAACGGAAAGCGGCTGGGCGGTACCCGGCGGGCAGACGTATCGCGCGCCGTCCTGTACGGTAGAGGGCGACTGGTCACAGGCCGCGTTTTTTCTGTCGGCGGCGGCAGTCGGCGGCGGCCCGGTGGCGCTTTCGGGCCTTTCCATGGATTCCCTGCAGGGGGACAGGGCGTGTGTGGAGCTTTGGCGGCGCTTCGGCCTTTGGATTGCGGAGCGGGACGGCGTGCTGACGGCGGAAAACACGCATGTAAACGAACGTTTCCGGGGGCTGCGCGGCATTTCCATCGATGCGTCGCAGATTCCGGATATGGTTCCGGCGCTCGCCGTGACTGCCGCGTTCGCCGAGGGTGAAACGGTGATTTACAATGCGGCGCGCCTGCACCTCAAAGAAAGCGACCGCCTGCTCGCGATGGAGGAGGCGCTGTCCCGGCTCGGCGCGGATATCCGCGCCACGGAGGATGGCCTTGTCATTCACGGCAGGCCGCATCTCGCGGGCGGCAGGGCGGAGGGGAAAAACGACCACCGCATCGTGATGGCACTTGCCGCCGCGGGCTGCGACTGTACCGTGACCGTCACGGATGCGCAGAGCATTCATAAATCCTATCCCGGCTTCTTCCGGGATTTTGAAGCGATAGGAGGACACGCCGATGTCGTCGACATGGGGAAGTAACATCAAGCTGTCCGTTTTCGGAGGCAGCCATACGGGGGCGATCGGCGTTGTGCTGGACAATTTGCCGCCGAACGAGAAAATCGATCTCGACGCCGTGCGCGTGCAGATGGCGCGCCGTGCGCCGGGCAAAGACAAAACCGGGACGACGCGCGTGGAGGCTGACGAGCCGCAGATCCTTTCGGGGTTTCTGAACGGTGTAACGACCGGCGCGCCGCTTGCGGCGATCATTGCAAACACCAATACGCGCTCGAAGGACTATTCCGATCTGAAGGTGCATCCGCGCCCGGGCCATGCCGATTATACGGCCTCTGTCCGCTATGAAGGTGCGAACGATATCCGCGGCGGCGGGCATTTTTCGGGGCGGCTCACGGCCTGCCTTGTGTTTGCGGGCGCTGTCTGCCGGCAGATTCTCGCGCGGCGCGGAATCACGATCGGCGCGCATGCGTACAGCATCGGCGCGGTGCGCGACACAGCCTTTGACTCGGTGAGCATTTCGGCGGCGGAGCTGAACGCACTGAACACCCGCTTTTTCGCGGTGCGGGACGCTTGTGCCGAGCAGGAAATGCGCGCGGAGATCGAGCGGGCCCGGCTCGACGCGGACAGCGTCGGCGGCGTGATCGAGTGCGCGCTGACCGGCGTGCCGGCGGGAATCGGCAGCCCGATGTTCGGCGGCGTGGAGAACGTATTCGCGTCTATCCTCTATGGAATCCCCGCCGTAAAAGGCGTGGAATTCGGCGCGGGCTTCGGCGCGGCATGCCTGCGCGGCAGTGAGAACAACGATCCGTTCTATTATGACGAGACCGGTGCAGTGAGGACCCGCACGAACAACGCGGGCGGTATTCTCGGCGGCATCACGACGGGCATGCCGATCCTGTTCCGGGTCGCGATGAAGCCCACGCCCTCGATCGGGCAGGCGCAGCAGACCGTGGATCTCGCCGAAAAGCACGATGATACGCTGACCATCGTCGGCCGGCACGACCCCTGCATCGTGCCGCGCGCGATTCCGGTCGTTGAATCTGCGGCGGCCATTGCGCTTTTGGATATGATGCGCTGAAGGGGAGGCTATGACTATGGAAAACAAGACCTTTGACGAGCTGCTTCTGCCGGTGAGAAATGATATTGACCGCATCGACTGGCAGCTTTTACGGCTCTTTATAGAACGCATGCGGTGCTCGGAGCGTGTGGCGGAGATCAAGCGCGCCGCAGGCATTCCTGTGCTGAACGCCGCGCGCGAGCAGGTCATCCTCGACCGCGTGCGCGGGGAGGCCGGAGAATACGGGGACAGTGCCGTCGCGCTTTACAGCGCGATCATGTCCATCAGCCGTGCGCGCCAGCACACGATGCTGGAAAGTGGCGGCGAGCTCCGCAGTCTGGAACGGGATTCTCCGCGCGCGCGGATGGAAAATCCGCGCATCATCTGTCAAGGAGCGCCGGGCGCATATTCCCATAGTGCGGCGCTCCGCCTCTTTCCCGCGCAAAAACCGGTTTTTTTGTCCGGCTTCCGCGACGTCTTTGAGGCGGTGAAAAAGGGGGACGGCGATTACGGCGTCGTGCCGGTCGAAAATTCGGATGCGGGTAGCGTTTCCGAGGTGTACGATCTCATTATCCGCCACCGCATGTTCATTGTCGGCGCGGCGGATATCCCGGTGCGTCACTGCCTGTGCCGCGCACGGGGCACGGGAGAGGTCAAAAAGGTGATTTCCAAGCAGGAGGCGCTCATGCAATGTACCGCATATCTGGAGGAGCATGAAATCCCGGGCGAAGCGTATTCCAATACGGCCGCGGCCGCGCGGTATATTGCGGAAAACCGGCCCGAGGGCGTGGGCGCGGTCTGCTCCGCGGACGCCGCGCAGGTCTACGGGCTGGAGATCCTCGCCGAGGACATTCAAAATACGGACAACAACTGCACGCGCTTTGTCGTCATCGCGCGGGAAGCCGTGCTTCCGGAGGACGCGGACAAAATCAGCCTGTGCTTCTCGCTGCCGCATACGACCGGCTCGCTGTACCGCACGCTGGAGCGCTTTGCGCTGAACGGCCTGAACCTGACGAAAATTGAATCCCGCCCGATTCCCGGACGGAATTTTGAATACGATTTTTATCTCGATTTCACGGGGAACATCCACGATGCGCGGACGCTTGCGCTGATCTGCGCGCTTTCCGGCGAGATGCCGCGCTTCTCGTTCCTCGGGAACTACAAGGAGAGCTGAGCCGTTTTGAGACATGCGAGCGCGCAGGCAAAAATATGGCTGTGCGTTCCGGGCTTTGCGGGGCGCCCTGCGCCCTGCGGAAAGACAGGAGGAATCCAAATGCAGATTACATTCGAACGTGTCACGGAGCCGGCGCAGGTTGAAACGGTCGCGCGCATTGCGGAGCCGATCTGGCACGCAACGTACGACCCGATCAACGGCGAGGCTTCCACCAATTATATGATCGAGCAGTTTCAGTCCGTCCCGGCGATCAACCGCCAGCTTGAAAGCGAGGGCTACGCCTATTATCTGATTCTCGCGGACGGCGCGGCGGCGGGCTTTATCGGCGTGGTACCGCATAAAGAGGGGAAAATGTTTCTGAGCAAGCTCTATATCGCGGACGAATTTCGTGGCATGGGCCTGCCGCGTGCGGTGTTTGATTTCGTCGTATCGCTCTGTAAGGCCGAGGGACTCGACCGGATATATCTGACGGTCAACAAGCACAATACGCACGCGGTCGAGGTCTACAAGCATTTCGGCTTCTATGAGATCGATGCCGTCGTGACGGATATCGGCTGCGGCTTCGTCATGGACGACTATATCTTGCAGAAGAATGTGTGACGGTATGCGGATTATCGACGGCTTTGCCGGCATGCGGAGTGCGTTTCCAAACGGCGCGTTCTCTCTGGAGGCGTGGCGCAGCTACGCCCGGACGATTTCGAATACGCTGCCCGAAAAGGTGGAGGCAGATACCGCGGAGTATGACTTTCAGCGCGACGTTCTGCCGGTGCTGGAGTTGCTTTACAAAAGCCCGGAGAAAGCCGCGCAGGCGCACGAGTCCTTTTTAAAGGTGACGCAGGGGCTTCCCGAACGGCTTGAAGCTGTGCTCGGCAGCCCGGTGGATGCGGTGCTCGTATTTTATCTCGGCCTGTGCTGTGCGGCGGGGTGGGCCACGGAGCTGGACGGCAGGCCTGCGGTTTTGCTCGGCGTGGAAAAAATCGTCGAGCTGGATTGGGGCAGTGAACGGGATATGGTCGGCCTTGTTTACCACGAGCTGGGGCACCTCTGGCATTTTCAGACGCGCTCTGCGCCTGTATGGGATGAAACGCCGCGGGAAAAGGCCCTGTGGCAGCTATATACGGAGGGCGTCGCCATGTATGCGGAGCAACTGCTCTGTGAAAACCCGCATTTTTACCATCAGGACCGGGATGGCTGGCTTACGTGGTGCCGTGAAAACCGCACGCGCCTTTTTGCGGAATACAGGCGCCGCGCGGATGCGGGGGAGAACGTGCAGGACTTTTTCGGCGACTGGTGCGCGTTTGAGGGGTATTCCGATGTCGGCTATTACCTCGGCGCGGAGCTTATCCATGCGCTTGCGGCCGAAAACACCCTGCAAGAGCTGGCCGATCTCGGCCTTCCGGCGGCGGAGCGCGCGCTTGCCGCGCTGGCGGGCGGGAAGGCATAGGCAAATTTCCCGGAAGGCCATAACTTCATTCAAACCGAAAAGAAATTTTAAGGAGAGAGTGCCCAGATTCAAAAGAATTTGGGCACTTCTGCTTGTGCCGCATATGGCACCCCCGTGGTTTCACTGGGGGAAAATAGAAAACTTTGAAAACAGCGGATGGAAAACGGTAATTAAGATGGAAAAATAGCAGTAAGTAAAAAACAGATCTATTCTTCTGAGAGCACGAGCTTCCAGGCGGAAATACGTGAGAACCGGAGAATTGTCGTAAACCCTAAAGCTGCCGGATATGGACCGGTTGCTGAGCGGGTGATGGGACGATATTTTCAGCACGCCGTTCAGATATCGGCAAATGCGGGCCTCTTTGTGGTCTGAGCAAACCACCGGTTTACCAGTGGTTTTGATTTGCAATCCGCAGGAAATCATGGTATACTGGTTTTACCGAATGGATAAGAATGGAACGATTTCATGATACCACGCAGAAAGGCGAGTGGTCACACCATATGA
>JAHZCM010000131.1 GCA_019422905.1 Oscillospiraceae bacterium
GCGGTACGCGCGGCAAAGAACGTGCCGGTTTGGGCTTTTCACGCCGCAGACGACCCGGTGGTGCCGGTGACGGGCGAGTACCGCTCGCCGCACGGTGCGGTCGGCGTGGGCACGCGCATGGTGATTTCCTCGCTGCGCTCCGCCGGAAACCGCGACGCGCACTATACCGAATATCCGGCGGGATATATGCAGAAGGAATGGAAAGCGCATCCGCATGCCTCGTGGGCGCCGGCGTATAATACGGCGGAAGCGCTCGAGTGGATGTTCACAAAGACGCGCCTCGACCGCTATGAGGTCGAGCTGATCTGCCCGGGCGTATTCTATATCGAGGATTACAACGACGATTCGATTTATCTCGTGGAGGGAAAAGAAAAGGCTCTGCTCATCGATACGGGCCTCGGCGGCGGAGATCTCCGCGCCGTGGCGGAGTCGCTGACCACGCTGCCCATCGAGCTTGCGGTTACGCACGCGCACCTCGACCACATGCGGCACAGCTATCTTTTCGACCGCTTCTATATGTCCAAAAAGGATCTCGCGCTTTTGCCGCGCGTGCAGGATGCATTTCCGGAGAATACCTCTGCGGAGGAAAATGTGATCGATATTCAGGACGGCGATACGATCGACCTCGGCGGCGTGGTGATCGAGGTGGCGGAGGTATGCGGTCACACGCCCGGCTCCGTCGTATTCATTGACCGCACGCACAAATGCGTTTTCACCGGCGACGCGCTGGGTCTGTGGATGCAGGTGCCGATGGCGCTGCCGATCAGCGAATACAAGAGCTGGCTGCTCCGCTTGAAGGAGAAGCTCGCGCAGCCGGGCTATACGGAGCTGGCATTCCTCGGCGGGCATCGGCGGCAGGAGGGCGGCGTGTATCCGCAGGACGAGTATATTCCGAACAGCTATGAAAAGCTCGAGGATATGCTTACGCTCTGCGATAAGCTGCTCGCAGATGAAATTGAAATCGCACCGTATCCGGTAAATTTCGGTGAGCCCGCGTTTATTGCGACGTATAAGACGGCTTATATGGTGTTCAAGGAGTCCGTGCGCAAATAAAAATTGCCGGTTTGCCGGCCGCAGTTCAGGCCGGCATCGGACGTAAAAAGGAAAGGAGCTTCCACATGACATTGTGCGACGACATCCGTTTTCTGACCGGCCGCGCGCTGTGGGAGACGGAAAACCTCATAAAGTGCATTCCGGACGAGCTTTGGGATAAGCGCTACGACGGGCTTCCGATGTGGAAGTACCTCTATCACACGCTGTATTCCATGGACCGCTGGTATATCAATCCCTGTGACACCGCATACCGTGACCCGGAATTCCATACGGCGACGCTGGCAGACCTGAATGTGGTGCCGCAGGCGGAACGCCTGAGCCGGACACAGCTGGAAACGTATTTCGATGCGATCCGGGAGAAAATCAACGCCTACACGGAGACGCTTACGGACGACCGGCTGACGGAAAATCCAGAGGGCTGCACGATGTCCCGCTTCCGGCTGATTCTCGGCCAGTTCCGGCACTGGCACCGCCACATGGGGCTGATTTACGGCTTTATCGTGGAGGACACCGGGAAGTGGCCGTACGTGCTGAATATGAACGGGCCTTATCCGGACAGCCCGATGCCGAATTATTATGAATAGGCGGACTGCGGCTTTTCTGGCCGCCTGCGCCGCCGCGCCGGATGTGAAGCTCACGCATTTTCTCTGTGTCACCGGGGACGGCGTCGCCGCGCAGCACGCCGTGCCGCCGTATCGCATGGATACGCTGCGCCTGTGCTTTTCCATGACGAAATCCTTCACGTCTCTGGCAGTGGGGATCGCGTGGGATCGGGGACTTTTGGACTTAGGCGATCTTGTGGGGGATATTCTGCCGGACTGCATGCCGGAAGACCGCAGCCGCACGGCATGGAAGATCCGCGTGCGCGATCTTCTGACCATGTCTGGCGGCATCTATGAGAATACGTACGAAGCGCTGTTCTGCGAGCCGGACTGGGTGAAGGCGTACCTGCATCAGGACTTTCCCCATATGCCCGGTACGTTTTACCGGTACAGCACGCATGGCTCCCATGTGCTTTCCGCAGTTGTGGAGCGCGTTTCCGGCCTGTCGCTGGAGGACTTCTTGAACCGGAACCTGTTTCACCCGATGGGAATTTTTGAAGCGCAGTGGGAGCGCGCGCCGGAGGGACGCATTGCCGGCGGAAGGGGGCTGAGCCTGTATCCGATGTCGCTCGCGAAGATCGCGCAAATGCTTTTGAACGGCGGGCGGTACGGCGGCCGGCAGATGATCTCCAAAGCGTATCTGGAGCTGGCCTCCGCGGTGCAGATCGTGAAGCAGGAGCATGATCCTGCAAAGCCTTACGGCGGCAGCGGATACGGCTTCCAGTTCCATATCGGCAAAGACGGCTTTTACCGGATGGACGGCGCGTTTGGGCAGGTCTGCCTGATCTGCCCTGCGAAAGGGCTGGCGTTTGTGGCGCTGTCCTCCGGCTCCAAAACGGAATCGCTGCTCCGGCTGCTCTATACGTATTTTCTGGAAACGGATACAATGCCAGACGTTTTCGGTACTTACAGGATGGAGGAAAACCCGCTGCATATCCGCATGCTGTCCATTCAAATGGAGGGTGGGCAGGGCGTGCTTGAAATGCAGGCGGACGATGGCGTGCGTACGATCCGCTTCCGCATCGGCGGGGAGACCGGGGGCCGGACGGCTTTTGTCAAGGATCTGCAAAGCTGTGAGCAGGCATACGTCTGCCGGGCGGCATGCGGCGCGGCGCTTGTGCTTACCGTATACTATATTGAAACACCGTATGTTGCCGTATATCGCTTTTGGCCGAATGAACGGGGCATCCGCATGGAATTCGAGATCAATGTCGGCTTTGCGCTGAAAAACTGTACGGCAATCGGCGTGCGGAAAAAATAAGAAGCTGCGCTGTATGCAGAGCTTGGACCGACTCAGCTTTTGCATGCGGCGCGGCTTTTATTCTGCCGGCATGGGGAAAATCTGCGGCGAAATCGTGCGCATGCAGGCTGCACGGGCTTCGGTTATCCCATGATTTATGACGGTGTGCATGCACAGACAATATGCACAAATAATTAGCTTTAACTAACTTTACAAAAAGTGACTTTGACGAAATTCATGAATCGTTCATTTTTTCCGGAAAAGGCATTGACAAAAGGAAAAATTGGGCGTAAAATGCATCTTAGTTAGCAGATGCTAACTAATTTTTAAAGCCATAAGTTAGAAATAACTAATTTCTGCTTGGAAAAGAGGGACGGATTGTGATGCCGCTGTCATTTGCAAATGTCGGTGAGGAAAACATCATCAAAAAGGTGGGCGGAAAATCAGAGGTGCGTGCGCATCTGGAGAATCTTGGCTTTGTGGCCGGCGCCACCGTCACGGTGATTACCGCGCTCGGCGGAAATATCATTGTCAACATCAAGGATTCCCGCGTGGCGATCAGCCGTGAGATGGCCGGGAAAATCATGGTATAGCCGTCTTTGGCGTTTGCGGAGGGACTGCAAGCAGCCTTTCCGCCGCCTGCAAAGTTCCGGTTATGCTGGAGGAGCTGTAAATGCCTCTCGCTTTGAAAAGATAGCCGAGCTGCGGCTGTAATTATGGTATAGAAAGGAAGGGTCGGAATATGAAGACACTTAGGGATGCAAAGGTGGGCGAGACCTGTAAGGTTGTCCGTCTGCATGGTGAGGGCGCCGTCAAGCGCCGGATCATGGATATGGGCATTACAAAGGGTGTTTCGGTGCATATCCGCAAAGTAGCGCCGCTCGGCGATCCGGTTGAGGTCAACGTCCGCGGCTATGAGCTTTCGCTGCGGAAAGCGGACGCCGAAATGATCGAGGTCGAATGAGCTCTGTTTTGCGGGAGGGTTAGGGAAATCTAACCGCAATCTGAATTTTATCGGAAGGAAATGGTTGTAAGCTATGAAGATCAAAATTGCACTTGCCGGCAACCCGAACAGCGGTAAAACCACATTGTTCAACGCGCTGACCGGCTCCAACCAGTACGTCGGCAACTGGCCGGGCGTAACGGTGGAAAAGAAAGAAGGCAAGCTCAAAAAGCACGACGACATCGTGATCACCGACCTGCCCGGCATCTACTCCCTGTCGCCCTACACGCTTGAGGAGGTTGTCGCGCGGAACTACCTGATTCAGGAGCGCCCGGACGCGATCCTGAATATTGTGGACGGCACAAACCTGGAGCGTAACCTGTATCTCACCACGCAGCTTACTGAGCTCGGCATTCCGGTCGTCGTTGCGGTCAACATGATGGACGTCGTCAAGAAAAACGGCGATAAGATCAATATCGAAGCGCTGTCCAAGGCGCTGGGCTGCAAGGTCGTTGAAATCTCCGCGCTGAA
The DNA here is from genome assembly GCA_019422905.1 of Oscillospiraceae bacterium. Lineage (GTDB taxonomy): Bacteria > Bacillota > Clostridia > Oscillospirales > Acutalibacteraceae > Hominenteromicrobium. The sequence continues at coordinate 4,370 of JAHZCM010000131.1, forward strand.
GGGCACAGGCATCATGGAGGCGACCGAAGAGGCCGTCAGAGCGGCGCAGGGCACCAAAACTGTTCCGCAGCACAGCTTCAGCGGTGTTGTGGAGCACGCGCTCGCACATATCGAAGAGGTTGCCGTGCACAAGCTGCCGGAAGAGCAGCAGCGCTGGTATGCGATCAAGATCTTCGAGCGCGACGACAAGGTGCTCGAGCAGTTGAATCTTTCCGGTGCGGACCGCGCGCATATCGAAACCGATATCAAGGCCGCGGAAAAGGAATTGGACGACGATGCGGAAAGCATCATCACCAACGAACGCTACGTCTATATCGCTTCCATCATCAAGAGCTGCTATAAGAAAAAGAGCACGGGCGGACTGACCGTTTCCGATAAGATCGATAAGGTTGTCACAAACCGCATTCTGGCGCTTCCGATTTTCGCGGTTATCATGTGCATTGTGTACTACGTTTCCGTCACGACGGTCGGTACGATTGCGACGGACTGGGCGAACGACGGCGTTTTCGGCGACGGCTGGCATCTCTTCGGTATCGGTACTTCCGAGTATGACGATGCGATGACCGATTATGCGGTTGAAAATGTCTGGACTGCGGATGTCGTTTCCACCGTTCAGGCGGCGACCGACGCCGGTGTCATCGGCGCGGACGAAGTGCTCGGCGCGATTGAGGACGAGGATTTCGGCGGCTTTGACGAGGCTTACGGCTCCTATGCGGATTCACTGGCTGAGGAGGGCTACGATATTTCCGAAACGGTTGACGCCGCTTTGGAGGAGGCGCCCGATCCGTCCGAATACGGTGTTTGGGTACCGGGCATTCCGGTGCTTGTTGAGAGCGGCCTTGAGGCGGTCGGCTGCGCAGACTGGCTTTCCGGCCTGATCCTCGACGGTATCATCGGCGGCGTCGGCGCAGTGCTCGGCTTCGTTCCGCAGATGTTCATCCTGTTTATCTTCCTTGCGTTCCTGGAAAGCTGCGGCTACATGGCGCGTATCGCGTTTGTTATGGACCGTATCTTCCGCAAGTTCGGCCTTTCCGGCAAATCCTTTATCCCGATGCTCATCGGCACCGGCTGCGGCGTCCCGGGCGTCATGGCTTCTCGTACCATCGAGAACGAGCGCGAC
>JAHZCM010000132.1 GCA_019422905.1 Oscillospiraceae bacterium
GATCTCCGCATAGAGCATATCGAGTGTATCCGCCGTGCCCGTATACGCTTTCCATCCGCTGTCCGGAAGCTCAACCGACGTATACGACGCATCCGGCAGCAGCTTCTGCACCTTTTCGAGCGCAGTCTTCGGCACGCCCCGCTCCGTGCCGATCAGATAACACAGGCTGTCGTTCTTCCAGCCGTATCCGACGCCGCTGAGCGGCCATCCCGGGCAGAGCGCCCGCATGCAGTCCCAGAATGCGCCGATACGCTCGTACTGTTCCCCGTTCCCGCAGTCAAACCGTGCGGTAATTCCTTCGATCACCATGCTCACACCCGCCTTTTGACCGGGATCCAGATCTCGCTGTGGTAATCCGCCGAAGCTGCATCCTCCACATCGTACAGCTCGATGTTGAGCCCGGCAGCGATCTCCCAATCCGGGTTGCCGGGCAGCCACTCCTTGAAGATCTGCGTGTTGACGCTCTGCAACGCGCCGGGCATCGGTCCCGTACAATTGAATTTCGCCCATGTCTGTGCCGGGATCTCACGCGCCGCGAGCTCCGCGGGTATGGGCGCGCCGGAATCGTCGCCCGCAATCCAGTATTCGAAGTCTCCCGCGCCGCCATCGTCCACACAGATGCCGTACTTGCCCACGTTGCACCGGCCGCCGAGCAGGGCGCAGATCCGCTCCGCATCCTTTGCACAGAATTCATTCCAAAACACCGGAATCTCCTCATAGCTGTTCTCAAAGCAGAACCGGCGGTGCACACCGATCACCCGGAATGCATCCATTTTTTCGATCGTATAATCCATTTCGCTGCCGCCTTTCACGGAAATCGTAATTTTGAGCGGAAGAAACGTGCGGATGCCGTACCGGGCCTGCCGCGCCTGTGCGGGCGACATGCCGTGAAACCGCCGAAACGCCTTTGCAAAGCTCTCCGGCGTCTCATAGCCGTATTTCAGGGCAAGGTCAATGACCTTTTCCTCCCCGCTGATGAGGTCCAGCGCCGCAAGGTACAGCCGGCGGCTGCGGATGTATTCGCCGATCGTGTAGCCGCTCATCAGGCTGAACCCCTTCTGGAAATAGAATCCGGAGACATGTACGGCTGCCGCTACGTCCTCCGCGGTGATATCTTCCAGAAGATGTTCCTCCATATACGCGATCGCCGTGCGGATCATCTGCATCCATTCCATGGCTTCGTTCCTCCCTCTCCTGCTTCCGTGTCCATTATATCACGCGGCAAAATGTGCGGCCTGTCCGTTTCTGTCCGGTTTTGTCCGCGGTCTTACGTCGCCTGCGCCGTACCCGCAGAAACCTTTTTCTTCCAGCGTCCCCGGGCAAATTTGACACAGAGCAGGATGCAGCGCACCACATTGTCGCCGACCATGCAGCACCATACGGCGGCAAGGCCGAGATGGAACACACGCACGCACAGGAAGGTGAACAGGATACGGATGCCCCACATCGTGAGGGCAGAAAACAGGAAGGTGGATCTCGTCTCGCCGATCCCGTTGAACACGCCCTCCATGATGATCGCAATGCCGAAGAGCGGCTCTGAAACCGCCACGATCCGCAGCGCCACGCTGCCCTGCGCGATCACGGCGCTGTCGTTTGTGAAAATCCCCATCATCACGGATGGGAAGCAGAACAGGATAACGCCCATCAGGCCCATGATCGCAAAGGCGAGAAACGCGATCGTGACCGACGTGCGCTGCAGCTTTTTCACGTCCTTTTCGCCGAGGGCGTTGCCCGCCAGCGTCGCTGCGGCGGCCTGCATGCCATAGCCGGGAATGTAAAAAGCCTCCTCCGCCGTCAGCGCAATCGAGTGCGCCGCGAGCGAAACCGTGCCGAGGCTGCTGACAAGCGAGGTAAAGACCACCTGCCCGAGACAGGCCGTCAGACGCTCGCCCGCAGACGGCAGGCCGATATACAGAATATCCTTCAGCAGGGCCGAATTCGGCAGCAGGCCGATCTCCCGCCTGTGTCCCAGCGGGGAGAGCAGCGGATGGCGCAGATAGACCACAAGCATCAGCGTGCCGGACAGGGTGAAGGAAAGGGCGGTCGCAATTGCCGCGCCGCGCACGCCAAGCCCCGCGCCCCACATTGTAAACTTCACGCCGCCGAACCCCACCGTATGCGCGGGGTTGATCAGAAGGTAATTCATCACCATATTGAGGATGTTGGCGGACACATTGATTTTCATCGGCGTTTTCGTGTCTCCCGCGCTGCGCAGCGTGGCGGAAAGCAGGATCGACAGCGCGCGGAACAGCATCGGCATACAAATGATACTGAAATAGGCGGAGGCATCCGCGCGGATTTCCGGCGCGCCGCCGAGCCACACCGGCAGCTGCGGCGCCACAATCTGTACAGCCGCGCCAATCAGGATGCCCAAAAAGCCGCCAATCCACAGGCTTTGAAACGCATATTTCCGCGCCTTTTCCCTTTCGCCCGCGCCAATGCTCCGCGCCACACTGGCCAGAATGCCGACGCCCATCGCCCACAGCGGGCTGCAAATCAGCCAGCTGCAGGTCATCGTCAGGCCGACCGCCGCCGAAGCCGTCGCGCCGATCTGCCCGACCATTGCGGTATCGACATACTGCACAACCGTATTGAGCGCTTCCTCCACCACGCTTGGAAGCGCCAGCACGCGGATTTTATGTAAGGTCTCCCGATCCCGAAACAAGCTCCGAATCCCCGGCATATCTGTAAACACACACCCTTCCGAGAAGCGCACGCCATACCCTTTCCGCGCGGCGGGACGCCGAGCTTTCAACAGCCACGGGCAAAACGCACATTGAAAAAGCCTGTTTCGCAGGCTTTTCCTTCCTCTTTCTTCAACATAGTAAAATCTGCTTCCATTATAGCAGGTTTTTCCGCTTTCGACAATGGAGAAACACGCACGAAATTTGCGCGGCAGCCTTCGCCGGCTCTCAAACCAGGTGCTGCACCTCCGTCATGTGTTTCCAGTAGCGTTTCGGCATATGCGTCCGGCGGCATATCTCATTCCGGCGGCCTTCAAGTCCGATCGTCTCGTAAAAGGCGCGCCACATCGCGCGGTATTTCCGCTCGTCCGGCGATTCCGGCGGCAGCTCGATCTCCTCCGCATACAGGAATTCCGGCTCGCCGTCCTTATAAATGAGCGCGAGCTTATGGGTACGGTCGAAAATCATGAAGTCCTCCCCGGAAAAGCGCGAAATAAAATGGGACGCGATAATCGGCAGGACATTGTTTTTCGGTTCAATCTGCGCGATCAGCACATCGCCATACTCCGAAAAGCGCAGGAACTCAAGGCTCAGATGCGCCTCCCGCCCGAGGAACTTCACCGCCTTCACGATTCGATCCACAACGGGGTCCGTGAGCATCCCGCACACGGACCTGCCCACCTGATAACCCAGCCGCATAAATGCCAGCATGTGCAGCTCCCGCTGCGGCAGGCAGGTGAGAAAAGCCCGCTCCAGCAGGTCCTGCGCTTCCAGCCCCATCTTTTTGGGGATGGAAACACGCACGCGCTCGGCGCGCTCCATATCCGTTTCAATATACTTTGCGCCGAACAGGCAGGTTTGGTCCGCCGCGTCCTCCGCAAAAATCGCGGCGGGGATTTCCTTTTCGGCAAAGCTCTCAAACACGCAGGTGAGAAAACCCGCATAAGTGCCGTCGTAGTAATAGATCACAGTTGGCCTGTCAGACATTTTGCCGCATCCTCCCTTGTCGGTGTGAACAGCGAAAGCTGCTCCGGTATTTCCGGCTGAAAACCGCCCTGCGGCAGCCCGCGGTCCCGCAGAATCCCCATGAGCACGGCGGGATTGTCCGTCTTGATGCGGCTCACCGATTTCCCCTGGCAGGTGATAAAATAGCTTGCGCGCTTCAGGACGACGCCGAGCTTTTTCAAGCCGTCAAAATCGAGCTTTGTCTGGCGGCGGGCACGCAGAATGCGTTTGGCGCTCGTGACGCCGATCCCCGGCACGCGCAGCAGCTTTTCATACGGCGCGCGGTTGACCTCCACCGGGAACTCCTCCGGATGGTTGACCGCCCAGTTGCACTTCGGATCCAGCATCGGATTGAAATCCGGATGCGCGTCGTCGAGGATCTCGCTTGCGGTGAAGCCGTAAAAGCGCAGGAGCCAGTCGGCCTGATACAGCCGGTGCTCCCGAAGCAGCGGCGGCGCGGTGTTCAGCGCCGGCAGGTTGCGATCCTGCACGAGTGGAATATACGCTGAGTAGAAAACGCGCTTCAGTGCATACTTTTTGTAAAGTCCCTCCGTCAGCTGCAAAATCCGCCGGTCGCTTTCCGGCGTCGCGCCGATGATCATCTGCGTGGACTGCCCGCCGGGCACAAACTGCGGCGCGGCGCGGTATTTTACAAGGTCATGCGCGTTTTCCCGGATGCCGTCCCGGATGCGCGTCATCGGCGCAAGGATACTTTCCTTTGTTTTTTGCGGCGCAAGCCGCTTCAGGCTGTCGTTCGACGGCAGCTCGATGTTGACGCTCATGCGGTCGGCCAGAAGCCCGATTTCCCGGATCAGCGCCTCATCCGCGCCGGGAATCGCCTTGACGTGGATATAGCCGCCGAAGCGGTATTCGCGCCGCAGGATATACAGCGTCTGCAGCATCAGCTCGCAGGTGTAGTCCGGCGTGCCGACGACCGCGGAGCTCAGAAACAGCCCTTCAATGTAATTGCGGCGGTAGAAGCTGATCGTCAGATCCGCCAGCTCGCGCGGGCGGAACGTCGTGCGCGGCGTGTCGTTCGTCCGGCGGTTCAGGCAATAGACGCAATCATAGGCACAGGCGTTGCTCATCAGCACCTTTAAAAGCGAGATACACCGCCCGTCGCTTGCAAAGCTGTGACAAATGCCGCAGGCGACCGCCGAGCCAAGCTGTCCCTTCACGCCCGGCCGGTTTACGCCGCTCGAGGTGCAGGCCACATCGTATTTCGCTGCATCGGTTAAAATCCGCAGCTTTTCCATCGTATCCATCGTCGTCTCCCTTTACACGCATATCTCTCGTCGTAAATCTCCTATGCCGGCTGCGCCGGCGAGCGCTGCCGCACGGCAAAAGATGCTGCTCCGCCCGGTTCCGCCCATCACACCGCTATGCCCTTGAACGGATTCTCCACGCTGGCCCGGCGGCGCTCGTCCTCCGTTTCAAACAGATCCTTGTGCATATACCGGATGCCGCGGCCGATCACATCGTCGCCATACTTACAGCGCAGGAAGTCCACCGCCGTCTCCAGCTTCTGCATGCGCTGGCCGTGCTCCGCATCGCTGAACAGCGAGCACTGCGTCATGCCGATCGGCGCCAGCGCCGTGACGCGCACGCCGATACTGCGGATGGACTCTCCGGTGTGGTGCTCCCTGAACAGCCCATATGCCGCTTTAAAAATGCTCTCCGAATCCGCCACGGCGACGTCCAGCATTTTTTGCCGCTGATACGTCTCGAAATTGTATTTGCGCACGGAAAGCTG
>JAHZCM010000133.1 GCA_019422905.1 Oscillospiraceae bacterium
TGTTATTTTCGTCCTCGGCATGGCCGCCATATTTATCGCGCTTTCTCCCAATGTCACCCCGAAATTTATGGAACCGATGCTGTATGACGACTTTGATCAAACGCTGCGCGGCTTTTTTGTTTTTGCCGCGCGCTGTACCTCTCTGGCCGAATTTGCCGTTCTGATGCCGTTTGTGCAGGGGAGAAAAAAGCTGGGCTTTGCGGTCTGGAACGGCGGCGTGACGGCATTTCTGGCACTTCTGCTCTTCTTTCTTGTGTACTGCCTCGGTGAATACGCCTACCTGCAGGTTTTCCCGGCGTATACGCTGGCTGCGATGGCGGAAATCGCCGGCATTCAGCGGCTGGATGCGCTTTTTATCGGCATTTGCATGATGACGCTGATCATCCGCATAGCCTGCGGCCTGTTCGCCATATCGGAATGCGTTTCGCGGGTGGTGAAGCCGCGCATGCGCACCGTAGCGCTCACGGTGATTTCCGCGATCAGCGTTTTTATCGCGCTGTGGGTCACACAGGACGCACACCGCACCGGCCTTGTTTTTCGCACGGCATATATCCTGCCGCTGACTGTTTTGACCGGCGTGGTGCTTCCGGTGCTGGTTTTAACGGTCGATCACTTTAAAAAAGGGAGAAAGGTACAATGAAGAAATGCTTTGTACTCGGCTTCTCTGTCCTTCTGCTGGTTCTTTCGTTTACGGGCTGCTCTCCGGAACTGTATGAGCGCCTTTTAATCAGCGCGATCGGCGTTGACCGGACAGAGGACGGCTGCCGTGTCACGGTCCGCGTCGCACTGGCGCAGGAGGATGGCGCGGAAGTCAGTCTGACCGGGGAGGGGAAAACCGTGCCGGAGGCGCTGAACCGGATTGCGCTTTCAACCGGGCAGAAGCCGCTATATTCACACAATACGATGGTTGTGTTCGGCATGGACTGTGCGAGCGAAGGCCTCGACGGCTATATCGATTTTTTCATCCGGCATTACGATTCCCGCCCGACGGTTAAGGTTTTCCTCTCCGAAACGACAGCGGAGGATATTCTCCGCGTGGAAGAGAATGCGGATACGCCGCGCGCCGGGCAGATCGCCGACCTTGTAAAGGGGGAAGCGAACAACGGCCTTTTTGTGGATGCCAACTTTATCGATCTCATTCACGGGTCCTACGGCAAGGCGGCATCCGCCGTGCTGCCTGTTCTCCGGCGGGAGGAGAGCGTTTTGCCCGCCGGTACCGCGCTTCTGAACGGTTTTACATTTCAGCGTATGCTTTCCGAAGAGGAGACGCAGGGCTCGCTGCTGCTCAACGGGAAGCTGACCGGCGGGCAGGTCGTTGTTTCTGATCCGGAATGCGGCGAGGTATCCATATCCATTGAGGATTCCTCCAGCGCGCTTCGCTTTACCGGTACAGCAGAAAACCCTCGATTTGAAATATCGCTTCAAATCGAGGGTGAGATCGGTGCAATATCCGGCGGACAGAAGCATCTGGCATCCGATGTATTTCCGCGTTTGGAACAGGCTTTTTCGGAACGCATTTCCGCCTGTGTTGAGGCATATTTGTCGGCTACCGTGTATGAAAGCGGCTGTGATACGGCCGAATTCAGCGGCGCCGTACTTCGGGATGCACCGGACGTATGGCATCTTGTTTCGGAAAACAGGGCGGAGTTTCTGAAGCGTGCCGTCTTTGACCTGCATATCGAAGCGCGGATTGCACGTGTTGAGGAAGAGGACACGCCGTATTTTTAAACCGTGATCCGCACCTTGTATCGATTCAGCCAGGTGTTGATCTGGAGCAGATAGGCGAGCATCTGCGGTCCGGCCATCAACTGTCCGAACCATGGCTTTCCGTAATCGAAGGTCTCGTGCAGGAGCGCATGCACGGTGTCCTCGGCGAGCAGCTTATGGATTGGCTGCTCAGGGTCCTGTAAAACTGCATCGAGCCTCTTTTTGAGCGCCTGTTCGTAACGCGGGTTGTGCGTTTTCGGGTAGGGGCTCTTTTTGCGGTACAGAACGTCGACCGGCAAAAGGCCGCGGCAGGCATCGCGCAGAAGCCCCTTGACAACCCCGTGCGGCGCGCGGATATCCCGCGGCGTATTGAACACATAGCCGATGAGCCGGTGGTCGGCGTACGGCACGCGTACCTCAAGGCCGCTGTACATACTGCACCGGTCCTTTCTGTCCAGCAGCGTCGCCATGAACCAGTAGAGATTCAGATAAGAAAGCTCGCGGAAGCGGCGGTTCTCTGCGGATTCGCCCCGCAGTACGGGCACCGCGTCTATGGTTTCCCTGTAACGTTCCTGTACATAGTTTTCCACCTGCACAGCTTCGGCGATTTCGGGATCGAGCAGCGAGGTGCGCAAAGAAAGCGTCGGGGACCATGGGAAAACGCCCTCCGGATTGGATCGGTGAAACCACGGATAACCGGCGAAAACTTCGTCGGCGCACTCGCCGCAGACGGCGACGGTATGCTGCTTCTTTACCTCCCGGCAAAAGTAGAGCAGGGAGGCGTCGATATCCGCCATGCCGGGCAGGTCCTTGGCGATCACGGCGTCCGTTAAAAAATCCGGCAGCCGGTCATTGTCGCAGATCAGCGTTTTGTGCTCCGTGCCGAGCAGTGCGCTGACCTTTTCGGCCCACGGTTCGTCGCGGTCAGGCTGATAGCTCGTCGGCGAAAAGAAGGTCTCGTTTCCGGTATATTCGAAAGAATAGGTGGCAAGCGGCAATCCGCGCGCACGGCGCTTGTGCGCCGCGATGGCCGTAATGACGCTGGAATCCAGCCCGCCGGACAGAAACGTGCACAGCGGTACGTCGGAAATCAACTGGCGCTCCACGATATCCTCCAGAAGCTCGCGAACCTTTCGCACAGAGGTCTCGTAATCGTCGGTGTATGGACGGGCTTCAAGCGTGAAATACGGGTATTCCGAGAAACCGTCCCGGTCGAAGATCGCGGCGTGTCCGGGGCGGATCTCGTGTATGTTCTCGAACACGCCGCAACCGGGCGTGCGTGCAGGGCCTACGCCGAAAATTTCGCAGATCCCCGTCCGGCCGAGCTCGGGGCGGATGCCGGGATACTCGAAAAGCGCTTTGATCTCCGAAGCAAAGACGAGGCGGCTTTCCGAAAAGGCGTAAAACAGCGGCTTCACACCAAAGCGGTCGCGGCACAAAAAAACGCGGTTGTTTCGTTCGTCGTCAACCGCAAAGGCGAATATTCCGTTCAGCTTTTCCACACACGCCGGGCCGAAGCAGAGATAGCTTTTCAAAACGACCTCCGTATCGCAGTTCGTTTCAAAGCTGTAGCCATGTCCGGCAAGCTCGTCTTTCAGCTCCTGCGCGTTGTAGATTTCGCCGTTGTATGCGATTGTGCAGGGAAAACCGTCCTGCACAAAGGTCATTGGCTGAGCGCCGTTTTCGGGATCCATAACGGCGAGCCGCACGTGCGCCAGCGCACAGTATCCGGAAACATGCGCGCCCCTGTCGTCCGGGCCGCGGTGGGCAATGCGCTGTGCCATGCGCCGCACAAGCGCCATCCATAAGTATTTTTCATCTGTCAGTGCTTCTTCCCGATCAAAAAAGCCTGCAAAACCGCACATAAAGGACCATCCTTTCTTTGGGATAGACCATACTATGCGGCAGGCAGGCGTTTTGTTGCTTATTTCTTTGATTTTTCCGCGGTTTTTTTCTCCTTCTCTTTTTCTTTGCCCTCCTCTTTGGAAAGCGCCGTCAAAATGCGCTCGGCGACGGCGCGCCGCGCGTTGGCCTCTGCTGCAAGGCGCAAAGCCATCGACCGCAGCTTCTCTTCATCCGTCTCTTCTTCAATAAGCCGCGCCGTCTCGTGCAGGGCGCTGTCCTGCGCGTCCGCAAAGGCGCTGTATAAGGTCTCCGCATCCTCACCGCCGTTCAGCAGCACGGAGATATCCGGAATGGAGAGCACCTGCTTGAGCATGCTGGTGATGATCAGCTTGGAAAGGTGCTCCCGCGAATACTTCTTGTGCACCGGATGCGCAACCAATCCGTTTTTGACATAATTGTTGATCATGCTGCTCGTGAGCAGGCTTTGCTTTTCATCCCGTTCAAAAAGCGCCAGCGCTTCGCCGGTAATCATCGTGACTTGATCCATATAAAGCGGAATGGAAGGGAGCGTTTCCCATTCGGGAAGCCGGTACCGCCCGGCCAGTGCGGCCCATTCCGCCCTGCCGACTTTTTTGCTGCTCATAATGAATACGACTCCTTTTTGTTTTCATAAACAGTATACGTCATTTCCAACTGCATTTCAAGTTTTTATTCGGTGTTCGATTGCTATTTCCTCCGGTTTATTGTAAAATAAAAGCCGAAACGATAGGAAAGGCAGCTTCACTTCATGGATAAATCTGAAATTCTCACACTTCGCCGCGCGGTTCTCGAAAAGGAATTTGCGCGTATGAATGACAGGCAGCGCGAGGCGGTGTTTTCCGTCAACGGCCCTCATCTGATTCTCGCCGGCGCCGGAAGCGGCAAAACGACGGTGCTCATCAACCGCATTGCGAACCTCCTGCGTTACGGAGATGCGTATAACAGCTCCTTTGTGCAGAAGGAGCTGGATGAAGCGGATATCGCGGCGTGCAGGGCGTATTTGGAGCAGGATACGCCGCTTCCGGAGGAAACGCAGCGCCATCTGAGCGTTTCGGCCTGCCTGCCGTGGAAGATCATGGCGATCACATTTACGAATAAGGCAGCAGGCGAGCTGAAAGACCGCCTGTGTGCAATGCTCGGCGCAGACGGCAATGAAATCTGGGCGTCTACGTTCCATTCCACCTGTGCGCGCATCCTGCGCCGGGACGGCGGCCGCATCGGTTATTCGTCGCATTTCACGGTGTACGACACGGACGACCAGCGGCGCCTGATGAAAAACATCCTGAAAGAACTGGATGTTTCCGAAAAGAACATGCCGCCGAAAGCTGTGCTGAACGAGATTTCCCGGGCAAAGGATTCGCTGGTTACGCCGGAGACGTATGCCAAGACGGTCGGCGACGATTTCCGCCTGAAAATCATTTCCCGCGCCTATTCGATGTATCAGCGGCGGTTGCAGGACGCAGACGCCATGGATTTTGACGATCTGATCAATAAAACCGTCGAGCTGTTCCGCGCGTGCCCGGATGTTCTGGAATACTATCAGAACCGCTTTAAGTACCTGATGGTGGACGAGTATCAGGACACGAACCACGCACAGTATATGTTTGTCCGCCTGTTGGCGGAAAAGCATCAGAACCTTTGCGTTGTGGGCGACGACGACCAGAGTATTTACAAGTTCCGCGGCGCGACGATTGAAAATATTCTGAGCTTTGAAAACACCTTCCAGAACGTAAAGGTCATCCGCCTGGAGCAGAACTACCGCTCCACCCAGAATATCCTGGACGCGGCCAACGCGGTCATCGAAAACCACACGGAGCGGGACGGCAAATCGCTCTCGACGCC
>JAHZCM010000134.1 GCA_019422905.1 Oscillospiraceae bacterium
CCGACTGTATGGGTCCAAGCAAGGAGCGGCCTATGTGCGGGTCGCCTATCCGAGTGTATATGAGGTGCTGGAGGCGATTCACAGTGCCGGAGGGCTTGCGGTTTTGGCGCACCCCAGTGAATACCACAACATGGATTTGCTGCGGGAGCTTTGCAAAAAGAACCTGCTGAACGGCGTGGAGATTCATCATCCCCGCAATACGGCTGAGGACAAAGCCGTCATGCATGAGCTCGCGAAGCGGTATGGCATCGCGGAAACAGGCGGAACGGATTTTCACGGCTTTTATACAACCCGGAAAAATCCGGTCGGCGCTTATACAACGGCGCAGACTGAATTTGATAGATTATTTGACACCAGAAAGGAAAATGAAAGATGAAGTACGATTTCACACCGAGAGGTGTATGCTCAAGAGGTATTCATGTAGAGCTGGACGGCGATATCATCCGCTCCGTTCGGTTTGACGGTGGATGCAGCGGCAATACGCAGGGCGTCGCGGCGCTGGCTGTCGGCATGAACGCGCGGGAGTATATCAAGCGCTGTAAGAACATCAAGTGCGGATTTAAGAGCACCTCCTGCCCGGCGCAGCTCGCGATCGCAATTGAGGAAGCGCTTGCAAAGCAGGGCTGAGATGCGGCGCGGAGGATTGCACCCGGAAAGAGTAAGCGCCGTTTTGGAATATCCCGGCGACTCAGCAGGTGTAAAGTGAGCGAGACTCAGTGGCATAAAGCGAGTAATAGGGAAGAGGGCGGACAGCCGTTGCTGTCCGCCCTCTGTTATGCTATGCTGTTAGCAGCCGCAACCGCAGCCACAGTCATTGTTGTTGTTGCAACCGCAGCTGTTGTTGCCGCAGCTATTACCGCAGCCATTGCCGCAGCAAAGGATGATGAGGATGAGGATGATGATCCAGGAGCAGCCTCCACCAAAACCGTTACACATTGTCTTACGCCTCCTTTCGTTTACAGTACATGATATGTAAAAAGGCAATTTGTGTTCCAAAAATAAAAAACATAGAAATTCGTTAAAAATAAAAGAAAACAAGAGAGTTCAGGATGCAAATTCGCATAGATCCGATTTTAAGTAAATTTTAAGGGATTGACAAGCCGAAAAAAGCGATTATAATTAAAGTCAAAGAAAGTCAAAGACAAACTCGAGATAAAAGCTGGACGGAGGGAATGAAATTTGAGAATCAGCGATCATGTTGCAAACTATATATTACAGCTTCTGAACGAGGAAAACGGCATTGTGGAAATTCAGAGAAACGAGCTGGCCAACGCATTGGGCTGCGTTCCAAGCCAGATCAACTACGTGATTACCTCCCGATTTACGCCGGAGCAGGGGTATATCGTGGAGAGCAGGCGCGGCGGCGGCGGATATATTCGGATTATCCGGCGGCGGATGACAAAGTTCGATATGATCATGCACGTTGTCAATGCGATTGGGCAAAGCCTGGACGCCGCTTCGGCGCGGGCTATGCTGCGCAATCTGGTTGAGACAGGCGTAGCGTCCGAATCCGATGCGCATCTTATGACAGCGGCGCTTTCAGACCAGTCTCTGGCAGCGGCGCCGAAAGAATGCAGGGACCAATTGCGGGCCGCTATGTTTAAGAACATGCTGCTCGTTTTGAACACATAAAATTCAAATGGTATGGAAAGGCAGGTTATGAAGTATGATGTGTCAGAATTGCGGGAAGAACCCGGCGACCACCCACATTAAAACGATTGTAAACGGAAAGCTCACAGAGTATGACCTGTGCGCGGACTGTGCGCGGGAGAAGGGCTATACGAATTTCTTTAAGGAGATGAATTTCGATTTCGGCAATCTGCTCGGCGGCTTTATCGGCACGCCGGCAGCGGCAGGAAGAACGACGCGCTGCCCGAAGTGCGGCGCTTCCTTTGCAGAGATCACGGAAAGCGGCAAAATCGGCTGTGCAGAGTGCTACAAGGTCTTTCACGACCGCCTCTTACCGACCATCCACCGAATCCACGGCACAGCAAAGCACAAGGGAAAGATTCCGGGAACAGCGGCGTTGCGCATTGTGAAGCCGGCGGGGAAAATTGCCGTGGTGCAGCCGTCTCCGCTGGATGCAAAGCGCGCGGAGCTGAAAGCCGCCATTGAAGCGCAGGATTTTGAGCGTGCCGCCGTGCTGCGGGATGAGATCAGAGCTGCGGAAAAGGGGGAACAGAATCATGGATAATCAAAGCAAAAAGTGGTATGAAAAAGCGGGGGACAACGGCGATGTGGTGATCAGCACGCGTGTCCGCCTTGCACGTAATCTTGCGGAATACCCGTTCCCGAACCGCATGACGCCGGATCAGAAGGCTGAGGTGGAGCGCAGGGTACGCGATGCGCTGCTCAATGGAAACAGTGCGATTTCTTCGGATTTCAATTTCCTCGCGATGGATGACCTCAGCAGCGAGCAGGCGGTTTCTCTGGTAGAGCGCCATCTCGTCAGCCCGGAATTTATTTCGAATTCCAAAGGGCGCGGAATATTGGTTTCAAAAGATGAAAGCATATCTATTATGGTGAACGAAGAGGATCACGTGCGCATCCAGATCCTGCATGAAGGCCTGTCGCTCAGCCAGACCGCAGAGACGGCCGACCGCATCGATACCCTGCTGAACGAAAGCCTGCGTTTTGCTTTTGATCCGGAGCTCGGCTACCTGACGCAGTGCCCGACGAATCTCGGTACCGGCATGCGCGCATCTGTGATGATGCATCTGCCGGCCCTGACGGAAAGCGGCGCGATGGGCAGGATCGCCTCGAATCTCTCGAAGCTCGGCCTTGTCATTCGCGGTACGTACGGCGAGGGCTCGAATGTCATCGGCGCACTGTACCAGCTTTCGAACCAGATTACACTGGGGCTCAGCGAAAAAGAGGCGATCGAGAATCTTCAGAATATCACAAATCAACTGATGCAGGAGGAGCGCAAGGCGCGCAAAGCGCTGGTCAAGAATATCGCCGTGCAGGACAGGGTCGGGCGTTCCGCCGGTATTATCCGCAGCGCAAAGCTGCTCAGCTGTGAGGAATATATGAAGCTGATTTCCAATGTCCGCTTCGGCGTGGCGGAGGGCTTGCTCACCGGCGTGACTCTGGAACAAATCAATGCGCTGACGACTGCCGTGCAGCCGGCAACGCTCACAGCAAGACACGGCAGCAGTCTGCCGGCCGCCCAGCGCGACATTGTACGCGCAGAGGAGGCGCGGACGGCGCTCGCCGGATTACAATAAATTGCGGAGCCGATACCCGAAATGGGCGGACTTCGCCTGAAAGGAAGGTTTCACTTATGTATAGATTTCAAGGATTTACGGAAAAGGCCAATCAGGCCATGAATACTGCGATTTCTACCGCGCAGGATATGGGACATAATTACATCGGCAGTGAGCACGTGCTTTATGGCCTGCTTGCAGAAGGCAGCGGCGTCGCCTTCAACGTGCTGAATAAACTGGGCGTGACGGCGGATGCGTATGAAAAGCTCATGCGCGAGAAGATCGGCGTATCTACACCCACCACGCTGAACACTTCATACTTTACGCCGCGCACAAAGCGCATTCTGCAGATGGCAAAGCTCGCTGCATCCAAGCTCGGCAGCAATTATATTGGCACGGAACATCTGCTGATTGCCATTATCGAAGACGGCGAGAGCTTTGCCGTGCGCTTCCTGCAGATGCTCGGTGTAGAGCCGCAGCGGGTCGTCAATGAGCTGTCCGCGGCGCTTTCCGAGGGCTATGCCGTTGACAAGCAGTCCGGTATGCCGTATCCGAACGCTGAGCACGGCGAGCAGGAGGGCGGCAGCGCATTGGAGAAATTCGGCCGTGATCTGACCAAAATGGCGGCCGAAGGCAAAATTGACCCGGTTATTGGCCGGCATATGGAGATCGAGCGTGTTATACAGATTCTCTCCCGCCGTACAAAGAACAATCCGGTTCTGATCGGCGAGCCGGGCGTCGGCAAAACGGCTGTTGCGGAGGGGCTTGCGCTGAAAATTCATGAGGGCGAGGTGCCGGAGCTGTTGAAGGGCAAGCGCCTGGTTTCGCTCGACCTGACCGGTATGGTTGCCGGCTCCAAATACCGCGGCGATTTCGAAGAGCGCATTAAAGCGGCGATCGATGAGGTCAAGAAGGACGGCAATGTGATTCTGTTCATCGACGAGCTGCATACGATCATCGGCGCAGGTTCTGCGGAAGGCTCCACAGACGCCGCCAATATTTTGAAGCCCGCGCTGGCACGCGGTGATTTTCAGGTTATCGGCGCAACGACCATCACGGAGTATCGCCAGCATATCGAAAAGGATGCGGCTCTGGAGCGCCGGTTCCAGCCGGTGCAGGTCGGCGAGCCGACGGAGGAAGAAGCCGTTCAGATTTTGCAGGGCCTTAAAGACCGCTACGAAGCGCACCATAAGGTGCAGATCACGGATGAAGCCATCGAAAGTGCTGTAAAGCTTTCCTCACGCTATATTGCGGACCGCTATCTTCCGGATAAGGCCATCGATCTTGTCGACGAAGCGGCTTCTCGTGTAAGGCTCAGAACCTTTACAGCTCCCGAAGACTTGCAGGAGTTGGAGAAACGCATTAAAGAGGTGGAGCTTGACAAGGCCGCGGCCGTTAATGAACAGGATTTTGAGCGCGCCGCGGAGCTGCGTGACAAGCAAAAAACCTTGTCGGATGAGCTGGAGCAAAAGAAAAATGCATGGGCGGCGAAAAACGAGCGGAGCAACAGCGTTGTTAAGGCGGAAGATATTGCTGAGATCGTCGCTATGTGGACCGGCATTCCGGTTGTGCAGCTTACGCAGGAGGAAAGCGAGCGCCTTTTGAAGCTGGAGGAGACGCTGCACAAGCGTGTGATCGGGCAGGATGAAGCAGTGACGGCAATTGCGAAAGCGATCCGCCGCGGGCGCGTGGGCCTGAAGGATAAGAACCGTCCGATCGGTTCGTTCATTTTCCTCGGTCCGACCGGCGTCGGCAAAACAGAGCTTTGCAAGGCGCTGGCAGAGGCTATGTTCGGCGATGAAAAGGCCATGATCCGGCTCGATATGTCGGAATATATGGAAAAGCACACGGTGTCCCGTCTGGTCGGTTCTCCTCCGGGATATGTCGGTTTCGATGAGGGCGGCCAATTGACGGAAGCAGTCCGCCGCAAGCCGTATTCCGTCATTCTCTTTGACGAGATCGAGAAGGCTCACCCGGATATCTTCAATATGCTGCTGCAGATTTTGGACGACGGGCGCCTGACGGATGCCCATGGCAAGATCGTTAATTTCAAAAATACGATTATCATCATGACCTCTAACATCGGTGCGCGCCTGATTACCGAGAAGCAGCAGGAGCGCCTCGGCTTCTCGACGGG
>JAHZCM010000135.1 GCA_019422905.1 Oscillospiraceae bacterium
ACCCATACAGATAAAGGCTATGCACAAAACGGATGCAAGGCTGAAAACAGCAAAGCATACAGTTTTGAGACGGTTTTTACAAAATCGGTTCAATAACGGATACAGCAGAAAGCCTGCCGCACTTACTCCGAGTGCATAATTCTGTGCCAATACGGTTTTATCCTCTGATACCATGCGGGAAAGCACATCTACAAATAGATATTCCGCATTTAAAAACAGAAAGGTGAACAGTCCCATCAGAACAACAGCATTTATGTAAGAAATTCCATCCTTCTTTTTGAAACAGGCGCTTTGCGTGATTTTTATTAAAACATTGCTCATTGAAAAAATCCCCTTCATATGCTGTTGTCACTGAACTCCATAATGTCATTGGGAGTACAATTTAATGCACCGCAAATTTTGCCTACGATATCCACGGTTATGTTTTCACCTTTGTTCATCTTTGAAATGACATAGTTGCTGATCCCCGCCGCCTTTTCAAGGTCCTTCTTTTTCATATCCTTGTCAATGAGCAGCTTCCAAAGTTTTTTATAGCTTACTGTCATATCCGTTTCCTCGTTTCTTATATTCTTCATCATCGTGAGAAAAGAAATACTGTTATATGTTGGTACTGAGTTATTATGGTGTATTATAGCACAAATTCTTGAAAAATTCAAGCAATTATAAAGCGATAAATTTATTTTTAAATGTTACGATGATTACCTATAATAGCTCAAACAGAATAACTGCCCGATGGTTTTCAGGTTTCTGTACTCATGCGAGGCTTTTTCGTTTTGTCAGTCCTATAAAGCTATCACCAGATATTTCGGTATGTGCTTTATATTTGTATTATGCATAACCCACTCACCAGCCAAAGCAAAATAGAAGCCGCCCTTTCTGTCGGCATAGACATATCGAATTACATCGTAATCGTCTTCGCCTAAGGTGTAGTGGATTTTGCCCCAGTCGTTGTTATGATCGGCACAGTATTCATATGTAACCGAGTTATCATCGGTGAATTTCAGCCGCAGTTCCACAATATGAATATACTCATCAATTGCAAGTTCAATCAGCATTTTCTCGTATGCACCGTTAACGATCTGGAAAGCTGTATCGGGCGAAGACAGCATATGCTCGGCGGCGAGGTCTATGTAGACTTTCCCTTTGCGGAGCAGCTTGACCGAATTTCCGTTTCCGTCTTTACTGAGCTCATATATTCCGTAACATTCCGGGCAAAAGCCGAGATGATCGGCAACCATACTACGCTCACGGTAATCAAGTGCTTCGTAGGCTGTAAACAGTGCTTCTGACTGCCACTGTTTGAAAAATAACCTTTCAGGATTGGAGGTAGTGTCAACCGTCACGTCCTCTGCCGTGCTCTCTCCGTCCTCGTCGACGTATTTACGGTAAAAATCGGTGTAGTGCGTGCTGTCGATTCCGGCACGGATGATTTCTTTGGTGTCCTTTACGCTTCTTCCAATTTCAGCGGAAATTATGGTTATCGTTTCATCATCAAACTTATACTCATATTTTGCATACAGCGCCATTGCCTTTTTCAGCGCTCGGTATTCGTCCACGCTTTGCACGGAACAACCTGTCCGCATGGTACTGATATACTTGTCAATCTCGTTTTTGACATAATGCTCTTTGAAAATGAGGAACGGAACACCTGTGGAAATGTCATATTTCTGCAACGCCTTGTATATGCCGAAAACATACGCTTGCTTCAAATCGGCAAAATGCCCTTGCATGGCGTTTTCCTGCACGGTTTGCATAATGATTGTGTTCAGTCTCGGCTCGTAATAGTGAAAGAACCAACTGAGATATTTATCGTTCCTTTCAGCACAGTATAGAGCGATATATTCCTGTAAATCGTCTTTTTTCGGCGGTGCCGGTTTCATACGGTATAAATACAAATCTTCTGTCCACTTTTCGTTTTTCACCGACACACACCCTCTTTCATTTTAAAGTCCTGTCCACCTCGGCGTATAACGCCTCTCGGCTCATGTCTTTTCTATATGATGACTTCTTCCGGGCAACCGGTTACATAGAAAACACACAGGAAACCGGAGCTGTCACATCCGTTTTACCTGTGTGTGATTCAGATGAGTGTTGCGAATACTATGTGATATTGACATTTCCAACTCGTGTGTGATAGACTCATGGTGTCGTTAACTTGATTGTTCATTTTAGCGTCCTCCGTTCTGGTTCTGTTGTGCGGTTGGTAGCCTCACTCCTATTCTACCTGTTCGGAGTTTTCTTACACTAAAGTTACTGTACATTCCACCTGCTTAGCAGGTGGTTTTTTTATCGGTATAACAAGAAGCGGCGGGCACAGGCCCGCCGCCTTTCTGTTTCAAAAAAGTGGAAACGCCGCTGCGGCCGCTCACTCCGGCTGCGCCGGCATCTCTCCGCGCCTATACCTATCTATCAGCTCCGCCATGCGTCTTTCGGAATCCGGCACTTTGGGGAAGCTGCCCTGCGCCAGCTTTTGATTTCCACCGCCCTTCGCACCAAGCATCCCGTTGATTTTCTGCGCCGTATCCCGGCAGTCCACCGGACACGCGCCGCCGGCTGCGCAGATGTAGCGGTATCGCACTCCTTCCGCACAGAAGAGCAGGGCAAAAAGGTCTTTTGCTTTACACAGCGCTTCAGCAATTGTTTTACCGGTTTCAAAGTCAAAGGGCAGCACTTCCGCGACAAGCCGATAGCCTTCACAGCTCACGGCATTTTTCATAAGCCGCTCGCCATACAGCTCTGCGAGTTGCGCATTCTTTTGACGCAGCTCCGCATGCAGCGCGGCAAGCTGTTCTTCTTTACGCTGTACCGCGTTCCAAACACCCTCCGGCCTGACGGAAAGCTGCGCAGCCGTATGGCGCAGTTCCCGATTTTCCAGCGCAAACCACCGCAGCGCCAGCGCGCCGCAGACAAACGCGATACGGCAGCCCTGCTTATAACGCGCGTGCTCCAGCACCTTGATGATCCCCACCGGCGCGGTGTGCGCAAAATGCGTGCCGCAGCAGGTGCACATTTCCCCGCCCTCAATCTCCACAATCCGCACTTCACCCCGCAGCTTTTCGTTTTTCTTGCGCAGGGGCAAATTCTCTAATTCGCCCGTGTCCACCGTAAAAATGCGAATCGGCCGGTTCGCCCAAACCATTTCATTGGCAAACGCCTCGCCTTCCCGGATCTCCGCATCGGTCAGTTCGCGATCGAGGTCGATCGTGACGAGCTCTTCCGACATGTGAAAGCCGATATTTTCCGCGCCGAATAGATGTGCATATGCAAAAGAAAGCAGATGCTCGCCGGTATGCTGTTGGGTATGCACAAGACGCGCGCGGCGATCTGCGGCAATATGCACGGCTTCCCCCGGCGTAAAGGGCTTATCCGTTTGATGCAGAACCGTATCGTTCGTCTCGCGGCAGTGCAGGATCTTCGCACCGTTCATTCGCCCGGTGTCGCTCAACTGCCCGCCGCCCTCCGGGAACAGGGATGTTCGGTCCGTTTCCACGTCAAAGGTTCCGTCCGCCCGCGCTGTGCAGGCCGTGACGACTGCCTCACATTCGAGCGCTTCCATATCCTTGAGATACAATTCTTCACAACGCATATTGATTTCCTCCTGCAAGCCGCACCGCCCCGGCACGCGGCTATACGCCAAAGATCCGAAAGCCGTTTTGCCGCAGCTTTTCCTGTATGTACCGCGCACTTTCTTCAGCCGTCTGGCCGCCGGTATCGACGGCATGCGCCTCGTATTCTCCCAGATCCGAAAAGGAATTCCACAGCGCCGTTACAATCTCCGGAGTCAGCGGGAATTCTTTGCGCTTCTCCCGATTCATCGCGCGCATGACCGTTTCCCGCACGTTGGGGCGGAGAACAACGTACCGCACATCTAAGCCCTCTTCGGACAGACGAAGCCAAGGCCCTAGGAACCACGGCCCGATGATGCCGTCCACATAGACCTCATAGCCGCCCTGCGTATACCGTTTCGCGCTTGCCGCAACGGCTTCCACCACCGTTTCATTTTGATCGCCCGATTCGTTCCGCCATGGAGCAATATATCCCTTACGAATATACCGGTAAAAATCATCGCTGTGCAGATGCGCCGTATATTCGCTTTCCGCGCATTCGGCCATGATTCGGGATACGCTGGTCTTTCCGGCTCCCGCCGGTCCCGAAATCAAGATGATTCGCGCCGCCATATTTACCCTCTCTTTCATGCCGGGCCGAAAAGCCTGCTTTCAGGCCCCGCCTTTCACCTAAAACCCTACTGTATACCGTCAAACCTTCGGCGTCTATAAAAAATGCGCAGGAAGCCCCGCGCATCTTCTCCTGTGCCCGCATTCAGCGGCCACAGCACTTCTTGTATTTCTTGCCGCTTCCGCAGGGGCAGGGATCGTTCCGGCCAATCTTCGGACCCTTCACGACGGTTGTGGAGGATTTCTGCTCTTTATACAGCTCGCGGCGGCGCTCTTCGGTGAGAATCGGTCCCCACTCGGGCAGCGTGTAAAGCCATTCCGCCTTCGCGGCGACCATGTTGTAGTAGAGCTTCTCCGGATCGTAATCGAGCGAAACCTCTGTCTCTGCCGTCATATTCTCCAGATCGTTCGCGGCTTTCAGGCTGTCGTTGATGCCGTCCAGAAATCCGGTCATCTCAATCAAGTCTACACCGAATTTCTCCGCCAGCGCCTGTACGGTACCGGTGATCGGCTCGCTCTTCAAAAGCTCCGCATAAAAATCCTTTTCACGGAGAAAATACGCCGCCCAATACTGCTGTGCGTCGGGCTGCGCAGATTTTTTATCGGCAAAATCCTGCCAATCCTTTAAAAGTGCCATTTCTTTTCTTCCTTTCTCTGAAATGCGGCCTTGCAGCTTTCTGCCGGCGAAGCGCCGGCCACTGGCGACTGCCGAAAGGCAGAGCCCGCAAAATGAAAATATACACAATCGGAATCCAGCACCGATTATACATGAATCCGCGGGACATTTCAAGCAAAACAAGGATTTTGCATTGAAAAAAGTATAAAGAAGTGTTATCCTAAATAAAAAGCTGTGTACTGTACGCACAAAAATGACGAGGAGACCGAATTATGGAAAAAGACCTTGAAACATTGCCGGAGCAGCCGGCAGCCAGCGCTCCGTCGCCCAATATGCCGCAAAATGAATTATATGAGAAGCATGTTTTTTCGGATGAGCCCGTCAAGCCCTCTGAGCGCTCCGTGCCCGAAGCCGCGCCGGCGCAGGAGGCGGAAACGATTGCTTTTGATAAGCCCACTGTTTTGGACAGCGGCTACGCCGCCCGAAGCAGGGCACGGCAATCCGCCGCTTCAAAGCCGGCAGACCGCCGGACTGTGCGGCCGCGTCC
>JAHZCM010000136.1:0-2384 GCA_019422905.1 Oscillospiraceae bacterium
GGCGCACCGCCATTGTTGCCAGGGAAAAGGTTGCGCCCAAATGCGAGCAGCTTGCGACGCAGTACAAGGACAGCGAGCCGTTCAAGCGTCTCTGCACCGTGCTCTGCGAGATGTACGGCGCGGGCGACATGGACACCCGCGCGGTCATCCAGTTCGGCGTGCTGAACAACATCGGCGACGCGGCCATTCAGAGCATCACCGAGAATTTCACGGACGGCTGCGATTTACAGAAGGTCTACAAGCATTCGAGAAAGCTGATCGGCAAGAAGATCAAGCCCGAGAAGAAAAAGAAGCAGAAGAAGGTCGAAGCCCGTTTGAACGGCTGAGAAACCGCATAGAAATTGTAAAATAGCCCTTGACAGAGGATTGTGCCGTATGGTATGATATGTATACCTCAGTTTAGGGGCTATTTTTTTGCGCCTATTTTTTATGAGGGAGGCTGGGGCTGAACCCCAAATTTATTCCGTAAAACGGAGGTGCCGTCATGAGAGTAAAGGTCGTATTGGCATGCACGGAGTGCAAGCAGCGCAACTACAATACGAAAAAGAACAAGAAGAACGATCCCGACAGACTTGAGATGAACAAGTACTGCAGATTCTGCAAGAAGCACACGCTCCACAGAGAGACAAAGTAAAGCGAGGACAAGGGTATGGCCGAAACAACGAAAAAAGAAAACGGCTTTGTTCGCTTTGTCAAGAAGACGGGAAAATTTATCCGCGACTGCAAGGGCGAAATCAAGAAGATCGTGTGGCCCACGCCGAAGAACGTATTCAAGAACGTCGGCGTCGTGCTTGTCACCATCATCGTTCTGGCGCTCTTCATTTTCCTGCTGGATACCGTCTTCATGAATCTGCTGGGTCTCGTCATGGAAGTGGCGAAATAAGCGACGCGGTTTTGAGCAGCGTGTTTATTTAGAAGCGGAGGAAACGAAATGTCGGACGAAGCAAAATGGTATGTTGTTCATACCTATTCCGGGTATGAAAACAAGGTTGCGTCGAATCTGGAGAAGACGGTGGAGAACCACCAGCTTCAGGATTTGATTCACGAGATCCGCGTGCCCACGGAGAAGGTTCTGGAGGTTGGCTCCAACGGAAAGACCAAGGAAGTGGAGCGCAAGATTTTTCCGGGCTATGTGATTATCAAGATGATCCTCACGGATGAATCCTGGTATGCGGTCCGAAATATCCGCGGATGCACGGGCTTCGTCGGTCCGTCTTCCAAGCCGATTCCGCTCACGGCTGAAGAAGTCGAGCGTCTTGGCGTGGAAACACGGAATGTCGAGGTCTCCTACAAGGTCGGTGACAGCGTCCAGATCACCGACGGACCGCTGGAAGGCTTTATTGGAATCGTAAACGAGATCGATCTCGAAAAGAATCGCATCCGCGTTACGGTTTCGATGTTCGGACGCGAAACGCCGGTTGACCTTGAACTGGATCAGGCCGAGCCGGTCGACTAAATCACGGTAAATTGCGGGTTTCCGCTTTTTATTGAGGGGGAGGTTCCCCCTGTGGGAGGAGCGTCAAAATTTTTTCGGGCGTTCCGCCAGCAACCACGAATTTTGGAGGTGCAAACAAATGGCTCAGAAGGTTACGGGCTTGATTAAGCTCCAGATACCTGCCGGTAAAGCTACTCCGGCGCCACCGGTCGGACCGGCTCTCGGTCAGCACGGTGTTAACATCATGGCATTTACAAAGGAATTCAACGAGCGCACCAAAGGCGATGTGGGCCTCATTATCCCGGTCGTCATCACAGTTTACGCAGACCGTTCCTTTACCTTTGTAACAAAGACGCCGCCGGCTGCTGTTCTTATCAAGAAGGCGTGCGGCATTGAAACAGCTTCGGGCACACCGAACAAGACAAAGGTCGCAAAGATTACCCGCGAGCAGGTAAAGAAGATCGCCGAGCAGAAAATGCCTGATCTCAACGCGTCCTCCGTCGAAAGTGCGATGAGCATGATCGCCGGCACAGCGCGCAGCATGGGCATTGAGGTTGTAGATTAAATTTTACCCGGGTGGGAGGAAGCTCTCTGAGAATCCGATATTCACCACTTTAGGAGGAACATGAATGAAACACGGTAAAAAGTATGTCGATAGCGCAAAGCTGATCGAGCGCAGCCGTCTTTATGATACTGAGGAAGCTCTTGATCTTTGCATTAAGACAGGTACAGCAAAGTTCGACGAGACCGTTGAAGTCCACGTAAAGCTGGGCGTTGACGGCCGTCATGCGGATCAGCAGGTCCGCGGCGCGATTGTTCTGCCGCACGGTACAGGCAAGTCTGTCCGCGTGCTCGCAATCTGTAAGCCGGAGAAGGAAGAGGATGCCCGCAACGCCGGCGCCGATTATGTCGGCGGCAACGACATGATTCAGAAGATTCAGTCCGAGGG
>JAHZCM010000136.1:2394-5332 GCA_019422905.1 Oscillospiraceae bacterium
TTCGACGTCGTCGTCACAACGCCGGATATGATGGGTATGGTCGGTCGTCTCGGTAAGGTGCTCGGCCCCCGCGGCCTTATGCCAAACCCGAAGGCCGGTACGGTTACGCCGGATATCGCCCGCGCAATCACGGAAGCAAAGGCCGGTAAGATCGAGTACCGCCTCGACAAGACGAATATCATCCACTGCCCGATCGGCAAGGTTTCTTTCGGCATGGAGAAGCTGCTTGTCAACTTCAACACGCTGCTCGAAGCGATCAACAAGGCAAAGCCGGCCGCTGCAAAGGGCCAGTATATCCGCTCCTGCGTCGTTGCATCGACCATGGGCCCCGGCGTCAAGATCAACCCGAATAAGGTCGGCTGATTCCGAACCGAAAAAAGCCTTGACAGAATCTCTCTGTCGTGCTATAATAATTAAGCTGTTTTCACCAGAGACAGCAGGTGCACAACACGATCTCCATGGGTCGTGCGCATAAAACGGTTTTTCCGTGCCTGCCGAGGAGAGAGTAAAGCAAGGAAGCGTTCGGGAATCCGAGCGTGTATTTCAGATGCTTTTCGCCCCTTTGCAGATGCGAAGGGGCGTTTTTGTATGCACATATATTCCGTTATTTCACATTGTCGGAGGTGAAACGAATTGCCCAGTCAGAAAATTTTGGAGCAGAAGCAGGCTCAGGTTGCTGCGCTCACAGAGGCTCTGAAGAACAGCGTCACCGGCGTGATTGTCAATTATGAAGGTATCACGGTGGAAGACGATACAAAGCTCAGAAAGTCTCTCCGTGAGGCAGGCTGCAAATATCAGGTCGTTAAGAACACGCTTCTTTCCCGCGCGCTGAAGGAAGCAGGCATCGAGGGCCTTGACAGCGTTCTCGAGGGTACAACCGCGATCGCGATGAGCGAAAGCGATTATGCCGCAGGCGCAAAGATCCTTTCGGAGTATGCGGAAACCGCAGCGAAGGCGAACAAGAAGTTTGCCGTGAAGGCCGGCTTTATTGACGGCGAAGCGGTTGATGTAGCAGGCGTGGATGCGCTTGCCAAGCTGCCCAGCAAGGAAGTGCTCATTGCGCAGGTTCTCGGCGGCTTCAATGCACCGATCCAGGGCTTTGCCAATGTACTCAACGGCACCATCCGCGGTCTGGCCATCGCGCTCAATGCAATTTGCGAGCAGAAGGCTGCCGCCGCTGAATGATTCGGTTTTCGAATTTTACAAATCTAAAAACAATTATCAAAATTATGGAGGTTCATACCATGTCTGAGAAGGTTACAAATCTTATTGAAGAAGTAAAGGCTCTTACCGTTCTCGAGCTCTCCGAGCTTGTTAAGGCTCTCGAAGAGGAGTTCGGCGTTTCCGCTGCTGCTCCGGCTGCTGTTGCTGTTGCTGCTCCGGCTGCTGCTCCGGCTGTTGAAGAGAAGACCGAGTTCGACGTTATCCTCAAGTCCGCTGGCGCGAACAAGATCAACGTCATCAAGGTTGTCAAGGAAGCTACCGGCCTTGGCCTGAAGGAAGCAAAGGCTCTCGTTGACGCTGCTCCGAAGGCTGTTAAGGAAGCTGTTTCCAAGGACGACGCTGAGGCGCTCAAGACGAAGCTCGCAGAGGCTGGCGCTGAAGTCGAAGTTAAGTAATTTCGTTTCCGACATAATCAGACCCGCAGAGGCAGGGAAATCCGCTTCTGCGGGTCTTTTTGTTTACAATTTATCTATGGATTTTTATGGAGAGATATGCTAGTATAGTTCGAAATTGAACAGTTCATAATTTGAACTATTTGTGAATGCCGTAGCAGCGGCAGAAGAGGAGGTTGCAGGTATGCGGGGAGAATGGATGGATGCGGCCTGTATATTTGACAGGCATATTTCATCGCGGATCGAGATGCTGCACCGCGTTATGCGCGAGCAACTCAAGCGAATGGCGAAAACGCTTGAGCTGACGGTCAATCAGTTGGAGCTGATTGTGATCCTCTCGATGTCAGAGTTGAATACGGCGGGTGAAATTGCCAAGGCGCTGGGGGTTTCGCGTTCCCTTTTGAGCAAGACCGTAGAGGAGCTGGTGCAGGCCGGCTGTATTGAGGCCGTACCGGATGAGAGAGACCGGCGGATGATCCGGCTGCACCTGACGCCGCAAGCGCAGGAAACCGCCGAACACTGCAAGGCGATGCAGCATGCTTTTTATCAGGAGATTTGTGCGGGCATTGACGGCGGCGATATGGACGTTACCTTCCGCGTTTTGCGGCAGATGTGGGAGAATATGGGGCGCATGCTGGCGCGGACCGAAGGCGGCTGTACAAATGCGCGGAAAGGAAAGGCGTGAAAGAATGAAACTGCTTGGTAAATACTTAAAACCCTTTGCCCTGCCGGCAATCCTGAGCATTCTGTTTTTGTTCGGGCAGGCGATGTGCGATTTGACGCTGCCGAACCTGATGAGCGATATCGTCAATACCGGCATCCAGATGGGCGGCATAGACGAAGCGCTTCCGGAGGTGATGAACGCGCAGGGCGTGGAGCTTTTGGCGGGCTTTATGAACGAAGAGGATGAGGCGGCCTTCCGGGCGGCGTATACGCCGGTGGAGTGCGGCGGCAGCAGGGAAGCGATGATTGCGAAAGATTACACGGCCATTCGGGAAGTGGACGCCGTAGAGATGACCGGCGATGCGGAGACCGAGGCGGCGGCCGCAGAGGCGTACGGCAAGGCGGCCTACGCCTTTATGACCTTTCTCAAAACGATCGGGGAACAGACAAATGAGACGCTGGACGCGGAGAGCGGCATACAGAATGTGGATATGGATCGCCTGTATGCGCTGATACCGCTTTTGCAGCAGATGCCTCAGGAGCAGATTTCCGCCGCCATGCAGGAGGCGGAGAATGCGCAGTCCATGATCGGCTCGCAGGTCGGCGCATCTTTCACCGGTCTGTTTTACCGCGAGCTGGGGCTGGATATGGAGGCGAAA
>JAHZCM010000137.1:0-823 GCA_019422905.1 Oscillospiraceae bacterium
TGTGGACAGCTGGCTTCTGCAGCGAAAGGAAATTCAAAGGGAATATCTGCGCGCAGGGCAAGCCGTTCTGAGCGAAGTTGTATTCGAAAAGGAGAAAACGACGCTTTGACGGCGCACCACGAAACGTGCCCAGGCTGTTGCCTGTTCTTCGCCTGTTTGTAAATCGGCAGCCTAGGCATAAAGGCGCGGTACACAGACATATATTTGCGTGGGTGATGCGGTGTGAAAAAGTATGTCTCTGTTAAAATGTCGTATATATTGACCGCTTTCTTTTTTGGCGCGCTCGTTATGTTCCTCTGCTCCATATTCGGCGCGGCGCATGCCGTTGCGACGGCGGCAGCAAAAACCGAATCCCTGCCGACCATCATATTGGATGCCGGACACGGCGGGGAGGACGGAGGCGCAGTCGGCGTCAACGGTATAGAAGAAAAAACAGTGAACCTGGCTATTGCTCAACTGCTACAGGAGGCTCTGCAAAGCGAAGGGTATCCGGTAATGATGATTCGAGAAACCGACACCGCCGTAGGCGACACATCATTGTCCACCGTGTCCGAGCGGAAACGCTCGGACATTCAATACCGCGCGCAGGTTGTCAATGAGACGGAGAATTGTATTCTGGTCAGCATTCACCAGAATTTTTTTGAGCAGAGCCAATACAGCGGCGCGCAGATGTTCTATTCGCCGGTCAATTCAAGAAGCGCCGAGCTTGCAGAATACCTGCGCCGTGCAGTCGTCGCACAGGTACAGCCGGACAACACACGGGAAAACAAACAGGCAGGGAGCAACATTTATATTTTAAACCACGTAGAGGTCCCCGCGGTAA
>JAHZCM010000137.1:880-1215 GCA_019422905.1 Oscillospiraceae bacterium
CTCGAATCCCGAAGAGGCCGAACTGCTCTGTGATGCCGGCTACCAAAAGAAGATTGCCGATGCGCTGGCGGAAGGAATCATGTCTTTTCGTGCTGCGGAATAACCCTTTACAAAACGTTCGTTCCGTGATAAAATAATCACAGAACGAGATTAAGGGCTGATAAATCATGGCATCCAAAAATAAAATTGTATATATCTGCTCCAACTGCGGCTATGAAACCGCAAAATGGGCCGGAAAATGCCCGGATTGCGGAGAATGGAACACGATGGAGGAATCCGTAAAGGCTCCGGCAGCCGTCTCAAAGTCGCGTGCTGCAACGGCGTATCCGACTTCA
>JAHZCM010000137.1:1225-5295 GCA_019422905.1 Oscillospiraceae bacterium
CTGACAATCAGTGAAATCGATACGGATGACGAGCACCGCTATCTTACGGGGCTATCGGAGCTTGACCGTGTGCTCGGCGGCGGCCTTGTGAAGGGATCGCTGGTTTTAATCAGCGGCGATCCGGGCATCGGCAAATCGACGATCCTTTTGCAGATCTGCGAATATCTCGGCAAGAACCTGCGGATTCTCTACGTTTCCGGTGAGGAATCCGCCCGGCAGATCAAATTGCGCGCCGCACGTCTGGGGGTTTCCAGCCCCAATTTGCGCATTTTGTCGGAAACGGATGTACAGCTTGTGATCGAGCACATCCGCGCGGAAAAGCCGGATATCGTGATGATCGATTCCATTCAAACCATGAACTTTGCCGATCTGAATTCTTCGCCCGGCAGTGTGACACAGGTGCGCGAGTGTACAAATGCGATTCTGCGCTGCTCAAAATCACTGGATATTCCTGCGATTCTTGTCGGGCATGTCAACAAGGACGGCGCAATCGCCGGCCCGAAGGTTCTGGAACATATTGTGGATGCAGTGCTCTATTTTGAAGGCGACCGGCAGATGACGCACCGGATTCTGCGTGCAGTCAAAAATCGTTATGGCTCCACAAACGAAATCGGCGTGTTTGATATGGGGGAGGCCGGTCTGCGCCAGATCGAGAATCCCTCGCAGGCAATGCTTTCCGGACGGCCCAAAAACGCTTCCGGTACCTGCGTCACAGCCGTTATGGAGGGTACGCGTCCACTTCTTGCGGAGATTCAGGGCCTTGCGACGACATCCGGCTTTGGCACGCCGCGCCGAATGTCGACCGGCTTTGATTACGGCCGCATGGCGCTGATTCTGGCTGTTTTGGAAAAGCGCGCCGGATTCTATTTTTCGAACCTTGACGCTTATCTGAATGTGGTCGGCGGCCTGCACATTGATGAGCCGGCCGTAGACCTGGCTGTTGCAATAGCGCTCGTTTCCAGCTTGAAAGATACGCCGATTCGCGATGATACGGTGGTATTTGGAGAAATCGGCCTTGCCGGCGAGCTGCGCTCTGTAAGCCATATTGAGGCGCGTGTTTCGGAGGCGTTTCGGCTTGGCTTCACACGCTGCGTTCTGCCATATCACAGTATGAAAAATATGGATTCAAAGCGTTTCGGCGGCATGGAACTGCTCGGCGTGCGCAATGTGCGGGAGGCCTTTGAAGCATGTGTATAAAAGCGGAAAATTTTGTTTGCCGGCCCAACCTGCCGCAGGGCAGAGTGAGCCTTGCGGCCGTTTCCGGTGAATATCCGGAAGTGCTGCAGGCATTGGAAAAGAGGGGGATTTCCTGTGTTGCCACAGTCCCGGATCCCCGGCTGCAGGCACCGACAGCGTACCACGCCGATATGCAGATTTTTCATCTGAACGAAAATCGAATATTTGTTTTAAAAGGGGAACGGGCTCTGCGTGAAAGGCTGGAAGCCGCCGGATTTATTGTGGCGGAAACCGCCTCGGAGCCCTCTGCACGATATCCGGGCGATGTACTCTGCAACGCGCTGCAGATTTCGGACAAGCTGCTTGCGAATCTCGGCTCGGTTGATCCTTTGATTTACAATTACATCGAGGCATTGGGCCTACGAACCATTCACGTCAATCAGGGATACACGCGATGTGCAACAGCGGTTGTAAACGATCATGCGGTCATCACGATGGACAGCGGGATCTACGCTGCCGCACAGTTCATGGGTATGGATGCTCTGTTAATTCCGGAACGCGGGATTTCACTTAACGGATATGATTACGGCTTTATCGGCGGATGCTGTGGGCTCATCGATACAAACACGTTGGCTTTTACAGGTGCATTGGATTCTTTGGATTGTGCGGCGCGTGTACGGTGCTTTTTGGAAAAGCATCAGGTGCGTGCTGTAGAGCTTACACAGAACCGCATGCTGGATATTGGCGGGATCTTACCGCTCAAGGTATATGCAGGCACATAAAAACAACAGGGTTGACATAGGGGCAAGAAATAGCTATAATTATACAAAATAAATATTTTGTATAATTTAGGGAAGGAAAAACAACTTATGAAATTTGATATTGCCTCCGAAATGCCGGAAATCGTCCGGCAATATGCCTTATATTACAGAAACATCAAAGGCCGTGCACAAAAAACAGTCGATGAATACTGCATGGATTTGCGCACGTTCTTTCGCTTTATGAAGCGCTTTCGTCATTTAGTTCCTGAAGATATGCCTTTTGAAGAAATTCCAGTTCAGGACATTGATCTTGATTTTATCCGTTCCATTACAACAATGGATATCTTTGAGTTCATGAATTTCGTTGCGGATGAACGCAGCAACATGAGTTCTACACGGCAGCGAAAATCCTCCAGCCTTAAGAGCTTTTTTGGTTATCTGACCGTTCATGAAGGCGTTTTGGAGACCAATCCCACAGAAAACCTGACACCGCCGAAAAAGGCCAAGAAGCTCCCCCGCTTTTTATCTCTCGAACAAAGTATCGAATTGCTGAATGCCGTTGAAGGCGCAGACAAAGAACGCGACTACTGCATTTTGACGCTGTTTTTAAATTGCGGAATGCGACTTTCGGAGCTTGTTTCCATCAACCTGAGCGATGTGATTCACAACAACGCTACGCTGCGAATTGTCGGTAAAGGCAATAAGGAGCGCATTGTTTACCTCAATGACGCCTGTCTGAAAGCGATTGAAAACTATATCAAGGTTCGTCCGAAAGACCATGTAAAGGATCGGAACGCGCTGTTCCTGAGCAATCGCGGTACGCGGATCAGTCCGAAAACCGTGCAGGCCATGGTCAATAAGTACCTTGCCAAAATTGGGCTTGGCGGCGCAGGATATTCCGTACATAAGCTGCGCCATACGGCTGCCACGCTGATGTACCGCCACGGTCATGTGGATATCCGTGTGCTGCAGGATATCCTCGGCCACGAGAACCTGGGTACAACAGAAATTTACACGCATACATCGAGTACACAGATGGAGGACGCCGTCCATGCAAATCCGCTGGCGAACGTATATGCGAAAAAGCAAAAGTAAAAAACGACAAAATTTGCAAAGCCCTTGCGGAATTTCTACATTCCGCAAGGGTTTTGCTGTTTTTTCTGATTTTTACTTTTTAATTTTACTCAAATTCAGATTGCTCTTTTGCTTGATTTCAGATGATATCAATTCAAATGTTCTTTTGTCTCATCGGAGAATACAGAATCCTCTTTGAGCAGGTTCCGATCGATCAAGCGGCCATTCACATAAACATATTTGGGCGCATCCTCATCGTCCTCATCCAGCTCATCCGTTTCAAAGGAGAATGTCTCCCCTTCCGTTGCAGTGGTTTTCTGTGCAGACGCCTCCGCTTCTTTTTGGTAAAACGGCTGAATCAGGTACTTGTCGACAATCGAATACGTCGCAAAGCTGGAAAGATAGCTGATAAAAGAAAAGACAATCAGAACCAGCAATATCAGCGGGATCACAAGAAAACCACCCGGGCAGTACAACGTCCCTATAATCATCGCAACGATAACTGCCGTAATCAGCAGGTTGCGCAGGAGACCGAGAATGGCGAAAATGAAGGCGTTTCTGTAAATGTGACGCAATTTCAAATCAAAGGTCACGATCATGAGCGGAATATAATACTGTGCAAACAGCATCATGATGGCCAACAGGCAACAAATCGCAAACGGAATCATAAAGAGCCAGTTTGAATTCATCTGGTTTGAATAGAAGAAAATCGAAAAGCTCAAAATGACATACGCAGCATAGACAATCACGCCGTTTAGGAGCGAGGGCTTCCAGTTGTTTTTAACTGCATCCCAGAAATCCGACCAGACGAAGGCATGCTCTTCTCTGGCGAAATTGCGGGTTACATAGGCCATACCGGCGGTAAACGGCGATAAGAAAATCATCGGTATCGGCACCACGTAAATCACATATAAATCCAACGCGCCCAAAAGAGCCGTATCAAATGCGAAGTGTGGAAGCGGGAGAAAGAGAATCAGAACCATCAAGACCACAGCAATGGTAAACGGGATCATGAAGATCAGGTTCAACTGCACCAGCTTTGAAAGCTTACGCCAAAGA
>JAHZCM010000138.1:0-4219 GCA_019422905.1 Oscillospiraceae bacterium
ACGCTGTTCAGAAAACCTTCTCTTCCATTTTGGGAAGCTCGCTCACCACAATCGCCGGCTTCCTCGCCATGTGTACGATGTCTCTGACGCTCGGTGCGGATATCGGCATTGTTATGGCAAAGGGCGTGTTCCTCGGCGTTGTCTGCACGGTTACCGTCCTGCCGGCGCTGCTGATGACCTTCCGCAAAAGCATCGAAAAGCATACGCACCGCACCTTTATTCCGAAGCTCACGCATACGTCCAAATTCATTGTCAAACACCGCATACTGATTTTAATCCTATTCGCCAGCGTTTTTATTCCCTTCGCTTTTGCGCAGGCGAAAACACCGGTTTACTACACGATTTTTGACGCGCTGCCGCAGGATCTTCCCGGAATCGCGGGTACAAACCGCCTAAAGGAGGATTTCGATATGACAACCTCCCACTTCATTATCGTGGATGACAGCCTGCCCGAAAAGGATCTGGAACAGCTCTCGGATGCGCTCAGCGAGGTGGACGGCATCCATCAGGTTCTGAGCTATGAGAAATTTGTCGGTGCAGGTATCCCGGAATCCATTCTTCCGGCGGAAATCCGGGAGATTTTTGAGGCCGGCGGCCATAAGCTGATCCTCGCAAACTCTTCCTATAAAAGCGGTACCGATGCACAGAGCGCACAGTTGGCCGAAATGACCGAAATTGTCAAGCGCTACGATCCAAACGGCGTGATTACCGGCGAAGGCGCCATGACCAACGACCTGATCGACGTCGCAAACGTAGATTTTCAAAACGTCAACACAACAAGCATCCTGATCGTCTTTCTGATCGTCGCCATCGTGTTCCGCTCGGCCTCCGTTCCGGTTCTGCTAGTCGCCGCGATTGAAAGCGCAATCATGATCAACCTCGGTATCCCCTATTTTACCGGGACGACGCTGCCGTTCATTGCAAGCATTGTCATCGGCACCATTCAGCTCGGCGCAACGGTCGACTATGCGATCCTGATGACAACCCGCTTCCGCGAAGAGTGCAATGCCGGGCACACGGCGGCGGAAGCCGCGCAGATTGCGGTTGAGCAGTGCAGCCAGAGCATCCTGACAAGCGGCCTGACCTTCTTTGCCGCGACCTTCAGCGTATCGCTCGTCTCCCGCATGGAGCTGATCGGCAGCCTCTGCCGTTTGATCAGCCGCGGCGCGCTCATCAGCATGGCCGTTATCTTGATTGTGCTGCCTTCTTTGCTGGTACTGGCCGCTCCGATCCTGAAGAAAACCAGCTTCCACTGGATTCAGCCGAAGAAGCCGAATGAAACCGCGCAGTCTTGAATCGATTTCGAGAAAGGATTTTGATTATGAAAAAATATTTGCAAAAAGCCGCTGCTGCGGCACTTTCCGTACTGCTGGTACTGGGCTGCTCCGTTCCGGCCTTCGCAGTCAAACCGGATAACGCAATTGAAAAGAAGGAAACGGCTTATTTAATTTTGAATCCGGACGGCTCCGTGAAGGAACAGATCGTCAGCGACTGGCTGCACAGTGATACGGGTTTTGACAGCGCTGAGGACATAAGCACGCTCGAAAACATTCAAAACCTCAAGAGCGATACGCAGCCGGTGCAATCCGGCAACACGTTGCGCTGGACAACGGAAGATCTCGATATTTTCTATCAGGGCACAACGCAAAGCACACCGCCTGTGTCGGTCGAAATTCGCTACACGCTGGACGGCGCCGCCGTTTCCCCCGCGGAGCTGGAAGGCAAAAGCGGTCATCTCGTCGCAGAGGTTCTGCTGATAAACAACACGGCGGAAACCGTATCGGTAAATGGTGAGAGCCGTACAGTCTGCACGCCGTTCTTTACGGTCGCGGCAGCCGTGCTCCCGCACAATGGCTACGAAAACATCAGAGCCGAGCACGGCACGGTGGAATCGGATTCCAAAACACAGCTCGCATGCTTTTTGACAATGCCGGGTATCCGCGACGCCTTGGACGGCTTGCTGCCGGAAGGATTCACCGAGCTGGAAGGCCTGATGCTCGACCGCATTACAATCGAAGCCGACGTCACGGACTGCACAGTGCCGAGCTTTTTCTTTGCCGCCGCTTCAAATCTCGCTGATCTGGATATCGAAGGTTTGACCGGGGATTCTGATGAACTCGATCAGCTAATCGATGCAATCGACCAGCTTCAGGACGGTTCCGGCGCGTTGGACGACGCTGCCGCCACCCTGACGGAAAGCCTCCATGCCTTTGCTGCCGGTTATGCCGAATTCGACGACGGTGTGGATGCCGCGCTGAGCGGCACACAGGCACTTGCGGCGGGCAGCGGAAACCTGCTGGAGAACGCACAGCTGCTCTCCGACAAATCCGCCGAGCTTGCTGCCGGTGCAGCCGCACTCCAAAACGGAACGGCCCAGCTTGCAGGCCTGCTGAACACGCAGCTTGTGCCCGGCCTTCTGGAAGCTGCCGAACAAAAATCCGCGCTCGAAGCGAAGATGAATCAGCTAGCCGGCGAGCTGAACAACATCACCCTGCCGGATACCTCCGGCCTCAAGGTGCAGCTTTCCGCCGGCATCGGCACCGTCTTTGATCAGGCGGCAGGCGGCGCGGCGGCCGCGGCGGCACAGGCCACTGCCGCGCAGGTTTTGCCGGGCTGTGAGCAGGCGGCAGAGGCGGCAATCCGCAATGTTATGGCACAATATGCGCAAAATACCGCAGCCGCCGTTGCCGAGCAGTATAACGCTGCTCTCGCAGAAGTTCTTGCCCAGTATGACGGCATTGACGAGGAAACCCGCAACGCGATTCTCGAACAGATGGCATCGGCAGCGCCTTCCATCGATAACAGCGCACTGACAGAAGCCTGTGTTTCTGCGGTGAAAACCGCGATGGAAGAAAACGTTGTTGTCGACCCAGATGCTGTCGCCGATGCCGTGGTTTCCTCCGAACAGATGCAGGCTGCAAAAGCGGGCGCTATGGAAGCCGTAAGCCGCCAGATTCCCGACATTGATACCTCTGCCTTTTACGGCCTTTTGGAAGAGTTTCAGGCTCTCTCCGGAGACGCCACTTCTATGCTCGGCGCGGTGGATACCCTAACCAGCGCACTTTATGACCCGGCAAACCCTGCAAATGCAAATACGGTTGTCGGTGCATCCAATGCGCTTGCAGACGGCGCCGAAACGCTCGGAAACGGTACCGCGGCACTTTCCTCCGGCACAAGTGCTTTTGCCGCAGGTACGGCAACGCTTTCCGATGGCGCGGGCAATCTGCTGAGCGGTATGCAGACGCTTTCCGGCTCCAGCAAGACCGTTGCCGGCACGATCGCGCAGTTTGAAACCGGCGGCGCCGCGCTGAAGGACGGCACCGCGGAGTTTTATGACGGCATGCATACCTTCGCCACCACGATTGAGGAAAAGCTCGATGCCCTGACCGATCCAAACTCCACGCTGCGGCTGGTTCTCAATCTGCTGCAGGAACGCGCCGAAAGCTACACGGGCTCCGGCTGTGCCGATAGCGAATCCATCACGGTCCAGATTGTCATGCGCACAGAAGCCGTCGAAGAAAAAACAAGCGATACCGCGGAACCGGCTGACACAGAATCAACAGACAACATCGGCAGCTTCTGGGATCGCATAAAAAATCTCTTTTCATAATTCAACGAATTCAGCCGAAACGGCAAGTGCCGGGCAGATACGCAAAACCTGTATCTGCCCGGCACTTCATTTTATCGCTTTCAAAATTTCCAGCACATGCCTAGAAGCCTCCGCTTCGCGGGGAACTCAACGGATAAAGTAAGAATGTGATTGCGCCGAGCCTTGCCGACGCGTATGGCGCATACCATCAAGCCGTCGCCTATCTTTCGCTGCATTACCGGCTCCTTGCTGCATTACCGAAAAGAAATGCTTGGACAGTGTGTTTCGCGTGGCGGATGTGCCGATTGTTCCAGCAGCCCGGCTCAAAAGTCACATTAGCCGGAAACACCGGACATTTCCCGGGTTCTGTCAAAGGGTTCAGGTACAAGATCCCAACAAAATATCGGAAAAGGTATTTGCCCAGCCTTGTCCGAGCACATCGCTTTAGCTAAAAACAGCCTTGTTATCGCCTTTCACAAAAACGCTCTCACACTTATATGTTGAATAGCTAGTCAATGTATTGCTCACCGACATCCCGTGGGAACCACCCTGGAACAGGTGCAGCTCAAACGGCAGGTCAAGTTCCATACATCTTCCGGCAATCATGAGAGGATTCACAGCGCTGACATA
>JAHZCM010000138.1:4229-5291 GCA_019422905.1 Oscillospiraceae bacterium
GGCGGCATATGCGGGCCCGTATAGTTGATAAAGTCCAATTCCGGAGTACAATCCTTGGCAATTTTCGCCGCGTCTGGGTTGTAAAACTTCGGGTCGTTCTGGATGGTGTTGGTGTTGTGCCAACAGCCATATCCGATGACAGCCGCATTCGGCTTAATACCCTCGGCGGGTACGCCCAGCCGCTCTGCCAGGCCAGGCGTGTTCCACTGGGTAGCAGACATGGCCGCCAAGCAGGCTCCGGCGGAGAAGCCCATCATCATAATGGCGTCCGGGTCAATACTCCATTCCTCCGCATGGCTGCGCACCTCCCAAATCGCCAGGGAAATCTCCTCCAAAATTTTGGGATAAGTGCAGTCATCGCCCACAGAATAGCGGAGCACAAAAGCATTGTAGCCCCTCCTTCATGAAAGTGAGCGCTACCGGCTCGCCCTCTGTATCCGCCAAAAACGCGTAGGCCCCGCCCGGCATGACGATAATGGCGGGCCGCTTGGGAATCTGAAAATCCCCCTGCCCGGATTTGTCATGGATATATGTTACCAGTTCCGCGTCGTTCAGTTTGATGTGTTCATGAATCATACGTGTGTTTCCTCCTGTTTTCTCCTTTTCACTATCAGGCCAGTAATTTCACTCTCCAGAAAGCTCAGCCTGCCCGACTGAGTTTCCTTGAAACGAATCTGATCCAAAGCTTTCCGCTTTGCTGTTAAGCACTACCAGACATTTGGGAGCCGCCCTCCGCGTCCATCATCTTGCATATACTGTAGGGTTTGTGCGTTTTGGAACCCGACTTTCTGCAAGGTTAAGATTAGGCTCAGGCACTTTATATCATGGCCGGTATAATTGCCTTCGCCCATATTCCAATCTTCGTACTTTTCCAGCACATCCACAGGGATGCAGCCACGGGTATTTACTTCGGTCATGGTCATTCCGCAAGCCTTCTTCAAAAATAAAGGCATTCTCTCTCGGAACACCTTTATTATAAATTTGTTTTATAAAAATTTCAAATACGTCTGGTTATCGCTTGCAATGCCTATAGTAAAAGCAAAGACTGCTGTACTTACCCTT
>JAHZCM010000139.1:0-2360 GCA_019422905.1 Oscillospiraceae bacterium
ATCTGGAAACCGGACGTGTCTATATCTCCAGCCAGAACCACGGCTATGCGGTCGTTTCCTCCAGCATCGACAAGGAGATTGCTTCGGAGTATTTTAT
Source organism: Oscillospiraceae bacterium (assembly GCA_019422905.1). Taxonomy (GTDB): domain Bacteria; phylum Bacillota; class Clostridia; order Oscillospirales; family Acutalibacteraceae; genus Hominenteromicrobium. Next base: position 98 of record JAHZCM010000139.1, read on the forward strand.
CAACGTCAATGACAAAACCTGCGAGGGTATCCGCTATAAGAAAATCCCTGCGTTTTCGGTGCAGTTCCATCCGGAAGCCTGCGGCGGTCCCTGCGATACATCCTTCCTGTTCGACACATTTTTTGATATGATGAAAAAGTCCTGACACAGGGCGGAGCCCGCCGGCGAAAGGCCGGCAGCTACACGATTGCAGACGCTTTTTTGTATGGAAAGGAATGTTAACAGCTATGCCATTAAATAAAGACATTAAAAAGGTTCTCGTTATCGGCTCCGGCCCGATCGTGATCGGACAGGCTGCGGAGTTTGACTATGCAGGCACACAGGCCTGCCGCGCGCTGAAGGCGGACGGCATTGAAATCGTTCTCGTCAACTCGAACCCGGCCACGATCATGACGGACAACGCAATGGCGGACCATATCTATATCGAGCCGCTCACGCTGCCCACGATCAAGCGCATCATCGAAAAGGAAAAGCCGGACAGCATCCTCTCCGGCTTCGGCGGCCAGACCGGCCTGACGCTCTCCATGCAGCTTGCCAAGGAGGGCTTCCTCGAAAAGCACAACGTCCGTCTGCTGGGCGCTTCCCCGGAGACGATCGACAAGGCGGAGGACCGCCAGATCTTCAAGGATACGATGGAGAGCATCAACCAGCCGTGCATCCCCTCGAAGGTTGTCACCACGGTGGAGGACGCGCTGGAATTCGCCGAGGAGATCACCTACCCGGTGATTATCCGCCCTGCGTTTACGCTCGGCGGTACCGGAGGCGGCATTGTCAACGACCGCGAGGAGATGATGGAGGTTGCGGCAAACGGCCTCGCGCTCTCGCCGATCACGCAGATCCTCGTTGAAAAGAGCATTGCAGGCTGGAAGGAAATCGAGTTTGAGGTCATCCGCGACAGTCTCGGCAATTCGATTACGGTCTGCTCGATGGAAAATCTCGACCCGGTCGGCGTTCACACCGGCGACAGCATCGTTATCGCGCCGGCGGTCACGCTCTCCGACAAGGAATACCAGATGCTTCGCACGGCGGCGATCAACATTGTAGACGCGCTGGGCGTTGAGGGCGGCTGCAACTGCCAGTTTGCCCTGCATCCCACGTCGTTTGAATACGCGGTGATCGAGGTCAATCCCCGTGTGTCCCGTTCTTCCGCGCTGGCCTCCAAGGCGACCGGCTATCCGATCGCGAAGGTCGCGACGAAGATCGCCATCGGCTACACGCTGGACGAGATCATCAACGCCGTTACCGGCAAGACCTATGCGGCCTTTGAGCCGTCCATCGACTATGTGGCGGTCAAGTTCCCGAAGTGGCCGTTCGATAAATTCGTCTATGCGAAGCGCAATCTCGGCACGCAGATGAAGGCGACCGGCGAGGTCATGTCCATCGCCGATACCTTTGAGATGGCGCTGATGAAGGCTGTGCGCGGCGCGGAAATCTCCCTCGATACGCTGAATATGCCGAAGTTTGCAAATTATGCAGACGAGGATCTTTGGCAGATCCTGAAGGACGCCACCGACGAGCGTCTCTTTGCAATTTATGAGCTGATGAAGCGCGGCGTTTCCACAAGAGAGATTCACGATTTCACGATGATCGACATGTGGTTCCTCGACAAGATCGCGAACCTGCTGCAATACGAGCGTGAGATTGCCGGCCGGCCGCTGACGCAGGCGCAGTATACGCACGGCAAAAAGCTCGGCTATACGGACGACGCGCTGACCCGCCTGAGCGGCACGGCGCCCGCCTACCGCCATGAGGCGACGTTCAAGATGGTCGATACCTGCGCGGGTGAGTTCTCCGCCACAACGCCTTACTTCTACGGCACCTATGACACGCCGGAGCAGGGCGGCGAAAATGAGGCGCTCGAGTTCATCGGCAAGAGCGGCAGGGAAACGGTTGTCGTTCTCGGTTCCGGCCCGATCCGCATCGGCCAGGGTATCGAGTTCGACTATGCCAGCGTGCACTGCGTGGAATCCCTCCAGCGCCTTGGCTATGAGGTCGTCATCATCAACAACAACCCGGAAACGGTTTCCACGGATTTCGATACGGCAGACAGGCTGTATTTTGAGCCGCTGTGCAGCGAAGACGTGATGAACATCATCAACATCGAAAAGCCGAAGGGCGTTGTTGTGGCATTTGGCGGACAGACGGCGATCAAGCTGACCAAAACGCTTGCAAAGAACAACGTGCCAATCATCGGCACCTCTGCGGACAGCATCGACGCAGCGGAGGACAGGGAACGCTTTGAGGCGCTTCTGGAGCGCTGCCA
>JAHZCM010000139.1:2393-5185 GCA_019422905.1 Oscillospiraceae bacterium
TGGGGATTATCCTGCGCCAGAAGCAGGACAACCCGGTGCTGATCGACAAATACCTCAGCGGCACGGAGATTGAAGTGGACGCGATCTGCGACGGCGGGGATATCCTGATTCCGGGCATTATGGAGCACGTGGAGCGCACCGGCATTCATTCCGGCGACAGCATTGCGGTCTATCCGGCGAAGGATATCGACGATGAGCTGAGCGCAAAGATTGTCAGCACGACGGAAATGCTCTGCACGGAGCTCAAGGCCATCGGCCTGATCAACCTGCAGTACATCATCATGGACCGCGAAATCTATGTCATCGAGGTCAACCCCCGTGCTTCCAGAACGGTTCCGTACCTGAGCAAGGTCACGGGCGTCCCGATGTGCGATCTCGCAACGAAGGTCAGCCTCGGCATGAAGCTCAAGGATCTCAGCTTCGGTACGGGTCTCTATAAGACCTCTCCGTACACGGCGGTCAAGGTTCCCGTGTTCTCCTTTGAGAAGCTGACCGACGTCGATACGCAGCTCGGGCCGGAGATGAAATCCACCGGCGAGGTGCTTGGCATCGGCAACAATCTGGAGGAGGCGCTTTACAAGGGACTCATCGCCTCCGGCAGCAAAATGAACAAGAGCGGCGGCGTTTTCATCACCGTGCGCGACGGCGACAAAAAGGAGATCGGCGAGATCGCGAAGAAGTTCGACAAAATGGGTTTCCCGCTCTACGCGACGACCGGCACGGCAAGCGTTCTGGCGAAGCTCGGCCTTTCGGTCAAGATCGTCGATAAGATCCACGAAAGCCCGGTCAATACGATCACGCTGCTTGAAAGCGGCAAGCTCGCGTATATCATCTCCACCTCCGCGAAGGGAAGAAACCCTGCGCGTGACAGCGTGAAGATCCGCCGCAAGGCGGCGCTGCTCGGCATTCCGTGCCTGACGGCGATCGATACCGCGAATGCGCTTGCAGACAGCCTGATGAGCCGCTATACCCCGTACAATACGGAGATTGTGGACATCAACAACCTTAAAAGTGAAAAGGTCAAGCTGCCGTTTACGAAAATGTCGGCGTGCAGCAACGACTATATCTATGTCAATTGCTTTGAAAACGAAGTTTCCTCTCCAGAGTTCCTCTCCATCTATCTCTCGGACCGCCACAACGGCGTCGGCGGCGACGGCGTGATTCTGATCTGCCCGTCCGATAAGGCGGACGCGGAAATGCGCATGTTCAACCGTGACGGCAGCGAGGGTATGATGTGCGGCAACGGCATCCGCTGCGTTGCGAAGTATCTCTATGACAACGGCATCGCGAAGAAGTCGGTGCTGCATATCGATACAAAGAGCGGCGTGAAGGAGTGCAGCATCATGACGATGAACGGCAAAGCCTACAGAATCACGGTCGATATGGGCCCGGCGGAGCTTGCGCCGGAAAAGGTTCCGGTTAAGCTTAGCGGCGATGAGATCGTGAATAAGCCGGTTGTCATCGACGGCCACGAATACTACATCACCTGCGCTTCGATGGGCAATCCGCACTGTGCGGTGTTCGCGCCCTCTGTAGATAAGCTGGACCTCAGCGCGATCGGCCCGAAGTTCGAGTATAACCCGCTCTTCCCGGAGCGCGTCAACGTCGAATTTATCGAGGTCGTGGACGAGCGCACGCTCAAGGTGCGCGTTTGGGAGCGCGGCAGCGGTGAAACGATGGCCTGCGGCACGGGTGCGTGTGCGGCAGTCGTGGCGGCGACGCTGAACGGCAGATGCACGAAGGGTGAGGATATCCGCGTTATCCTGAAGGGCGGCGACCTTTCCGTGCGCTATACGGACGAGCGCGTCCTGATGACGGGCGGCGCGGAAAAGGTCTTTGACGGCGTTGTAGAGGTCTGATTTCAGGCTTGTATTCTGGTTCGGCGTTCCGTGTACACGGAGCGCCGAAAGATGTTTACCCCATATTTTCAGTAAAAAAAGACAGTATCCCCAATAGGGCACGGAAATACAGAAATGCGCGCCGCGCAGGAAGGTGAGTGATCGTACGTATGAACAAATATCGAAGAATTGCGGAGAGCGGCTCCTCTGTTGGCCGCTATGAGCGGGTGGCGGACAGCGGGAAGAAGCAGAAAATCACGTTTACGAAGATGCACGGCTGTGCAAACGATTACGTGTATATCAGCTGCTTCGACCACGATATCCGAAACCATGCGGAGCTGGCGGTCTATCTTTCCGACCGGCACACCGGTATCGGCGGCGACGGCGTGATCTTCATCTGCCCGTCGGAAATTGCAGATGCGAAAATGCGCATGTTCAATCTGGACGGCAGCGAGGGCATGATGTGCGGCAACGGCGTGCGCTGCGTGGCGAAATTCGTCTATGACAGCGGCATCGCCAGGAAGGACGTCCTGCGCATTGAGACGCTGAGCGGTATAAAAACCTGCCGCGTCGCAGTGGAAAACGGCGAGGTCGCAGCGGTCACGGTCGATATGGGCCGGGCGGAGCTTGCACCGGAAAAGATCCCGGTGCTGTTTGACGGCGAGACGGTTGTGGCGCGCGAAATCGAAGTGCTCGGCAGGCCGTATGCAGTCACCTGTGTTTCGATGGGAAACCCGCACTGCGTGATTTTCGGAGACGACCCAGACAAGACGGACCTTGCGGCTCTCGGCCCGCATTTTGAGCGCTTTGAAAAATTCCCGGAACGCATCAATACGGAGTTCGTCCAAGTGCTGGACGGCCATACGCTGAAAATGCGCGTTTGGGAGCGCGGCAGCGGCGAGACGATGGCCTGCGGCACAGGCGCGTGCGCGGCCGTGGTGGCAAGCGTGCTGA
>JAHZCM010000140.1 GCA_019422905.1 Oscillospiraceae bacterium
TATCATGAGGTTGACTCCTCCGAAATGGGCTTTAAGATCGCCGGTTCCATGGCGTTCAAGGAGGCTATGCGCAAGGCCGATCCGGTTCTTATGGAGCCGATCATGAAGGTTGTCGTTATCGTTCCGGACGAGTATATGGGCGACGTTATCGGCGATCTGAACTCCCGCCGCGGTATGATCCTCGGTATGGACGCCGTTCCGGGCGCACAGCAGATCAACAGTGAGGTACCGCTCTCCGAGATGTTCGGCTACGCGACGGACATGCGTTCCAAGACGCAGGGCCGCGGTCAGTACACCATGGAGCCGGCACATTACTCCGAAGTTCCGAAGTCTGTTTCCGAGACGATCATTGCGTCCAGAAAAAAGGCGGAATAATAAGAAATAACACTTGATTTTTTAGCGCGTTGTTGTTACAATGAAGCTAAATCTAAAATCCATTTTACTGCATAAAAGGAGGCAATTCCAATGGCAAAGGCTAAGTTCGAAAGAAATAAGCCCCACGTAAACATCGGTACAATCGGTCACGTTGACCATGGTAAGACCACCCTCACGGCTGCGATCACAAAGGTTCTCGCTCTGCAGGGCAAGGCTCAGTTCGAAGACTATTCCATGATCGATAAGGCTCCGGAAGAGAGAGAGCGCGGTATCACAATCAACACTGCTCACGTTGAGTACGAGACAGAGAACCGCCACTATGCGCATGTTGACTGCCCGGGTCACGCCGACTATGTTAAGAACATGATCACCGGTGCTGCGCAGATGGACGGCGCTATCCTCGTTGTTTCCGCTGCTGACGGCCCGATGCCGCAGACCAGAGAGCACATCCTCCTCTCCCGTCAGGTCGGCGTTCCGTACATTGTTGTTTTCATGAACAAGTGCGATCAGGTTGACGACGAAGAGCTCCTCGAGCTGGTCGAGATGGAAATTCGCGACCTGCTCAACGAGTATGATTTCCCGGGCGACGACACGCCGATTATCAAGGGCTCCGCGTTTGTTGCGCTGGACAGCAAGTCTCAGGATCCGGACGCTCCGGAGTACAAGTGCATCCATGAGCTGATGGACGCTGTTGACAGCTTTATTCCGACGCCGGAGCGCAAGAGCGATCTCCCGTTCCTGATGCCGGTTGAGGACGTCTTCACCATCACAGGCCGCGGCACGGTTGCTACGGGCCGTGTTGAGCGTGGTATGCTCAAGATGTCCGACGAAATCGAAATTGTTGGTCTCTCTGAGGAGAGAAGAAAGTCTGTTGTTACAGGCATCGAAATGTTCAGAAAGCTCCTCGATTTTGCTGAGGCTGGCGACAACATCGGCGTTTTGCTCCGCGGTATCCAGAGAACAGACATCGAGCGCGGTCAGGTTCTGGCAAAGCCGGGTTCCATTCATCCGCACACGAAGTTCAAGGGCCAGGTTTACGTCCTGACAAAGGATGAGGGCGGCCGTCATACACCGTTCTTCAACAACTATCGTCCGCAGTTCTATTTCAGAACCACAGACGTTACGGGCGTTATCTCCCTGCCGGAAGGCACCGAGATGTGCATGCCTGGTGATAACGTTGTTATGGACGTTGAGCTGATCACTCCGATCGCTATCGAAGAGGGCCTCCGCTTCGCTATCCGCGAGGGCGGCAGAACCGTCGGTTCCGGTGTTGTTACTGGCATCAACGAGTAATTGACGTTTCAAACTAAAAATCCATCATTTTCTTCGGGGCGAGGTGTAATTCCTCACCGGCGGTAAGTGCAGTTCTGCATGAGCCCGCGACCGCTTTTCAGCGCTGATCCGGTGTGATTCCGGAGCCGACGGTATAGTCCGGATGATAGAAGAAACGTGAATCAAAACGATTTTCGGCGTCCCGCGTATTTTTACGTGGGACGTTTTTTTGATTCTGATCCCCGCGTTTCTGTATTTTTATTACAGAAAGGTTATGCGTATTATGACAACGAAAGCAATGCGAAATTCCCGTATCAGCACCCGCAAGATCGCGATGACAGCCATTCTGGCGGCGGTCGCTACCGTTCTGATGTTCATCAGTTTTAAGCTGCCGTTTATGCCGAGCTTTATTTCGCTCGATTTCTCGGAGCTTCCGGCGCTGATCGCGTCGTTCACGCTGGGGCCGCTGAGCGGCATGGCGGTGTGCTTTGTGAAAAACCTCGTCAACCTTACCCAGTCCATGACGGGCGGTGTCGGGGAGCTTTCCAACTTTATTATCGGCTCGGCGTTTGTGGTGCCGGCCGGTATCATTTACAGGAAGCACAGAAATCTGGCCGGAGCCGCGGTAGGCTCCGTGCTGGGCGCGCTGTTTATGGCGCTGCTCGGCCTGCTTTCGAATTATTACATTGTCTATCCGATTTACACAAACCTCATGCCGATGGAAGCGATTATGGGTATGTATCAGGCGATCAATCCGAATGTAAAAACGCTGTGGCAGGCGCTGGTCATGTTCAATCTGCCGTTTACGTTCTGCAAGGGGTTGATCAGTGCGGTTGTCACGCTGCTCGTCTATAGGAAGCTGGAGCCGGTGATCAATGGACGCGCGCTTTGATTGTGCAATTTATCATGTTTTTTCGTTTGCAGCCTGTCAGATTTCCCTGATTTGTGTCTTGCGTATTGCAGGCGGGCGTGCTATACTGATTGTCAGAATAAATGAATATGCCCTTATCAAGAGCGACGGAGGGAACAGGCCCTTTGATGTCCGGCAACCTGCATTTTTGCAAGGTGCTAATTCCTGCGGCATGGCAATGCCGAAAGATGAGGATTGCGGAACCGCTCATCTTGTGACGAGCGGTTCTTTATTTTCCGACCATTTCTTGCGCAGGGCGATATAAAGGAGACAGAAAAATGAACAGACATCTTTTCACATCGGAGTCCGTTACTGAGGGACATCCGGACAAGGTATGCGACCAGATTTCCGACGCGATTCTGGATGCGATTCTGGAAAAAGACCCGGCGGCGCATGTTGCCTGCGAGGTTACGGCGACGACCGGCATGGTGCATGTGATGGGGGAGATTTCCACGGAATGCTATGTGGACATCGATTCCATCGCGCGCCGCGTGATTCAGGAGATCGGCTATAATTCGCCGGACGCCGGCTTTAACGGCGCAACCTGCGGCGTGCTGACCTCCATCGATATGCAGTCGCCGGATATTGCGATGGGAGTCAATGAATCCCTGGAGACGAAAAACGGCGCGGCGGATCAGGACGATTTGATCGGTGCAGGCGATCAGGGCATGATGTTCGGCTACGCCTGTGACGAAACGCCGGAGCTGATGCCGCTGACGATTTCTCTCGCGCACAAGCTCGCAAAGCAGCTCGCCAGGGTGCGCAAGGACGGCACGCTCGATTATCTTAGACCGGACGGCAAAACGCAGGTTACGGCCGAGTATGAGGGCGATACGGTCAAGCGTATCGACACCATCGTCATCTCCACACAGCACAGCGAGGCGGTTTCTCTGGAGCAGATTCGCCGGGATATGATTGAATATGTTGTAAAGCCGATCGTGCCGCGCGAACTGATCGATGAGAATACAAAATATTATGTCAACCCAACGGGGCGCTTCGTCATCGGCGGCCCGGTGGGCGACAGCGGCCTGACCGGCAGAAAGATCATTGTTGACAGCTACGGCGGCGTGGGCCGTCACGGCGGCGGCGCGTTCTCCGGCAAGGACCCGACGAAGGTGGACCGTTCCGCGGCTTACGCGGCGCGTTATGTCGCGAAAAATATCGTTGCGGCCGGCCTCGCGAAAAAATGCGAGGTACAGCTTGCCTACGCGATCGGCGTGGCGCGTCCGGTTTCCGTGATGGTCGATACGTTCGGTACCGGCACGGTGGAGGATGTGGCTTTGGCTGCGGCCGTGCAGAAGGTGTTCGACCTGCGCCCGAATGCGATCATCCGCGAGCTTGACCTCAGAAAGCCGATTTACCGCCCGCTTGCAGCGTATGGCCATATGGGCAGAGAAGAGCTCGGCGTGCGCTGGGAACGCACGGACAAGGTGGATGCGCTGAAAGCCGCGCTCTGAGCGAAATGAGAACCGAAAACATCTCCCGGGCATAGAATGGCTCGGGAGGTGTTTTTTTGGAACCGATTATCATTGTACTGCTCTGCATGCTGGCCTGTTGTGTTGCGGTCGCGCTGGTTAAGGCGGTGAGCCTGCACATGACAAAGGCGCGCCTTATGCGCGAAGAGATGCCCTTCACTGTTTTTGCCACGGTGCGCACCGCGGATGAAGCGGAATATGTGGTGCGTTGTGCCATGGAACGTGTCAAATGGCTGGATTTATACGGTATGTGCCGCGTGGTTTGCCTGAATCCCTCCGAAAACCCGGAAATCACGGAGATTCTGCGCCGCCTGACACAAAAATATCCATTTGCGGAAATTGGGTCTTTGCAAACGCGAAAAGATGTTCTATAATAGAGACAGCAATAAAAAGGAGAGGAAGGGCGCCGCCTGTGCCGAAGGAGAACAAACAACTGCTGGAGATGGAAGGCAGCGTGGAGAATATCGTCTATCACAATGACGGAAACCAGTATACCGTCATGGAAATTAGCTGCGGTGATGAGCTCGTCACGGTTGTGGGAACGTTCCCGTACATAAGCGTCGGGGAAAAGCTGCACCTGTACGGTACATGGGCGGCGCACGCGACTTTTGGACAGCAGTTTCGGGCGCAGGCATTTGAGCGTTCCCGCCCGGAAACCACTTCGGCTATGCTGAAATACCTGTCGAGCGGCGCCGTCAAAGGCATTGGCACGGCTACTGCGGGCAAGATTATCGAGGCCTTCGGCGACGAGGCGATCGATGTCATTGAGAATGATCCGGAGCGTTTGGCGACGATCAAGGGGATCACGCTGAAAAAAGCGCGGGAGATTTCCGACGAGATGCAGCGCGTCAATGGGATTCGGGACCTGATGGTGTTTCTCGGCAGCTTCGGCGTGCGGCCGGAGGATGCGGTCAAGGTCTGGAAGACGTACGGCACGGATTCGGTGGCCTGCATTCAGGAGGATCCTTACCGCCTGTGCAGCGAGAAAATTGCGGTGGAGTTCGCGGTGGCCGACAGACTGGCGGAGTCCATGGAGTACGACAGGGCCAATGCGGAACGCGTCAAGGCGGGGATTCTGTACGTTCTGCGCCACAATCTGAATAACG
>JAHZCM010000014.1:0-21708 GCA_019422905.1 Oscillospiraceae bacterium
TTCTGGAAATGACGATTGAAGAGCTGGATCTTTCCGTCCGCTCCTTCAACTGCCTCAAGCGTGCCGGCATCAATACGGTGGAAGACCTGCTTTCAAAGTCCGAGGAGGACATGATGAAGGTCAGAAATCTGGGCCGCAAGTCGCTTGAAGAGGTCATCTGGAAGCTCGCGTCTCTCGGCTTTAACCTCCGTAAGGACGATGAATAATTTAATTACCAAACGATAGGAGTGACAATCATGCCGGGAACAAGAAAACTCGGAAGAGATACTGCGCATAGGCTGGCTATGCTGCGCGGTCTCGTTACGTTCTTCTTCGAGAACGGGAAAATCGAGACCACAGCGACAAGAGCACAGGAAGTCCGCGCTCTTGCGGAGAAGATGATTACGATCGCGAAGGAAGACAATCTCGCGAACAGAAGAAACGTCATGGCTTTCATCACGAAGGAAAGCGTCACGAACAAGCTGTTCAAGGAGATCGCTCCGAAGTATGCGGACCGCAACGGCGGCTATACCCGCGTCACGAAGCTCGGGCCGCGCCGCGGCGACGCAGCGGAGATGGCGATCATCGAGCTGGTCTGATTTGGATCTAACAAGTAAAGGGCTGCAGGCAAACGCCTGCAGCCCTTTTTGCATGCTCAGCTTTCCCTCGGCTCCGCCGGCGTGAAATGCATGCAGGCCTTTGTGTCCGCCTCGCGCGTTTTGACCCGCGGGTAGACGCAGTGCCCATGGTCCAGCCCGATAAAGTCTCCAGTCACATAGCGCACATAGTGCCGCAGAAAGTGCTTGCAGTTTTCGCATACTTTTCCCATTGTTTCACCCCCTTTCCCCAATAATAGTCTTAATAAGACTATTTGTCAATAGTCTCGCTTAGACTGTGGCATAATAAAAGCGGAGGGATATGTATGGATTATGTTGATCGCTTAAAAATGCTGCGGGAGGATCATGATCTCAGCCAATCACAAGTCGCAGAGATACTGAAATGCAAGCAATCGGCAGTCTCGAAATATGAACGCCGTGTTGTGCCTTACAGTGTGGAAAATGTTGTGAAGCTCTGTGAATTCTATCAAGTTTCGGCGGATTATGTTTTTGGCTTACCGGAGGGTATGCCTTATCCACGGTATAAAAAATGAGAGGATTGATAACTCTTTCTCGTCGGAACCTTTAGATACTGTACGTGATTTTCCGCGCTTTTGCCTTGTAATTGCCGTGCCTTTCGGCTATAATAATACGGTAAACTGCGCGTTTTGCGCAAAATGGAAAAAATAAAGAGGTTTGCGTATGGGTTATATGTATGCGGCGATCTGGCTGATCGCCGGGCTGGTGCTGATTTTTCGGCTTTCCAAGGAAAACAAGATCTTTTATCTTGCCGGCGCGTTCTTCCTTGTGCTCGGCGGCTGGTGGCTTGCGGATGCGATCTGGCCTGCATGGCAGGTGTTTCAGGGCGTGCCGGGTATCGTGCTGAAGGTGCTTACCGGCGTCGTGCTTGTGATCCTCGCCGTGCAGTTCTTCCTTTTGAACCGGGCCGGCGCGAAGAAGCATAAGTCGGACAGCGGGGAGGACTAGGCGTGGAGGCTTTTCTGGCGGTTATTATAAAGGTAGCCGTAATTCTGATTTTGATTCTGGTCGGCTACTTCGTGGTCAAAAAAGGGATGTTCTCGCAGAAGGGGCTCAGTGAAGTGACCGACTTCCTGATTCACATCGTCACGCCGTGCCTGATCATCTCCTCCTTCATGACGGCGGATTCCGGAACGCTGGAGGCGATGGATCTGTTCCTTGCCGTGGCGCTTCCTGTGGTGTCCATCGCCATCTCCATCGCGCTCAGCTACCTGTTTTTCCGCAAGGAGACGAAGCCCCGGCAGAAGGTTCTGCGCTTTGCGATGATCTTCAGCAATGTCGGCTTTATGGGCGTCCCGCTGGTCGAAGGGATTGTCGGGGCGGGAGGCGTGCTGTACAGCTCGTTCTTCATTGCGGTGTTCAATGTGATCTGCTGGACATACGGGTATGCGATGATGGGTGGCGGCAGAGTGAGCCTGAAAACGTTGCTGCTCAACCCCGGCGTGATCGGTCTTGCGATCGGCCTGCCGATTTATTTTCTGAACATTCGGCTGCCGGAGCTGATTGCGTCCCCGATTGAAATGCTTGCCGAGGTCAATACGCCGCTCGCCATGCTGGTCGTCGGCGGATACATAGCGCGCGTGGAGTTGAAGGCGTTTTTCTCCGATCTCGCCGTGTACAAGATGTCGGCGCTCCGGCTGCTTGTGGCGCCGGCGCTTTACCTTGCGGTTGCGCTGCTCGTGCGCCCGAACGATACGCTGCTGCTCAGCTCCGTGATTCAGGCCGCCACACCGGTCGCCGCAACCTGCGTGCTTCTCGCCGTACAGCACGGCGGCGATGCGGAGCTTGCCTCGAAGTGTGTGGCGGTGACCACGGTGATTTCGGTCCTGACGATTCCGGTATTTACGGTTTTGACGCAGGCGCTTTTGTAGGAAAGGGGAAGGAGTATGGGGATGAAAATCGCGCCGTCGATGCTCGCAAGCGATTATACCCGCATGGGGGATTGCGTCCGCGCTGTGCAAAGCGCAGATTGGCTGCATCTCGATATTATGGACGGCAACTTTGTGCCGAATATCAGCTTCGGGCCGGATGTGGTGGCCGCGCTGCGGCCGCTGACGGACATGCCATTCGACGTACATCTGATGCTTCAGCATCCGAAGCCGTACATAGAGAAATTTGCAAAGGCCGGCGCGGATATCATCACATTTCACGTGGAGTGCGGAGACGATATTTTGGAGACGATCGGGGAAATCGAGCGGTTTGGCATCAGGCCGAGCCTTTCGCTGAAGCCCGGTACGCCGGTTGAAACGCTGTTTCCGTATCTTGACCGCCTGTATATGGTGCTTGTCATGACCGTGGAGCCCGGCTTTGGCGGGCAGGCGTTTATGCCGGAGCAGCTCGCGAAGCTGCGCGCCCTGCGCAGGCGGAAGCCGGAGCTGGTGCTGGAGGTGGACGGCGGCATCAACCGCGAAACAGCGGCTCTGTGCAGCGCAGCCGGGGCGAACGTCGCCGTGGCGGGCACAAGCGTTTTCCGTGCGGCGGATATCCCGGCGGAAATCCGCGCGCTGCAGAGCGTGCAGGGCTAATCTTCACGATTTATTCACAATCGCGGCCGCGCTTTTCACGCAGCCGTCACAAAATACCGCTATAATAAAAATCTGAACCGCGTTTGTCGGCTATTTTGATCAAATTTGGAAAGGAAAGTTCAGGACGGCTATTGCAAAACAGCGAAAATTGCGGTATTATATTTAAGTTGTTTCAGCAACGCCTGCGCCCAAGCGCGCAGTTGGGGAGGATGTTGCCCCGCGGGTATTGCAAAAGCCCCGGGACCAAGCTCTATCCCGCAGAGAAAGGATGGTTATCAATCATGATCGAGGTCAAAAACCTCACCAAGCGTTACGGTGCGAACACCGCGCTGGACAATGTCAGCTTCACGGTTGAAGAAGGCACCATCGTCGGCTTCCTCGGACCGAACGGCGCTGGTAAATCCACAACGATGAATATCATCACGGGCTACCTTTCCGCCACGAGCGGCTCGGTGACCGTTCAGGGTAAAAGCACGCTGGAAAATCCGAATGAGGTCAAGAAGCTGATCGGCTATCTGCCGGAGCAGCCACCGCTGTATATGGACATGACCGTTCAGGAATATCTGAACTTCATGTACGAGCTCAAGGGCGTCAAGCTGGACCGCAAGCAGCATATCGGCGAGATCTGCCGCCTGACGAAGATCGACAATGTGTGCAAGCGCCTTGTCGGCAACCTTTCGAAGGGCTATAAGCAGCGCGTCGGCATCGCGCAGGCGCTGCTCGGCAACCCGCCGGTCCTGATTCTGGACGAGCCCACCGTCGGCCTTGACCCGAAGCAGATCATCGAGATCCGCAACCTGATCAAGAGCCTCGGCAAAACCCACACGATCATCCTCTCCTCGCATATTTTGCCTGAGGTGCAGGCTGTCTGCGAGCGCGTGATCGTCATCAACAACGGCCGCCTTGTCGCCGACGGCGCCACGGATTCCCTTGCGCATGACCTGTCCTCGGAGCACCGCCTGATCGCGCGTATTGAAGGCCCGGAAAACGACATTGTGCAGGCCATCCGCGGCCTGGAGCACATCGAAGAGGTCTACTCGCTGGGCGAGAAGGAAAAGGGCGTCTATGAGGTTTCCATTGAGGGCAAGGCCGGCTACGACCTGCGCCGCAACCTCTTTGCGCTGCTCACCCGCAAGGGCTGGCCGATGCTCGCGCTGAGGAATACTGATCTCACGCTGGAAGAGGTGTTCCTCCAGCTCACGAGCGGCGACGTTTCCCATATCCGGCAGGAAGAAGAGGACAGCACCGCTGTTGTCACGGAAGAGGATATGGAATTTGAGCAGACGGAAGCGGACGATAAGGAGGATGCGGACAAATGAAAGCGATATTCAAAAGAGAGCTGAAGGCGTATTTCGCCTCGCCGGTCGGCTATGTTGTCGTCGCGGCGCTGCTCGCTCTTTACGGCTTTTTCTATTATCAGGTTATGATGACAGGCTCCAGCTCGTATATCGGTGAGGTTTTCAGCACGATATTCATGTTCAGCATGATGATTATGCCGATCATCACGATGCGCAGCATGAGCGACGAGCGCAAGAACAAGACGGATCAGGCGCTGCTCACCGCGCCGGTCAGCGTGACCGGCATCGTAGTGGGTAAGTTCCTTGCAGCGTTCGGCGTTTATTTTGTCGCGAATACGCTGGCGCTCCTGCCCGCGCTCACAATCAGCGTGTTTGCCTCGGCGTTCCCGTGGGGCATCCTGTTCGGCAATTACTTCGGCACGCTGCTGTACGGCGCGGCGATGATTTCCATCGGCGTTTTCATTTCCAGCCTCACGGTCAGCCAGGTTATCGCAGCGATCGGCACGTTTGTCATCGCCGTCCTGCTGATGTTTGTGGATCAGATCGCTTCGGCGCTCTCCGGAAATATTTTCGGCACGATTCTCACATGGATTTCGTTCACCGCGCGCTATGATACCTTTACACAGGGCATGTTCAGCATTTCGAGCTGTGTATACTTCATCAGCGTCGCAGCCGTATTCGTATTCCTTACCGCCCGCAAGGTGGAAAGCCGCCGCTGGAACTAAGGGAGGAGCATAGAAATGAGTAAAAAAACCAATATGGCTGCGGTTAAATCCGCGCTGCACAAGGATAAATTCAAGCATGGCTCGATGGCCGTCGTATTTACGGCAATTTTCATTGCGATCATCATTGTGATCAATATTCTCGTTTCCGCGCTCACCACGCGTTTCCCGTCGATGAATATTGACCTGACACTCGAGGGCCTCAACACGCTGAGCGAGGATTCGCTCGACGTGGCGAAGAATGTGGAAAACGAAACGACCATCTACATCATCGGTTCGGAGGACTCTATCCGCGGCGATCAGGTCTACACAAATTACGGCCTGAAGTACAGCCAGGTGGCAAACCTCGCAGACCGCCTGCAGGAGGCCAACAGCAAGATCAAGGTTGAGTTTATTGACCCGGACCGCAACCCGACCTTTATCAGCAGCTATCCGGACGACAACCTGACGACCGGTAAGGTTATGGTCAGCACCGAAAAGCGCAACAAGGTGCTTTCGGTTACGGATCTGTTCAGCATTCAGCAGGATTCAACGACCGGCCAGTACAACTACTATTCGAAGGTGGACGGCGCGCTTGCAAATGCGATTTACCTCGTCAACCTCGATACTGTTCCGGTTGTTGCGTTTGCCACGGGCCACAGCGAGATGCTGTCTACAAGCGAAAACCTGACCTCGTTTATGGCGCTGCTGGAGGACAACAACTTTGAAGTAAAGGAATTTAACATCCTCACCGAAGAGATTCCGGAGGACGCCTCCGTTGTCTTTATCGGCACGCCGACGACGGACTACACGACCGAGGAAATCAAGAAGCTCGAAGCGTTTATCAGTGACGAGACGATGGCCTCCTCCCGCACGCTGTTCTTTACGGCCTACCCGACGCAAGGCTGGGATTCGCTGCCGAATCTCTCCGTGTTTCTGGAGGAATGGGGCCTGAAGCCGCAGTCCGGCGTGCTGCAGGAGACGGATGCGAGCCGCGTGCTGACGACCGGCGACGGCAGCGCCTCCGCATACCTTTTCGCAAATGTTACCGAGGACGTCCTCACCGGAACGTATTCCAACCTTGTCATGCCGCTTTCTACCCCGGTGGAGCGCCTGTTTACTGCGAATAACGATATCGTCACCTATTCCGTCGTGGAGACGAACGGTACGGCATACGTGGCCAGCACGGAAGCGGATGGCGTAGAAGAGAATCCGGAAACCGATACGCACACGATCGTTGCGCTCGCACAGTGCTATATGGATAATCTGGGCAAGATCACGGCGAATGTCGTCGTGGACGGCAGCTCCATGAGCTTCCTTTCTACCTTCGTCGGCAACTCCACCTTCAGCAACAAGTCGTTCACCACGGACTTTGTGAAGACGCTGACCGGGACGACGGATACGCGCATTGGCCTGTCCGTCAGCCAGACGCAGACGAACACGCTGGATATTGCGGCCTCCGCTGCGGTCATTCAGTTTGTCGGTCTCATCGTGTTTACGATTCTTGTGCCGGTGGCGGTGCTGGCCGCAGGTCTTGTGATCTTCCTGAGAAGAAGGCACCTGTAAGTGAAGCGCCTGAAGAAAGGACCTGCCATGAAGAAAACGACAAAAAATATCATAATCGCACTGGCCGTGCTGCTCGTTTTAGGCGCCGCCGCGGCCGTGTTGCTCCTGACGACGCCCGTCGAGGAGCCGGAGGAGGAGACTTCGTCCACCTCCAGCACAACGATGGAGAAGCTGATCGATCAGTCGATCACGGATATCAAGGACGTTGTGATCGACAATTCGGAATCCGGGGAATCGCTTACGCTTGTGCCGGCAAAGAGCGGCGAGGACAGCGAAGAGAACAATACGTTTACCATCAAGGGCTGGGAGGACGAAGACGTTGTGACGGCGAACGTCCTGAGCCTGGCGCAGAGCTTTTATTCCGTTACGCCGACCAAGGAAATCGGCCAGGTGGAAAACCTCGCGGAATACGGCCTTTCCGGGGATGGCCTGTATAAGGTGACGGTTTCCTATACGAACGGTTCCTCCGATACGATCCTTGTGGGCAGTGAAGCGGGTGAAACGTATGGACGCTATGCGCTGTATGACGACACCGTCTATATCATTCCGGGCTCCATTTATCTCACGAAGTCAAAATACGAGTTTATCAACACATCGGTTCTGTCCATTCCCGATATTGTGACGGAGGATGAAGAGGGCAATGAGACAACGGCCACGTCGGAGTTTAAAAGCCTGCGCCTTTCCGGCACCAATTATCCGCAGGAAATCCTGATGAAGGTTTCCGAGGATGAGCTCATGGTTTATGAGATTGCGGAGCCGGTTTATGCCGGCGCGAATTCCACGTGGGTGGACAGCCTGCTCGAGCAGTTGCAGACCATAACCGCTTCCGGCGTTGCGGCGGTTCAGGCGACGGATGAGGATCTCGAGAAGCACGGCTTGGATGAGCCGAGCGCCGTCGTGGAGTATGTGCTGAACGGAGAAAAGCATACGCTCCGCCTCGGCGATAAGAGCAACGGCATTTACAGCCTGATGGTCGATGACAACACGACGATTTACCTGATCGGGGAGTCGAGCGTGGATTCGTGGGCGAATAAGACCGTCTATCAGGTGCGCGACAGCTTTATCCGTCTGGTCAATATCAAGAGCGTGGAAAAGCTGATGGTCACAGCGGCGGACGGCGTCGACGTTTATGATGTCGAGCGCATTCTCAATGAAGAGCGCTCCACCGAAAGCTCTCCGTTCTATGACCTTGAGATTTCGAAGGACGGCGAGGCGATCGAGTACGACAATTACCAGCCGTTCTACCAGATGCTTCTGAGTGTTTCCCTGCTCAACGAGGAAGTCCGGGCGCCGGAGGGAGATCCGGTTCTGACGATCCGCTACGATCGTTTTGACGGCGGCTCTGAAGAGATCTGCTTCTATAAGGACAGCGCGGCCGAGCGCCGCTATATCGTCACGCTGAACGGACAGCCATCGGGCGTTGTGCGCTCCACGGACGTGGAAAAGATCCTGGAAGCAAAGCCGATCGTCGCTGCGAACCAGTCGATCGAAGGCGAGGATGAGTAAATTTTAAAATGATCCCGGAGGCGCGGTATAATTCCGCGCCTCCTTTTTATCTTTCATTTTGGTTGTTCAAATGAACCTCGAAAATGCATAGGAAAAGAAACAAAAAAACCAAAAGAAATACGAAAAATTTTGGATAGTTCCTGCTCGGAATTATCCAAAACAGAACATAGAGTATAATATTCTTACAATATAAAAGAAAATAGAGAGGTGATTTTGCTAAGCGGATAAATTTGTTTGCAGCGGATAAGACGGACGATTGAGAGAGGTGCTTTGAATGAAAAAGGTATTTTGTATTCTGTGTGTATGTATTTGCTGCCTGTTTGTCGGTTGTGTTGCAGAGCCGAAGGAACCGGTGCTGTCCGGGTCCATGAGCACGGAAAATGTAAGCGGCCTGTTTTCGGAAGAGAAAGGGGAGTTTTACAGGCTGACGTGGAATGCGGACGAAAGCAGCGTGGAAAAGACGCTCGGAATTTCTCTGGAGGACTGTGCGCGGCAGGAAAGCTCAACAACACTGGATTACTGCTGCTCCGCGATAGTTTTGGGGTACGAGGGTGAGCTGACGCTTTCTTTTCAGGATGAAAACGGACTGGTGCGCGTGGCCTTCTTTATTCCGGAAGAGAAAGAGGACTATGACGCGGTTTGTAAAGTGCTGAAGGAGACGTTTGGCGAACCAAACCGAACGATAGAGAACGAAGATAAGGAGCAAGGCTGTGCATGGGCGCGCAGCGCGGGCGCCTCCATGACGCTGACCGAGGCAAATGACGGCGGCACGGTCATCATTATACGGAATGAAAAGTATTTTTCACTGACCTGAGACGAAGGCGTGGAAAATCCGATTGGAAAGGACATGTGCAATGAACAGGAAGAAACGGAAAAGAGTAGTGGCGTTTTTACTGGCTTTTATGCTTTTGGCTGTGGGCGGCTTCCAAGTGGCGGCCAAAGACACGGATTGCGGCGGACAGTCCAGCTTGGCTGGCGGAGCGCAACTGAGATATGTGCCGTGTCCGGTGGGACCGGGTCAATGCCATAAAAACGATTTTTTGCGCAAGTATCCATATGAAGATCTGACGGGCACTTATGTGATTACAGAGTATGGATGCGGCATGTGCGGCGGAGTGGATCATATTGTGAAGGACCGTGTTATGTGAGAATCTACGCAGCATTCTCGTTAAAAAGGGCTTGCAAAACGCAAAAAGCCGTGGTATAATTTACTACAGTAGATAGTAGGATGATGAAAGAGTGGGGCGACCCGCTCTTTTGTTTGTATTGCGGGCAAAATATATTGGAGGGAAAGGAGCCGCATATGGCCGAGGAAAAGAAAAAGAAAGGCAGTACAACGGAAATTGTGCGCGCCCTCTCTGAGCCGCTGGCGAAGGAGCTGGGGCTCACGCTTTGGGACGTGACGTTTACGAAGGAGGGCGCGGACTGGTATCTGCGCATTTTTATCGATAAGCCGGAGGGCGTTTCAATCGACGACTGCGTCGACCTGACGCATGCGGTCAATCCGGTGCTCGACCGCGAGGATCCGATCCCGCAGGAATATACGCTGGAGGTTTCCTCCCCCGGAATTAACCGCAGGCTGACGCGCCCCGAGCACTTCGAGGCGTTTCTGGAGGCGCCGGTGCGCGTGAAGCTGATCCGCCCGATGGAAAACGGCGTGCGCGAGCTGGAGGGCATCCTGATCGACGTGATGGAAAACGGTGACTTTGAGATTATCACGGATGAGGAGACGACCGTTACCTTTACGAAAAAGGAATGCGCCTCCGTCCATCTGATTGAAGACTACGACTTTTGATTCAGACAGAAAGAATTTCAAAAAAAGGCAGGTAATTTGGAAAATGGCTAGAAAGGCAGTGCAGAAGAAAGAGGCGGCGAACGACGGAAAGGAGCTTTTTGAGGCTCTGAAGCTGCTCGAGGCGGAAAAGGGTATCCCGGTGGATTTCATGATCGACAAGATCAAGAAGGCGATTGTCACCGCATGTAAAAACAGCTACGGCAACGAGGATGTCGTCATCGATATGGACCCTGAAAAGGGCCAGTTCGACGTGTTCCTGCGCAAGGAGATCGTGGAGGTCGCGGAAAACCCGAACCGCGAGATCGCGCTGGATACGGCCGTGCAGTATGACCCGCGCGCAGAGCTGGGCGGCTTTGTGCGCCACCGGCTCGACACGAAGCAGTTCGGCCGCGTCGCCGCGCAGACGGCGCGCAATATTATCCGGCAGGGCATCCGCGACAGCGAGCGCGGCCAGATGATGCAGGAGTTCAAGAGCCGCCATCAGGAGCTGGTCAGCGCGCTGGTGGAGCGTGTCGACCCGAAAACCGGCGCGCTTTCCCTGAAGATCGGCAAGGCGGAGGCCGTGCTCCCGAAGAACGAGCAGGTCGGCACCGAAAACGTAAAAGAGGGCGACTATGTGCAGGTTTACGTGGTGGATGTAAAGGAGACGGAAAAGGGCCCGAAGGCCATCATTTCCCGCACGCATCCGGATCTGATCCGCCGCCTGTTTGAGAAAGAGGTTCCGGAGATTTTTGACGGCACGGTCGAGATCAAGGCCGTGGCCCGTGAGGCAGGCTCCCGAACGAAGATCGCCGTTGTGAGCCATAACCCGGATGTGGACGCGGTGGGCGCGTGCATCGGCACCCGCGGCGCCCGTGTCACGGATATTGTGAACGAGCTGGGCGGCGAGAAGATGGATATCGTCGATTACAGCGAGGAGCCGCAGAAGTTCATTGCCGCCGCGCTTGCGCCGGCCACGGTGCTTTCCGTGGAGCTTGCGGCGGACGGGGCGCACGCCTGCAAGGTCACGGTGCCGGACAGCCAGCTCTCCCTGGCCATCGGCAACAAGGGCCAGAACGCCCGTCTCGCCGCGAAGCTGACGGGGTGGAAGATCGACATTAAGCCCGAGAGCGGTTTCTTCGGCGAGGACGAGGCCTGATTGAAAATCCCGCACCGCGCAGAAAGGAAAGTGGTCTGAAACGTGAAGCAGAAAAAAATACCGCTCCGTATGTGTGCGGGCTGCGGCGAGATGAAGCCGAAGAAGGAGCTGGTCCGCGTTGTGCGTGCGCCCGTGAAGGACGTGGACGGCGTGCAGAGCGGCGGCGAGGTCTCTTTGGACCTGACCGGCAGAAAGCCCGGCCGCGGCGCGTACGTGTGCCGGAATCCCGAATGCCTGAAGAAGGCGCAGAAGGCGCGGCGGTTTGAGCGCGCGTTCTCGTGCCGCATTGAAGACGCCGTGTACGACGCGATGTACGCTGAGCTTTGCGCGGACGCGGAACGGAGCTGAAAGGGGAGATCGGCATGCACAGGGCGCTGTCCGTGCTGGGTCTTGCGCGCCGCGCGGGGAAGCTCCGCTGGGGGTATGATACCGCCGTGGAGGCGCTGCGCAGCGGCGCGTGCGGGCTTTTGCTCGCCGCATGCGACCTTTCGGACAAGACAAAGAAAAATGCGCGGTTTGAAGCCGGGCGCTGCGGGGCGGCGTTTGTGGAAACCGCGTTTACTATGGAAGAGATTTCCGCCGCCATCGGAAAAAAGACGGGCGTCATCGCCGTCTGTGACGGCGGATTCGCCGAAAAGCTGAAGCAGGAGCTTGGGGTAGCCGGAGAAAGAGAGGAATTGCTTATATGATGATCAAATACAGAGTGCACGAAGTGGCGAAGGATCTCGACGTCGCGAATAAAGAGGTGCTGGATATCCTCGGCAAGTATGTCAAGGAGCCGAAAAAGCACATGACGGCGCTGGAGGAGAAGGAGCTGGATATCGTGTTCGACCGGTTCACGCAGGACCACGCGGTGAAGAACTTCGACGCGTACTTTGCCACGCGCAATCAGCCGCAGGAAGCGCCGGCGCCGCGCGAGGAGAAGCCCGCTGCAAAGGGCAAGCCGCAGGAAAAGAAGCCGCAGCAGCAGAAAACGCAGCAGGGCGCGAAGCCGGCGGAGGGCCAGAAGAAGCAGAATGCGCAGAACGACCGCAGCAAGGGCCAGAAAAATGACCGCAAGCCGGCCGCACAGGGGAATGCGCCGAAGAACGGCGCCGCAAACGCGCCGAAGCGCCCGCAGCCGCAGCAGCAAAACGCGGCGCAGGGGGGCGAATCGTCCAAGGTGCCGACCCGCCGCGTTGTGGATACGAGAACCGTCAACGTCAATATCGATAAATACAACGAGAAGTACGACCGCCTCGCTTACGACAAGGTGAAGAACGACACCGTCGCGGCGAAGCAGAAGATCAACCAGAAGAGCCAGCGCCGCGGCAAGCCGAGGGGCGCAAAGCGCGAGACGGAGGCGGAGCGCCTGAACCGCATCGCGGCGGAGCGCAAGGCGAAGGCGATCACGATCACCGTACCGGACGAAATCACCGTCGGCGAGTTTGCGCTGCGCCTCAAGGCGACGAGCGCCGAGGTCATCAAAAAGCTGATGATGAACGGCGTGTTCGCGACGATCAACGACACGATCGATTTCGATACGGCCGTGCTCATTGCGGATGAATTCCACGCGAAGGTGGAAAAGGAGGTCGTCGTCACGATCGAAGAGCAGATCATCGACGACAGTGAGGACGACGACGCAAACCTGGTGCCGCGCGCGCCGGTTGTGGTTGTCATGGGCCATGTCGACCACGGCAAGACCTCGATCCTCGACGCGATCCGCCATGCGAATGTCACAGCGGGCGAGGCCGGCGGCATTACGCAGCATATCGGCGCATACCGCGTACAGGTGGACGACCGCGAGATCACATTCCTCGACACGCCGGGCCACGCCGCGTTTACCACGATGCGTGCGAGAGGCGCGCAGGTTACGGATATCGCCGTGCTCGTCGTGGCGGCGGACGACGGCATCATGCCGCAGACCGTAGAGGCGATCAACCACGCCAAGGCGGCGGGCGTTTCGATCATCGTCGCCATCAACAAGATGGATAAGCCGGCGGCCAACCCGGACCTCGTCAAGCAGCAGCTCACCGAATATGAGCTTGTGCCGGAGGAATGGGGCGGCGATGTGCCTTGTATCCCGGTTTCCGCACACACGAAGATGGGCATCGACGATCTTCTGGAGATGATCATCCTCACCGCGGATATGAAGGAGCTCAAGGCCAATCCCGACCGCGCGGCGAAGGGTACAGTCATCGAGGCGCGCCTCGACAAGGGCCGCGGCCCGGTGGCGACGGTGCTCGTACAGAACGGTACGCTGCGCGTCGGCGACATCGTCGTCGCGGGCACGACGGTCGGCCGCATCCGCGCGATGATGAACGAGCGCGGCGAGCGCGTGACGAGCGCGGGCCCGTCCGTGCCGGTTGAGGTCACGGGCCTCAACGAGGTGCCGGTCGGCGGCGATATCTTCAACGCCGTGTCCGATGAGCGCCTTGCCCGCGAGCTGGTGGAGCAGCGCATCACGGAACAGAAGGAAGAGATGTTCAATTCGCAGACGAAGGTCACGCTCGACAATCTCTTTGAGCAGATGAAGGTCGGCGAGATGAAGGAGCTGAAGATCATCGTCAAGGCCGATGTGCAGGGCTCCGTTGAGGCGGTGCGCCAGTCGCTTGAAAAGCTCACAAACGACGAGGTGCGCCTCCATGTCATCCACGGCGCGGTCGGCGCGATCAGCGAGAGCGACGTCATGCTGGCGAACGCATCCAACGCGATTATCGTCGGCTTCAACGTCCGTCCGGACCCGGTCGCCGAGGAAAACGCGAAGCGCGACGGCGTCGATATGCGCCTATACCGCATCATTTACGATTGCATCGAGGAGATCGAGTCCGCCATGAAGGGCATGCTCGCGCCGAAGTACCGCGAGGTATTCCTCGGCAAGGCGGAGTGCCGCGAGGTCTATAAGATCACGAACGTGGGTATGGTCATTGGCGGCCACGTCATCTCCGGCAAGATTGTGCGCGGCGCGCTGGTGCGTCTTGTGCGCGACGGCATCATCATTGCGGATGATAAGATCGCTTCCCTGCGCCGCTTCAAGGATGACGTGAAGGAGGTCGCGGACGGCTACGACTGCGGCATCACGCTCGAGCGCTTCAGCGACATCAAGCTCGGCGACGTCCTCGAAGCCTATGAGATGGAAGAATACAGAGAGTAAAGTCGGTTTGACCGCGCCCCCAGCCGCGGGGCGCGGTTTTTTTGAGGTGGCACAATCATGGATTTAGAGCGATATATTGAGCAAAATGAAGAGGAGGCGCTTTCGCTGCTGCGGGCGCTCTGCGCGATTCCCGCGCCGAGCCACCACGAGGAAAAGCGCGCCGAGTTCTGCAAAAGCTGGCTCACGGCGCACGGCGCGAAGGGTGTTTTCATCGACGACGCGCTGAATGTGGTCTACCCGTACCGCGCCGAAAACGCGGGGCGGCTCGCGCTGTTTATGGCGCATACCGACATTGTTTTTCCGGATACGGAGCTGATGCCGCTCACGGAGCGGGACGGTAAAATGCTCTGCCCGGGCGTCGGCGACGACACCGCAAATGTCGCCCTGCTCATGCTGATGGCGGCGTATGTTGCGCAGGCGCAGCCGGAAACGGACGGTGGGCTTGTGATTGCACTCAATTCCTGCGAGGAGGGCCTCGGCAATCTCAAGGGCTGCCGCGCGCTGATGGCGCGCTACGGCGAGCGTCTCGAGCAGGTCGTTTCCTTTGACGGCTATATGGAGGGAATCTGCAGCGCGGCGGTCGGTTCCCTGCGCTACCGCGTCACGGTGCGCACCGAGGGCGGGCATTCCTATGCCGCCTTCGGAAACCGCAACGCGATCGAGCGCATGAGCGCGGTGATCCAGGAGCTCTATGCGTACAAGCCGCCCGAAAACGGCAGCAAGACCACGTTCAACGTGGGGCATATCGAGGGCGGCACGTCGGTGAATACGATCGCGCAGAGGGCGGAGATGCTCTATGAATTCCGCTCGGACGACCGCGGCAGCCTCGAGGATGCGAACGCGTACTTTGCGCGTGTGCTGGCGCAGTTCCGCGCGGAGGGCTTGGAAATCGAGGCGGAGCTGCTCGGCGAGCGTCCCTGCGGCAAAAAGGAAAACGACGACCCGCGCCAGGCGGCGCTGCTCAGGCGTTGTGCGGAAAGCGTAAAAAAGCGCGCGGGCTTTGAACCGGGCTTCCATCCCGGCTCTACCGACTGCAATATCCCGTTTTCCCTCGGCATCCCGGCCGCGACGGTCGGCCTTTGCCGCGGCAGCGGCGCGCACACGCGCGAGGAATGGATTGAAACGGAAAGCCTGAAGGCAGGGCTCGGCATCGCGGCCGATTTGATCGCCGCGCGCTTCCTGCAAAAGGCGTGAGATGAGAAAGGAGAATGCACTATGCCAAGCCATAAGCTGGGCAGAACCACAGAGGACATCCGCCGGGAAATTTCGGCGATCCTGCGCGAGCTGAAGGACCCGCGCGTCAGCGGCATCATGCTGAGCGTCGTGCGCGTGGAGGTCACGAACGATCTGTCGTACTGCACGGTTTACGTCAGTGCGATGGAGGGCATGGACGCGGCGGAAAACGCCGTGAAGGGCCTGAAAAGCGCCGCGGGCTTTGTCCGCCGCGAGCTGGGCGCGCGCTTGAAGCTGCGCCATGTGCCGGAGTTGATTTTCAAGGCGACGGATTCCATTGAGTACAGCGCGAATATTTCGCGGATTTTGCACGATTTAAATAAGGAATAAGCACAAAACAGGCGACAGGAGGGGGAGCGGCGATGACGGACACACAGCAAAAGGCGGCGGCAAAAGCCTTTTCGGAGTACTGGAGGGGCAAGGGCTATGAAAAGGGAGAAAGTCAGGCGTTTTGGCTTTCCCTGCTGCGGGACGTTTACGGCGTGGAGTACCCGGAAAAGTTTATCGCCTTTGAGGAGCAGGTGCATCTTGACCACACCAGCTTTATCGACGGGACGATTCCCTCCACAAAGGTTTTGATCGAGCAGAAGGGGCTGGGAAAAGACCTGAACAAGCCCATCAAGCAGTCGGACGGCACGCTTTTGACCCCGTTCCAGCAGGCGAAGCGGTATATTACGGAGCTGCCTCTGTCCCAGCACCCGCGTTGGGTCGTAACGTGCAATTTCAGCGAGTTTTATGTGTACGACATGGAGCGCCCCGGAGGCGAACCGGAAAAAATCCTGCTGGAGAATCTGGAGAAGGAATGCTACCGGCTGCAATTTCTCGTCGATACCGGCAGCGAGCACTTAAAGCGGGAAATGGAGGTTTCCATTGCGGCGGGTGAAATCGTCGGCCTGCTCTACGACGCGCTGGCGAGGCAGTATGCGGACCCAAGCAGTGAACGGGCGCTCAAAAGCCTGAATATCCTCTGCGTGCGGCTGGTGTTCTGCCTGTATGCGGAGGATGCGGGGATTTTCGGGCGGCATGGAATGTTTCATGATTATCTTGCGGAGTTTGACGCGCGGAGAATGCGCAAAGCGCTCATAGAGCTGTTCCGGATACTGGACACGGAGCCGGAGCGGCGCGACCCCTATTTGCAGGACGATAACCCGCTGCTTTCTGCGTTTCCCTACGTGAACGGCGGCTTGTTTGCGGATGAAGAAATTGAGATCCCGCCCTTTACCGATGAAATCCGTGATCTGCTGCTTTCCAGAGCCAGCGACGGGTTTGATTGGTCGGAGATCAGCCCCACGATTTTCGGCGCGGTGTTCGAGAGCACGCTGAACCCGGAAACTCGGCGTTCCGGCGGTATGCATTACACCAGCATTGAGAATATCCACAAGGTCATTGACCCGCTGTTTCTGGACGCCCTGCGGGAGGAGCTGAACGGCATTCAGGCAATCGCCGTGGAGCGTACCAGAGACAAAAGGCTGCGGGCGTTTCAGGAAAAGCTGGCGGGACTGACGTTTCTCGACCCTGCCTGCGGCTCCGGCAACTTTCTGACGGAGACGTATATTTCCCTGCGCCGGCTGGAAAACGAGGCGCTTTCCGCCTTGCAGCACGGGCAGATTGTCTTTGGCGCGGAGGGCTGGAACCCGATCCGGGTTTCTATCGGCCAGTTTTACGGTATAGAGATCAATGACTTTGCCGTGACGGTGGCGAAAACGGCGCTCTGGATTGCAGAAAGCCAGATGATGAAGGAGACCGAGGCCGTGGTGCATATGTCTCTGGACTTCCTGCCGCTGAAAACAAACGCCTATATCGTGGAGGGCAACGCCCTGCGGCTGGACTGGGAAAGCGTCGTGCCAAAGCAGAAGCTGAGCTATATCATGGGCAATCCGCCGTTTGTTGGCGCGAGGCTGATGTCTGCAGAGCAGAAGGACGACCTGATTTCTGTTTTCGGGGCAAGGTGGAAAAACGCCGGAAATCTGGACTATGTTTCCTGCTGGTACAAGAAAGCCGCAGATATGATGAACGGCACTTCTATCCGTGCGGCGCTGGTATCCACCAACTCCGTGACGCAGGGTGAAGCGGTGGCGAACCTGTGGAAGCCGCTCTTTGCGCAGGGCGTCCATTTCGATTTTGCCCACCGCACATTCCGCTGGGACAGCGAGGCCAACGCGAAAGCCCATGTCCATTGTGTCATTGTCGGATTCAGCACGGCGGCGAACAGCAGTCCGAAAACGATTTATACGGATAGCCGCCCGGCTATCGCGGAGAATATCAACGGGTATCTGCTTGACGCGCCGAATGTTTTTGTGGACAGCCGGAGCAAGCCGCTTTGCGATGTCCCTTTAATGAGTTTGGGAAATCAACCGATTGATGGTGGTCACTATTCTTTCACCAAAGAGGAAATGAAGGAATTCGTAACTAAAGAACCTGAAGCGCAAAAATTTTTTAGACCTTGGATGGGGTCAAAAGAGTTTATAAATAGAATCCCTCGTTATTTCTTATATTTAAGAGAGTGTACTCCGACGGAGCTGAGAAAACTTCCTGAATGTTGCAAGCGGATCGAAGCAGTTCGACAAAGCCGATTGGAGAGTAGTCGGGATGTTACGCGCCGACTGGCTGATACTCCGAGAGAATTTGCATTTACTAATATTTCGAAAGGTACATACGTTGTTGTTCCTGAAGTTTCTTCGGAACGTCGGCGCTATGTGCCGATGGGATTTATGAACCCAGATACTCTTTGTAGTAACTTAGTAAAAATTGTGCCTAATGCAACACTGTATCATTTCGGCGTACTGACTTCTAACGTTCATATGGCGTGGATGCGTGCGGTGTGCGGCCGTCTCAAAAGCGATTATCGGTATTCCAATACAGTAGTTTACAACAACTTCCCTTGGCCTGCGCCTGACGAGGCGCAGAAAGCCAAAATTGAGCAGACTGCGCAGGCAATTCTGAACGCGCGGGCACTCTATCCGGATGCAAGCCTTGCCGATTTGTACGACGAGCTGACCATGCCGCCTGAGCTGCGCCGCGCCCACCAGAATAACGACCGCGCCGTGATGCAGGCCTACGGCTTTTCTGTCAAAGGTATGACCGAGAGCGCCTGCGTTGCCGAGCTGATGAGGCTCTATCAGGCGCTTACAGAAGAGAAGGAGTGATTTTATGGCAGATCTGCAGCGGGCCGCGGAGCTGCTCCGCGGCTGGGATAAAATTCTGATTTTGAGCCACCGCTCGCCGGACGGCGATACGCTGGGCTGCGCTTCGGCTTTGAGCCGCGCGCTGATTTCGCTCGGAAAGTCGGTGCGGTTCCGGTGCGCGGACGAGGTTTCCCCGAAGTTCGCGTACCTGTTTGACGGCATTGCGTACGGCGAATTTGAGCCGGAGCGGATTGTCACCGTGGACGTGGCGGACAAAAGCCTTTTGGGCGCGCTGGAGCGCCTCGGCGAGCGCGCCGATCTTGCGATCGACCACCATGCGACGCACCGGCCCTTTGCAAAGGAAACGTATGTGGATGCGTCGGCGGGCGCGGCCTGCCAGATTATATGGAGGCTGATGCCGAAGCTCGGCGCCGAAATCACGCCGGAAATTGCGGATTGCCTGTATACGGGCATCTCGACGGATACCGGCTGCTTTCGTTATCCGAACGCCACGCCGGAGACGTACCGCATCGCCGCCGACCTGATAGAATGCGGCGCGCGCGCGGCGGAGATTAACCGCGTGATGTTCGATACGAAGAGTCGCGCGGCGATTGCGCTCTTAAAGCGCGTGTACAGCGATATGGAGTTTTTCTGCGGCGGACGGTGCGCGGTGCTCTGCCTGACGCAGGCGCTGATCGAGGAAACGGGCGCGCAGGAGGACGACCTCGACGGCGTTTCGTCCCTTGTGCGGCAGGTAGAGGGCGTCCTGTTCGGCCTGACCATCCGCGAACGCGGGAGGGATGAATACAAAGTTTCGATGCGCGCCACGGAGCCGATGAACGCCGCGGAGGTGTGCGCGCGGTTTGGCGGCGGCGGGCATAAGGGCGCGGCGGGCTGCACGATCCACGCGCCGCTTGAAGAGGTCAAGGCGCGCGTCGTCGCGGCGTGCGGCGAGGCGCTGGAGAAGCTATAAAACGAGAGGAGTTTTTTACATGAGAGAATTGACGCCGGAGGAGATTCGGGAAATCACGATGCGCGGGCGCGCGTTTTTGAAGCAGGATGCGAGC
Organism: Oscillospiraceae bacterium; assembly: GCA_019422905.1. GTDB lineage: Bacteria > Bacillota > Clostridia > Oscillospirales > Acutalibacteraceae > Hominenteromicrobium. Next base: position 19,702 of record JAHZCM010000014.1, read on the forward strand.
GACGAGCCGGAGGGCTATAAATCGGACCAGCAGAAGATGCTGCCGCAGCCGCCGCTTGTCAAGGCGCCGATGAGCGATATCCGTATCGATCTGCCGATGGACTTTAAGCCGCTGGGTTTGGAGAAGAACCTGCTGAACGTGATTTTCAACCGCTGTTCCTCCCGTGTGTATACGGACGAGCCGCTGAAGCTCTTGGAGCTTTCGTTCCTCCTGTGGGCGACGCAGGGCATCAAGGGAATCCGCGGCAGGAAATACGCCACGCTGCGCACGGTGCCGTGCGGCGGCGCGCGCCATCCGTTTGAAACCTACCTGCTTGTCCGCAAGGTGGAGGGCCTGCAGCCCGGCAAATACCACTACCTGCCGATGACCAACCAGATCGAATACCTCGGCCCGGTGGAAAATATAGAGGACGTGCTGAACGAATCGCTCTGCGATCAGCGCTGGGCGAAAAAATCCAGCGTCGTGTTTTACTGGTCGTTCGTGCCGTACCGCACCGAGTGGCGCTACGGTATTTTCAGCCACCGCGGCTCTCTGGTCGATATGGGCCATGTCGGCGAGAACCTGTATCTGGCCTGCGCCGCGACGAATATCGGAACCTGCGGCATCGGCGCGTATGAGCAGAGCTTCTGCGACGCGCTTTTCGGCCTGGACGGCGAGGAAGAGTTTATCATCTACACAGAGACGGTCGGCACGATCCGCGCCGAGGACAAGGACGCGGAGAAGGATTTCTATAAGTTTGTAGAGGAAGCGGGCTGGTAAGTCGTTTGGCGCGAATACTTCGCGGCAAACGACTGGATAAAACGCTTTGTCTTGAGGACATTTTCGCTACGCGAAAAACCAGCGTTTTATCCCCTTTGGCGCGCAGCACTATTCTTGGGAAACTGTGCACTGCACAGTTTCTGCGGTCGCACAGCAGCGGGGTCGTGGAACAGAATACGCAAGTATTGTATGCGCTCGGTTCCCTCACTTCGCCGGTGCGGGAAATTGACTTAGCAGACGTGTATGCGGGACACTTCCCGAAATCAACCCTTATACAAGAATTAAAAGTTTTCGCCTGTCTTTTTAAAAGGCGGTAGGGTCGAGGGGCGGCGCCCCGGTACCGTCTGTCGGAGATAAAAATGGATGGAATTATAGTTTTGGATAAGCCGCAGGATTTCACCTCGTTCGACGCGGTGGCGGTGGTGCGCGGCCTGACGCGCGAGAGGCGCATCGGGCACACCGGCACGCTGGACCCGATGGCGACCGGCGTTTTGCCGCTGCTTCTGGGCCGCGCGACGAAGGCGGTTTCGCTTTTGCCCGATACGGATAAGTCTTATGAGGCGGCGTTCCGCTTCGGCGAAACGCGCGACACGGGAGACGCGACCGGAGCGGTGCTGAAAACGGACGAAACGCCGGTGACGGCAGAGGCGCTTGAGGCGGTGCTTCCGCGCTTTACGAGCGACATCCTGCAGGTGCCGCCGATGTATTCGGCGGTATCGGTCAACGGGCAGCGCCTCTATAAGCTCGCGCGGCAGGGCATTGAGATCGACCGGGCGCCGCGTCCGGTGCATGTCGCGGCGCTGCGCGTGCTGGAATACGATGAAGAAAAGCGTGCGGGCAGGCTCGCGGTCACGTGCTCGAAGGGCACGTATATCCGCACGCTCATCGAGGATATTGCCGCTGCGCTCTCCACGGGCGGCGTGATGACGGCGCTCCGGCGCACGGCGGCCTGCGGCTTCACGCTCGCGGACGCGGTCTCGCTCGACGCGCTCAGGGCGATGAAGGAAACCGGCGATTTTACCGGCGTCCTGCGCCCGGTGGACAAGCTGTTTTCCACGCTGCCCGCCGTGTGGGTCACGCCGGCGCAGGGAAAGCGGTATTTAAACGGCGGCGCGCTGGATTTTGCCCGCTGCCGTGCGCCGCGCCCTGCGATGCCGGAGGGCGCGCAGGTGCGCGTCTGCTGCGAAGGGCGGTTTCTGGGGCTTGCGCAGCTCAGGGAGGGCGCGCTGTACTACGTCAAATCATTTT
>JAHZCM010000014.1:21718-27180 GCA_019422905.1 Oscillospiraceae bacterium
AAGTAATCCGAAATACGGAAGAAATCGGAAAAGTAATCGGCAGTACAAGGACCGCGGTGGCGCTCGGCGCCTTTGACGGGCTGCATATCGGCCATCGGGCGGTAATTCGCGCGGCGGTGGAAAGCGGCTGCACGCCGGTCGTCTTCACGTTCCGGGACAACCCCGCCGAGCATCTGGCGGGGCGGTGCCGTTATCTCACAACCGAGGACGAGCGCCTGCGGATCTTTGAAGCGTGGGGCGTGAAATACGTCGTCATGCCGGATTTTGCCGACGTGGCGGCGTGGCCTGCCGAGCGCTTTCTGAACCTGCTGCGCTTTGGCCTGCATGCGCAGGCGCTCTTTTGCGGCGCAGACTTCCGCTTCGGAAAGTTTGCGGCGGGCGACACGGCGATGCTGGCCCGGTCCTGCGCGCAGCGCGGCGCCGAGCTGCATGTGGTGGATATGGTCTGCTATCAGGGCGAAACGGTCAGCGCCACGCGTATCCGCAGCGCCATTGAGCGGGGCGAGATGGAGGACGCCGCCGCCATGCTGGGCAGGCCCTTCGGCTTCTGCTTTGAGGTGGTGCACGGCAACCATATCGGCCATAAGATCGGCACGCCCACGATCAACCAGCATTTCCCGGCGCAGTTTATTCTGCCGCGCTTCGGCGTGTACGCTTCGGCGGTGCATATCAACGGAAAGGTTTTCCACGGCGTGACGAACGTCGGCGTGAAGCCGACCGTCGGCTCCGACCGCGCGCTTTCCGAGACGTGGATACCGGGATTCTCCGGCGATCTCTATGGCAGGACGCTCCGGCTGGAGCTTCTGGGCTTTATCCGCGATGAGAAAAAGTTTTCGGGCCTTGACGCGCTGAAGGAGGAAATCAAACGCAACGAGGTGCAGGCGCGGGAGATTTTCAACGCGTACCGGAGCAAAAGTGGAAAGGTGCGGAAAGCGGAGGACGCCGCGCTGAAAAATTCTGCGTGGAGGGTGTATTTCAGCGGCTTTTGGGCACGTGCGAAGGGGGAACGCGCCGGGCGCGAAATCCCGGTGGAAAAGTCGTTTTCGTGGGGCGGCACGTGGCGTGTGCCGTCGGTTTACGCTTGCGCGAAGGGTCTGGTCGTCGATTTTTGCATAGAGGTGCGGCCGGAAGAGGTTCAGAGATATTTGGACAAATGGCGGCCGGAGCTCGAAAAGGGAAGCGCGCGCACGGCGGAGGAATACGAGCGCATGGAGGCGGAGAACCCGCTCGGCGTGCGTTTCCGGGCGGAGGCAGAGCTGAACGGGCGCACGCTCGTCTGTAAGAGCGCGGCGCAGGTCTGCTGGATCCCGGAGGTCTGCCGGCCGGGGGACGCGCAGCCTGATGCGGAGGCGGAAGCGGCGCTCCGCCACTATGGACTGGACGCTTCGCTGGGCTGGGTGTTCCACCGGGCGGTGTTCCCATGGAAGACAAAGCCCACGCTCCGCACTCTGAAGCTCACGCTCCGGCAGGAGCCGGTTTTTGTGGCCGGCCCGCACTTTGAGACGCCCGGCGCGCAGCGCGTTTCGCTCACGCATCCGCTTACAGAGGAAAAGCATACGCTGACCGTGCAGGAAGCGGAGCCGCAGAAGGCGGACTGGAAAGACCGCCCGTTTGGAGACGGCCGCAGCTTTCCGCAGCACTATACGGCGCTTGCCTACACGCTTTCCCCGGAGCTGCCGGACCACGAGCTTTCCGTCCGCGACTGCGCGGAAAGTGACAGACCCGTTTTGACGGAGGCACCGGCAAATCCGGCGTTTCCCGAGGTACAGGACGCCGCGTGCATCGGCGTCATCGGCGGCGCGGATGGGCCGACGGCGATTTTCTTCACCGCAAAAAAGCGGGAGGGAGGAAACCCGAAAGCGCATACGGCCTGCTCGGCGCTGCACTTTAAGCCGGTAGAGCGCGTCGAATGGCGCACGGCCTTCCATGTGAAAACGCTGCCGGATATTACGGTCGCATTGAATGTGAAGCCGGACGCGGGCAAATCCGAAGAGCAATAAAAAATCAGCCGCAGCGCAGTTTGAAGCGCGGCGGCTGTCTGTTTACGGCATTCGGATTTACTCAAAATATTCACAGCAGGCGATCGCCTTGACGCCCGCGCCGACGTGGCAGGAAATGCTGATCGGGAGCTTGTAAAGCTCAATGCGGCTGTCGTTAAAATACTTGCGGACGGTTTTGCGCCACTCGAGTGCCGGCTTGATATCGCCGGAGTACGCCGCGAGAATATGTACGCGGCGCCCCGCAAAGCGGGTGGCCAGATCTTTTTCCGCCGCCTTCAGCATCGTCTTTTCCGCGGCGGCCATGCCGCGCACTTTGGCGTAAGCGTCGAGCTTTTCGCCCTGAATCTGCAAAACGGGCTTGAGGCCCAGCAATGTCGCGAGCGCCGCGCCTGCGGCGGTGACGCGTCCGCTTTTTTTCAGCAGCTCCAGTGTGTTGACAGCGAGGTAGATGCTGGAGTTGTAGGCGGTCTCTTCGAGCTGCACGCAGATCTCCGCAGCGGTCAGCCCCCTTTTAATCAGGGCCAGCGCGTCCAGCACGGATTCGCGCCGGGAAACCGAAATGCGCTTGTTATCGACAACGCAGACGCGGCCGTTGTACTCGGCGGCGAGCGCCTTCGCAGTGCCGCAGGAGCCGCTCAGCGCCGAGGACATCGGGATGTGGATGACAGAATCGTAGGTTTTGAGGATTTCGTCCCACAGGCCGGTGATGGATTCCGGCGCAGGCTGCGAGGTGGAGACGTCGTCGCCGGCCGCGAGCATTTCGAAAAAGTGCTCATAGGTGCAGGTGACCCCCTCGAAGTATTCCGTGCCGTTCACAATGAAGGGCATGGGCAGGAGAAAAATGCCGAGCTTTTTGGCTTCCTCCTGCGTGATGCTGCTGTTCGTATCGGTGACGACTGCGATTTTACTCATTATAACAATTTTCCTTTCTTTCACAGGGAGCGCTTGTACAGATAATCAATTTATAGTATTTATACTATACGGAAAATTGAAATCTGTCAATAATCGATAGGCCTGTTTTGGTAAAAAAACAGCTTCCCCGGCGCGCGAGGGGATGCGGTAGGGCCGGAAAAGGCGCACGTATAGCGCGTTGCTCAAGGAGAATGCGCGTGCGGCAGATTCCGAAAAAATTGCTTGCAATACGGGTTCTTTTATGCTATACTGTTGCAGTGCCCGTCCACGGATCAGGGACTAACCCTTTGGGAAGCAGTTCCGCAGGGAGAACACCAACCCCGACCTGTGAGCGCGGAAATAATTTATAAAGGTGGAAAGCACAATGCTGAAGAGCGAAAAGACAGAAATTATCAAGAAGTATGCCCGCCATGAGGGCGACACCGGTTCTCCGGAGGTTCAGATCGCGGTGCTCACAAAGCGCATCAACGATCTCACCGAGCACCTCAGAACCAATAAGAAGGATCACCACTCCCGCCGCGGCCTGCTGAAGATGGTCGGCCAGAGAAGAAGCCTTCTCAATTACCTCACCAAGGTTGATATTGAGCGTTACAGAGCGATTATTGCAGAGCTCGGTATCCGCAAGTAATTTTTGTCCGTTTTCGGCTGCGCGGGGCCCGCGCAGCCGATTATAATATCTGAGTCATGAAGCCGATAGGCTGTTTAGCAGTGAAACGAGCGCACACGCGCTGCGCGTTCGTTTTATTGTTAAACGGTTTGCCGGCGGCATGATCCCGGCTTTTATGAGAGAGAGGAAAATAGGTTATGTTTGAAAATTTCAGAGTGTTTGAGACGGAGTTTGCCGGCCGGCCGCTGAAAATCGAAACCGGCAAAATGGCGCAGCTTGCAAACGGCGAATGCCTTGTGCGCTACGGCGAAACCACCATCCATGTTGCGGCGACGGCTTCCGCAAAGCCGCGCGACGGCATCGACTTCTTCCCGTTGTCCGTCGACTTCGAGGAGAAGCTCTACTCCGTGGGCAAGATCCCGGGCTCCTTCCTGAAGCGTGAGGGCCGCCCGACCGATAAGGCGATCCTCGTCTGCCGCATGATTGACCGCCCGATCCGCCCGCTGTTCCCGAAGGATATGCGCAACGACGTTTCGATCGTCTGCACCGTTATGTCCGTCGATCCGGACTGCTCGCCGGAGATTGCCGCGCTTGTCGGCACCAGCGTCGCGCTGTCCATTTCCGATATCCCGTGGAACGGCCCGATCAGCGGCGTTTCCGTCGGCCTTGTGGAGGGCAAGTTCGTTATCAACCCGACGGCGGAGCAGCGCAAGGTTTCCGAGATGGCGGTCACGGTCGCATCCACGAGCGAGCGCATCGCGATGATCGAGGCCGGTGCGAACGAGGTTTCCGATGAGGATATGTTCGACGGCATTATGGCGGGCCATGCGGAAAATCAGAAGATCATCGAGTTCATCAAGGGCATTCAGGCCGAAATCGGCAAGGAAAAGTTCTCCTATCCGTCCAATGAGCCGGACGAGGAGATGTTCGAGGCGGTCAAGAGCTTCGCCATCGAAGACGTGAAGGCCGCGCTGGATACGGACGACAAGACCGTCCGCGACGAGCGCCTGAAGCCCGTTTACGAGAAGGTTCACGAGCATTTCGACGAGCTTTACCCCGACCAGGCGGCGAAGATCGACGAGTGCCTGTATAAAACGCAGAAATTCGTTGTCCGCCGCTGGCTCCTCGACGAGCAGAAGCGCGTCGACGGCAGAGGCATGGATGAGATCCGCCCGCTTGCGGCGGAGGTCGGCATTCTGCCGCGCGTACACGGCTCCGGTATGTTCACAAGAGGCCAGACGCAGGTTCTGACCGTTGCGACGCTCGGCTCCACGCGCGACAACCAGCTCCTCGACGGCATCGACGACGAGGAATCCAAGCGCTATATCCATCACTACAACTTCCCCTCCTATTCCGTCGGCGAGACGAAGCCTTCGAGAGGCCCGGGCAGACGCGAGGTCGGCCACGGCGCGCTGGCAGAACGCGCGCTCGTTCCGGTCATCCCGTCGGTTGAAGAGTTCCCGTATACGATCCGCCTTGTCTCCGAGGTGCTTTCGTCGAACGGCTCCACCTCGCAGGGCTCCATCTGCGGTTCCACACTGGCGCTGATGGACGCCGGCGTGCCGATCAAGGCGCCGGTCGCCGGTATTTCCTGCGGCCTGATCACCGAGGGCGAGCGCTGGATGACGATGGTCGATATCCAGGGCCTGGAGGACTTCTTCGGCGACATGGACTTCAAGGTTGCCGGCACGAAGAAGGGCATTACCGCGATCCAGATGGACCTGAAGATCAAGGGCCTTACGCCGGAAATCATCAAGGAGGCGTTCGCAAAGACGCACAAGGCGAGAAACTATATTCTCGACGAGGTGATGCTGCCGGTTATCGCCGAGCCGCGTCCGGAGCTTTCCAAGTATGCGCCGAAGATGCTCTCCACGATTGTTCCGGTCGATAAGATCCGCGAGGTCATCGGCTCCGGCGGCAAGGTCATCCAGAAGATCTGCGCC
>JAHZCM010000141.1:0-355 GCA_019422905.1 Oscillospiraceae bacterium
TACCGCAAGCTCGCCAAGGAGTACCACCCGGATTTGAATCCCGGAGATAAGGTGGCGGAGACGAAATTCAAAGAGGTCAACGAGGCGTATGAGGTGCTTTCGGATAAAGATAAGCGCGCGCGGTATGACCAGTTCGGCTTCGCGGGTGTGGATCCGAATTTTGGCGGCGGTGCAGGCGGCGGCAGCCCGTATGGCGGCGGTGGCTTTGGCGGCTTTGACGTCAGCGATATTTTCGACAGCTTTTTCGGCGGCTTCGGCGGATCTGCAAGGCGCTCGAATCCGAATGCGCCCCGGCGCGGCACGGATGTGGAGGCAAGCGTCGTCGTGTCGTTTGAAGAGGCTGCGAAGGGATGTA
>JAHZCM010000141.1:365-5124 GCA_019422905.1 Oscillospiraceae bacterium
CTATCATCAAATCGAGAGCTGCCCCGATTGCGGCGGCAGCGGTGCGCAGGCGGGAACCAGCCCGAAAACCTGCCCCAACTGCAACGGCTCCGGTCAGGTACGCATCAATCAGCGCACGCCCTTCGGCGTGGTACAGTCCGTCGGCACATGCGACCGCTGCGGCGGACGCGGCAAGATTATCGATACGCCCTGCAGGACGTGCGACGGCAAGGGGAAGATTCGCCGGCAGAAAACGATTGAGATCACGGTTCCGGCGGGTATCGACGACGACCAGATCCTGAATGTAGGCGGTAAGGGCAATGCCGGCTCGAACGGCGGCCCGAGCGGCGACCTGCATGTTTATGTCTCTGTGCGCCCACATGCGATCTTCAAGCGGCGCGGCAACGATGTCTGGTGTGACATGCCCATCACCTTTACACAGGCGGCGCTCGGCGCGGATGTGACGGTGCCGACGCTCGACGGAAAGGTCAGCTATCATGTTCATGAGGGCACGCAGCCGGGCGATGTGTTCAAGCTCAAGGGCAAGGGCATCCAGAGCCTCAACGGCCGCGGCCGCGGCGACCAGTATGTGCAGGTGACGGTCGAGGTGCCGAAGAATTTGAGCAAGAAGCAGCGCGAGATTCTCGCGGAGTTTGAACAGAACGCGGATGAGAAGAATTATCAAAAGCGCAAGAGCTTTTTTGGCAAGCTCAAGGATCTGTTTGAAGAATAAAATGAAACGCACACAGCGTCCGTTTTGACGATTGTGTGCGTTTTTTCTATCAAAAAAGTGAGAAGAAGAGATTTTTTATTGCATTTTGCTCAGAATTGGTCTATAATAAAAAGAACATAATTTTAGATATTATATGGAGGGATCCACTTGAAAAAGAGTCTTTTTGCGCTTTGCTGCGTATTACTGCTCAGCCTGACCATGCTTACAGCCTGTCAGTCTGCAGAGGAAGAAAGCTCTGCACCGTCTTCGTCTGCGGCGGGGGAGACATCGGCTGCGGAGGAATCGTCGGAAGCTACACCGGAACCGGAGGCAACGGCCACGCCAAATCCGAATCCGGCGAACATGAATCTGCTGACCGGCTTGCCTACGTTGACGGATGAAGCGATCGGAAAGCGCCCTGTGGCGGTTATGATCAACAATGTGGATGCGTCGCTGCCGCAGTACGGTATCTCTGCAGCGGACGTGATATTTGAAATCCCGGTCGAATACGACCTCACGCGCCTGATGGCGCTGTACGGCGATTATACGCAGGTTCCGGAGGTCTGCTCCATCCGTAGCTGCCGGTACTATTACCCGATTTTGGCTTCCGGCTTTGATGCGGTCTATGTGCATTGGGGCATGGATGAAACCTTTGCCCGCAGTGTTGTGAACGAGCTGGGCATCGATCGGGTTGATGCGCTGGAAGCACACTACGGCCTGCTCGGACGGGATCAGGATCGTCTGAACAGTGGGTTCGCGCTGGAGCACACGGGAATGTTTTATGGACCGAAGCTGCCCGAGGCGCTTGAAAGCAACGGCGTGCGGACGGATCTGAAGGAAGACATGCAGGGGGCGGCTTTCCTCTTTGCTCCGGAGGATGCGGAGGTTATTCCGGAAGGAGAGGATGCGAACACGGTCCGTGTCGATTTCGGCGCTAATTTCAGCACGTTTATGTATGATGCGGAGTCCGGAGAATACCTCAAGACGTATCAGAACAGTCCGCATATGGACGCCCGGACGAACGAGCAGCTTTCTTTCGAAAATGTTGTTGTATTAACAACGGAAATTTCCACGCTGGATGAATTGGGGCATAAGAGCGTCGACTGGCAGGGCGGAGAGGACAGTGTCGGATATTATATCTCCAACGGTACGGCGCAGTCTGTTACATGGGCGAAAGCCGATGCATACAGCCCAATTCAGCTCTTTGATAAGTCCGGCAAAGAGATTGAAATCAATCGCGGAAAAACCTATATTGCGTTTACCTATGCAGGAAATTGTACAATTTCCTGAGTTGCCATAAAGTTATAATTTGCAAAACTTATCTGCACATTGTGACGGTATGCGATTGATTCCACTTTTTTTCTGTTGCTTTTTTATACGGAAGCTGTTATAATTATCTGTGAGAATTGTACAGGAGATGTGTGTTCTTTCTGCATCTTGCGTACTTGGGAGGGAATGGGCATAGATCGCAAAAGAGAAACGCGCTTCAGCGTGAAGTGGGCTGTGCGCGTGTTAATCATTATTCTGCTCGATTCGTTCTGTGTATCTTGTTCATATTTTTTGGCCTTGTGGTTTCGTTTTGAGCTGAGTGTTCGGGCAATACCCCGGCAGTATTTTGTATTTTACCAGGATACTATACTTCTATGGTGTCTGGTCACGGTTGTTGTTTTCGCTCTTTTCAATCTGTACAACAGCGTTTGGACCTTTGCGGGCGAGAATGAGGTAATCCGGCTGGTGCTGGCGCACAGTTGCCTGATTTTGATCGGGCTGGCCTGCATCTATATTTTTAAGGTCTCGATGCCGCGCAGCTACTATGTTATTGGATTTATTTTGAGCGCTTTAAGCACAACAGCGTTGCGGCTTTCCTATCGTTTTGTCCGAAAAGTACGGAACGTATTCGACCGTGACCGGCACGAAGAGCATCGCGCACGGATTATGGTGATCGGCGCGGGAGAAGCCGGACGGATGCTGATTCGTGAGTTTTCGGATAGCCGGTATCTGTCCGGTAAGGTTGTATGTCTGATCGACGATAATCCGTCGAAATTTAAGAAGCTTCTTGCAGGCGTACCGATCGTCGGAAACCGCAATGCGATTCCGGAAATGGCGAAAAAGTATGAGATAGACCGGATCATTTATGCGATTCCGAGCAGCGATGCAAAGACCAAGCGGGATATTTTGAAAATCTGCAGTGCGGCGAAATGTGAAGTGCAGACGATTCCCGGCATGTATCAGCTTGTGAATGAAGAGGTCAGCGTCAGCAAGCTGAAAAAGGTTGAAATTCAGGATCTTTTGGGCCGTGATCCGATTCGGATCAATATCGATGAGGTTCGCGCGTATGTTTCGGGCAAGGTGGTTATGGTTACCGGAGGCGGCGGGTCGATCGGCAGCGAGTTGTGCCGCCAGATCGCCAAAAGCCATCCAAAGCTGCTTCTGATTTTTGACATCTACGAAAATAATGCCTACGACATTCAGATGGAGCTTCAGCGTAAGCATCCGGAGCTGAATTTGGTGGTTTTGATTGGCTCTGTACGCAATACAGCGCGTCTGGACGTGGTTCTCGGGAAATACAGGCCGGAAATTGTATTCCATGCGGCTGCGCACAAGCATGTCCCGCTCATGGAGGACAGTCCGAATGAAGCGATCAAGAACAATGTTTTCGGTACATATAAAATGGCGCAGGCCGCCGTTAAGTATGGCGTAAAAAAATTCGTGCTGATTTCCACGGACAAGGCGGTCAACCCGACGAACATCATGGGCGCTTCCAAGCGGCTGTGCGAAATGGTTGTGCAGATGATGAACCGCGAGTCCGATACGGAATTTGTTGCGGTCCGATTCGGCAATGTTCTCGGCAGCAACGGCAGTGTGATCCCGCTTTTTGAAAAGCAGATTGCGCAGGGAGGACCGGTCACGGTAACGCATCCGGATATTACGCGATTCTTCATGACGATCCCCGAGGCGGTTTCTCTGGTTCTTCAGGCGGGTTACTATGCGAAGGGCGGCGAAATCTTTGTCCTCGACATGGGTGAGCCGGTCAAAATTGATTCCATGGCAAGGGATCTGATTCGCTTGTCCGGGTTTGAGCCGGACGTCGATATTCCAATTGTTTATACAGGGCTTCGTCCCGGCGAGAAGCTGTATGAGGAACTCCTGATGGAGGAAGAGGGCCTTAAGCGCACCGCAAATAAGATGATCCATATCGGCAAGCCAATTGAGATGGACGATGAAAAATTTAAGATGCAGCTCAAGCAGTTGGAAGAGGCTTATAAAATTGAAGTCGACAATATGAAAGATCTTGTAGCAGAGATCGTGCCGACGTATAAACGGAATTAAGCGTAAATAACTGTTGAAGAGAAAACTGTGTTCCTAAGTCTTTTCAAGACAAGAATGGGGTTATGGCAAGCGTGACTGTGTTTCTATTCTAATAAAGCGTTGCAAATTCATATATAGACATACGGTCAGCATCACGGTTTGAGGTCACAAATGGAAGCGTGCCAAGCAAAAGGAGTAGATGTTGATGAACAATTTCCTAGCGGATTCGAGATTTGAAGGCATTAGGCCATTTGAAAGTAAGGTTTGGCTTTCCTCTCCCACGATGCATGGAGACGAGCAGAGATGGGTCGATGAGGCGATTCGGACAAACTGGGTGAGTACGGTTGGAGCTAACATCGATGAAGTGGAGAGACAGATAGCGGATTATGTTGGTGTCGGGTATGCTGTAGGGCTTTCTTCTGGAACCGCGGCGCTTCACCTTGCGACAAAACTGGCCGGCGAAAAGCTATATGGCCAAGCGAAGTCCAATAAGGGAACTTTGCAGGGTAAACGGGTCTTTTGCTCGGATACCACTTTTGATGCCAGTATTAACCCCGTTGCGTACGAAGATGGAGAAGCTGTTTTTATCGATAGTGAGTATGACACATGGAACATGAGTCCGGAAGCCTTAGAGCGGGCTTTTGAGATATATCCGGATGTCAGGCTTATTGTTGTTGCTCATCTGTATGGTACTCCTGGAAAGATGGAAGAAATCAAGGCCATAGCAGACAAGTACGGAGCACTGATTATAGAAGATGC
>JAHZCM010000142.1 GCA_019422905.1 Oscillospiraceae bacterium
TGGGAAGCGTCGGTGCTCTCGTTGCGGAAGCAGCGGCCCGGGAAGATCGCCCGCAGCGGCGCGCCGTACTTGCGCATGATGCTGTTTTGCGCCGCAGATGTATGCGTTTTCAAAAGCTGGCCGTTGTCGAGGTAATAGGTGTCCTGCATATCGCGCGCCGGGTGATGCTTCGGGATGTTCAGCGCTTCAAAGCACTCGTAATCGGTGACGATCTCCTTGTAATCCTCCACGGTAAAGCCCATGGAAGCAAAAATCTCCTCGAGCTCGCGCTGCACGAGCGTGATCGGGTGATAAGAGCCGTAAGCGGTTTCCGCCGGCAGCGTCACGTCGTACTGCTCGGCGCTGTTGACGAGGCGGTCCTCCTCAGCCTTGCGGATGATTTCCACTTGCGCGGTGATCTTCTCATCTACCTCGCGCTTTAAGAGGTTGATGGTTTGGCCGAATTCCTTTTTCTCCGCGCCGGAAAGGTCCTTAAGGCCCTTCAAAAGCTCGGTGACGGAGCCCTTTTTGCCGAGGTAGGCGACGCGAATTTTCTCCACCGCATCACTGTCGCGGACGGCGGAAAGCTCCGAATCAAATTTCTGGCGCAGCTCGGCGATGTTCTCTCTGATGCCCATAATCTGAAATATCCTTTCATCCATAATTTTCCGTTTGCATCGGGTGTGTGCCGCAAAATAAAAAGACCCGCCCCATGCCATTACACATGGGGCGAGCCGGAAAGCTCGCGGTACCACCCAATTTCGGCGCCAACACGCCCTCAAAAGCCTGTAACGGTGCAGCTCCGTCAGCGCCTACAAGGCCGATGGCCGTTCAGCGCTGCCGCTCCAAAGAGAACTTCCCCCGCAAGCCGTGCAGGCGCGTTTACAGCCGGCGGCGCGCCCTCTCTGCCCACGAAACCTCTACGGGGTACTTTTCTTTTTCATTGCGTTTAGCGTCATTTTACCACACGGAAAGCCGTTTTTCAAGTGCTTTTTTCGACTCCGAGAGCGAATCGTGGAAAGAGGTAAGAAAATTCACAAAATAGATGGTTGAACTTCCCGGCGAATCGTGTTATAATAGCTAAAAAAATAAGCGATGAGAACAGGGAAGGTAAAACGCAATGATGACGGATATTTTTGTAGAATATATGGTCAAGAAGAAAATCGGCACGAAGGATCTCCTGATCTGCTTGGGTGCGTCTGTGCTGGGAGCCGTGCTGATTTTTGTCGGGCTGATGCTGACGCCGGTTATGCCGATGATTCCGTTTCTTGTGTTGTGCGGCGTGATTTACGGACTGTACTGGGTGATTTCTTCCCGCAGCGTGGAATTTGAATACAGCATCACAAACGGCGATATTTCGGTCGATAAGATCATGAACCGCAGAAGCCGCAAGCGTCTGACCTCCTTTGATGCGAAGTCCATTGAGGAGATGGGAAAATACGCAGGGAATGAGCAGAAGCTTCGCGGCAAGCGCGTGGATAAAACGATTTTTGCAAGCGAAACGGACGACGGCAAGGATGCCTGGTACGTCATCGCAAAAAGCCGCAAGACCGGCCTCACGCTCCTCGTGTTTTCACCGGACGAGCGCTGCATCGACGCGATCAAGCCGTTTATGGATAAAAGGCTGAAGTTTGAGATCTTCGGAAGAAACTGAACCGCTCTTAAAATTTCTTTAAGCGCACGGCGATGAACCGTGCGCTTTTCTATTGAAATTTTTGAGCGGATTCGGTATGCTATAAGTAAGAAAAGGAAATTTTTTGCGGGGTGAATGGAATATGGTGGTTTTAAAAGCGGCGGAGATCCGGGGCTTGGAGGAATGCGCGGTGGAATCCGGCGTTTCCATGGAAACGCTGATGGAAAATGCGGGCGCGGCCTGCGCGGATTTTATTCAGGAGAAGCTGAGCGTGCGGGATAAAAGCGCGGTGATCCTCTGCGGGAAAGGCAACAACGGCGGGGACGGCTTTGTCATCGCGCGGCTGCTCTCCAAGGCGGGCGCAAAGGTAACGGTCGTGTTGATGCAGGGCGCGCCTTCTTCGGCGCTTGCCAAGCAGGCGTACGACAAAATGCATAAGGGCATCGAGATTATCCTGGCGCGCAGCGCGGCCAAATATGTAGATAAAGCCGATTTGATTGTGGACGCGATCTTCGGCTTCAGCTTTCACGGAAAGCTGCCCCAGGCCATGGAACCGCTCGTCGCGCGAGCAAATGCTTCCAAAGCGCTGCGCGTTTCGGTAGATTTGCCCAGCGGCGCCGTATGCGATACCGGCGCGGTCGAAGGGGCATGCTTTCGCGCACAGTATACGGTGACCTTTACGGCGATGAAGCCTGCTGGTGTCGTGTACCCGGCGGCGGCCTACAGCGGCCTGACGGTCGTGCGGCAGGTCGGTATCCGGAAAGAATTTTTGCAGATGCTGCCCTATGATACGGAATCCGTTCTGCTCGGAGGCCTGTGCCCGCTGTTTCCGAAGCGGAACCCCGAAGGCCATAAGGGAAATTACGGGCGGCTTCTGATGCTCTGCGGAAGCATCGGCATGGCGGGCGCATGCATCATGGCGGCGCGCGCCGCGCTGCGGAGCGGCGTCGGGCTTTTGAATATTGCGATCCCGCATGCGCTGTATCCGATTCTTGCGCCTGCGGTGCCGGAGGCGGTTTTCACGCTGTATGATCCGGACGAAACGCTGGCGGCATGCGTGGAAGCGGCGCTGAAAAAGGCGGATGCCTGCCTGGTAGGCTGCGGTCTCGGCACGGCGCCGTATGCGGAGCGCATTGTGGACACGGTGCTGGAAAAGGCGGATTGCCCGCTGATTTTTGACGCGGATGCGCTGAATATCCTCTCCAAAGCTCCTGAAAAGCTGTTGACGCCGCGCGTGCCGGTCATTGTGACGCCGCACCCGGGCGAGATGACCCGTCTGAGCCGGAAAACCATGGAGGATATCCGGGCGGACCGCATCCGGGCCGCGAAGGAATTCGCGTCAAAATACCGCGTCATCACGGTTTTAAAGGGCGCAGGAACGATTACCGCCGCGCCGGACGGTGAGGTGCGCATCAATACCACGGGGAATGCCGGCATGGCAAAGGGCGGAAGCGGCGACGTGCTTGCCGGCATGGTCGCCGCCCTTGCGGCGCAGGGTATGAAGCCTTTTGAGGCGGCCTATGCCGCAGTGTGCATCCACGGTGCCGCAGGCGACCGCTGCACAGAGCGGCTTTCGGAGCATGCCATGCTGCCGACCGACCTGATCGAAGCGCTGCCGCAAATTTTTCTGGAAATAGAGGACAAGGGCTGAACCATTCACAGATTTCACGTTTCCGTAATAAAATGGAACAGACGCTGACAATTTTATGTTTAAGCGCCTGAAAAACGGGCAAGAATAGGATCGAAAGATCACGGACAGCACCGCATGATTTTCGGCATATGCCTTGACCGCCCGTTTGCCTGCATAGCTTTCGCTGCACTGTACCAAGCCGTCAATCGGAGATTGGATTTTCCGTATTCGGTTTATGCAGCCGGCGGAAAAACGGCCAGCGCACTTGCACGGTCAAAGTGATGCGGTATTGTCCCAATTTGGAGTGTGAAAACCGTGAATGTACGCAGAGGAGACATTTATTATGCAGACCTCAGCCCTGTGGTGGGCAGCGAGCAGGGCGGCGTCCGCCCGGTTCTGATTGTACAGAACGATGTCGGCAACCGGTTCAGCCCGACGGTGATTGCCGCGGCAATCACAAGCCAGCGCGATAAGACGAACCTGCCGACGCATATCGCGCTGCATGCGGAGCGCACCGGCCTGCAGAAGGACTCGATCGTGCTTCTGGAGCAGGTCAGAACGATTGATAAGCACCGCCTCAAGGAAAAAATGGGCAAGCTCGACGACGACGCCATGCAGCGCGTGAACGAAGCAATTGGAATCAGCTTCGGCCTTTACAATACATAAAGGCCGAAAATGTAAAAAGCCCCTCACAATTTTGCGGTTTGCATATTGTGAGGGACTTTTTTTATTTTATTCGATTGGAACGGAAACAAATAGAATAGGGGATACGAATGCAAGCGGCGGTTGCCATCGCACATTCGGCGGCTGGCAATCCATCTTGCCGGAACCATTTTGGTCTACAATTTCTGGGGATGATCCTTTTCGGGGTTCCGCGCCGAAAAAACGATATGCGGCATATCCATGTTGTAATAATGCTTCGTAAAGCGTTCGGTTTCGACCATGCCGTTGCGCTTTGCGACGTTTTGGGAGGGAATGTTGTTATCCCGGATGATGGAGCACACGCTGTCTGCACTGAGCACGCGGAAAGCATATTCCTTGCAGGCGGCAGCGGCTTCCGTCGCGTAGCCCTTGTGCCAGTAGGCTTTTTGGAAGAGATAGCCGATTTCGAGCGCCTGCCGCTCCGGACTGCCGAGCTCCTGCATCGTCAGGCCGCACTGGCCGATGACTTCTCCGGTCTTTTTCAGCTCCACGAGCCAAAGGCCAAAGCCGTAATCCGCGTAGCGCTGCAATTGGCGGTCAAGCCAATCCTGTACCTCTTGGTCGCTGAAAGCATGCTCATAAGCGTACATGACATCCTTATCCTGCAGGATCCTGCACAGCGCAGGATAGTCCGCCTGCGTCATTCGGCGCAGGGCGAGCCGTTCTGTTTCCAGAATGTACTCCGGCTTTGCCCGCAGCTCACCGTCGAGAAAAACGCGGGAGCCGGTCGCGCCGCGTTGTCCCTGATATTTTCCGCGGTAGGGCCTTTCGGCGGGGCTGTCCATTTGGGCAAAGACAAGCTGTCCGACCCGGCGGCCCGCCTGCAGCTCGATGGCGCAGCGGTTGGCATTGAAAAGCTCCAGCGTAATTTCGCCCTCAAAGCCCGGATCTACCCAGCCGGCATTCTGAATGAAAAGCCCCATTCGGCCGAGGGAGCTTCGGCCCTCCACAAAGGCGGTCAGGTCGCCCGGCAGCGCGAAATATTACATCGTCGTAGCCAGCACAGATTGGCCGGGAAGCATCAGATAGCGGTCCGGT
>JAHZCM010000143.1:0-3910 GCA_019422905.1 Oscillospiraceae bacterium
GCAGCAGCCGAGCACGATATTCGTATTTCCAATGTCGATCGCGAGAATCATAGAATCACCATGCCTTTATAATGCCCGAAAGGGCGGTTATTTTTGTGTTGAAACCGGGCTGGCCGGCGGTCTTTCCGCCGGTTATCCGGCGGGAAAAGAAAGCGGTCCCCGGAAAAAAGTTTTCACCTTATACCTCCGCTTTTGTCTTTTTCGGCGCTTCCGGTACGAGCTTTGCCTTGCACAAAACCGTGCCGACCGCACCGGTGATGATCGTGGAAGCAAGCATTTCAAACACGGCGTTGATACCCACGAAGGTGCAGATGAAAATAAAAATGTTCTGTCCGTTGATCAGGCCCTGCATGTATTCCGTGCTGCCGAAGAGCAGAACCAGCGCGCTCATGAAAAACACCGTGTTGAGGAACGCCGCGCAAAAGCCCGTCACAAAGCAGGCGAGCGCGCGGTTCAGGCGGCTGACGCCGCGGAAGATAAAGCCGAGAAGCAGGCCGTCCAGCATGCGGGGCACAAAGCACAGAATGATGGAAAAGAACGGGTTGATGCCGAACAGGACCGAACCCAAGGGACTCAGACCGCCGATGCCGAGGCACTGCAGAAAGCTCGTCAGCCCGAAAACAGATCCTGCGATGAGACCACCTGCAGGTCCGAGAGCCAGAGCGGCGATTGCCACCGGAATGACGTTGAACGTAATCGCGAGCGGCCCGATGTTGAGATAACCGAGCGGCGTGAACGACATCAGCAGCAAAATTGCGACCAGCATGGCCAGCAGGGTGAGCTGCTTTACGTTGAACTTGGTTTTCATATTCAATTTTCCTCCTTGTTATTATTCTCCCGCAGGAGATACAATACAATACGGGTGCATTGTAGCACATTTTTTTTGGAAATACAATCCTCCCGGAAATTTTTCCGCTTTTTCCTTGACTTTGACGCGGCGTCAACCGCTATAGTGGAGACAGGCCGCACAGAGCGGGACGACCGGCACGCCGAACCTCTTTTTGGCTTTCTTGAACGCAGCAGCTTTTGTGCGGCTGAAAGTGGGGATGGAGACGGATGGACTGCCGGAGGCGGCGAATGGCCCGGAGGGACAGAAAGGAACGGAGAGAATGGAACAGATGACAATCAGCGAGGTGTCGGCACGCTTTGCGGTTTCCACGCGCACGCTGCGCTATTGGGAGCAGGTCGGGCTGATCAAGGGCGAAAGGCTGCCCGGCTACGCCTACCGCGTGTATACGGAAGAAACTGTGCAGCGCATCACGCAGATTTTGGTTCTGCGCCGTCTGCGTATCCCGCTGCGGGAGATTGCGGAAGTTCTCACAGATCCGGAAGCGAAGAAGCTGCTGGACGTTTTGCAAAGCAACATCCGGATGATCGACCGCGAGGCCGATGCCTTGCAGACCGTCCGCACGGCGCTGACCGTGCTCGCAAACCGTGTTTCGTGGGCAATGCACGGCGATCTGCCGCTCCCGCTGGAAGATGCGTCGATTCTGGCGCTTGTCGAACAGCTTGTCCCCCTGCACAATGAAAAGGAGGAACTGAAAATGAACGATTTAAAAAAAGCGGAGCAAACGTTGGAGGCCAACATGGATATCCGGTACATTTACCTGCCGCCGATGGCGGTAGCGGCGGCGCAGTACACAGGGCCGAACCCGGAGGACGTGTCCGGCACGCGGCTGGACCGGTTCGTGCAGGAAAACGCACTGGCGGAAAAAATGCCCGGCCTGCGCGTGTTCGGCTTCAACAATCCGAGTCCTCAGCGTGAGGGTGAAACGTACGGCTATGAGTTCTGGGTGACGGTTCCGGAGGATATGGAGGTACCCGCGCCGCTCGTCAAAAAGCAGTTTGCGGGCGGTCTCTATGCTGCGCATGCGATTAAGATGGGCGATTTCCACGAGTGGGGCACGTTTATGGAAAAGCTGCAGCACGACGCCCGGTACGAGATCGAATGGCGCGCGCCCGATGGTATGGGCGGGTGCATGGAGGAACACCTCAACGCAAAGTCCTACTATGAAAAGAGCGGGAAGGACCGCGCGTTCATCCAGCTTGATTTGTTGATTCCGATCCGGGAGAAAGAAGCGTAAACCGAAAACAAAGGGCCTGGGAGCCTACTGCGGCAGGCTCCCTCTGCTTATGCAGGAAAATGCACTGCTTATGCCGTAAAAATGGCGTTATCTTTGAAAAAACATTGACATTTGCCCCCCGAATCACTATAATAAATAGCATTAGCGAGATTACATCTTCTTTACAGAATATCAGATAAAGGTGGTTTATTCCCATGGCAGAGAAGTCATATTACGTCACCGAAGAGGGCCGTGAGGCGCTTGAGAAAGAGCTGGATTATCTTAAGGTAGTCCGCCGAAAAGAGGTGGC
This sequence comes from Oscillospiraceae bacterium, assembly GCA_019422905.1. Lineage (GTDB taxonomy): Bacteria > Bacillota > Clostridia > Oscillospirales > Acutalibacteraceae > Hominenteromicrobium. The sequence goes on from JAHZCM010000143.1 coordinate 2,374, forward strand.
GGAGAAAATTAAGGTCGCGCTTTCGTTTGGCGATCTTTCCGAGAACAGCGAATACGATGAAGCGAAAAACGATCAGGCGATTCTGGAAGCCCGCATCGCAGACCTCGAGGTTATGCTCAACAATGCAAAGGTGATCGAAAAAAGCGAGCAGGAAGCCGACATGGTGCATATCGGTTCCACAATATCCGTTTCCTACAAGCGCGAAAACGGCGCGGCGGGAACCCGGGAGTTCAGCATTGTCGGTTCCAACGAGGCGAATCCGCGTGCTGGTAAGATCTCCGATGAATCCGCAGTCGGCAAGGCGCTGATTGGCGCGAAGCTCGGAGACAACGTGGAAGTGGAAACACCCACCGGTATCGTGGTTTACACGATCCTTTCCGTGTCTTAATCGATAAGCCGGGCGGTTGCGGAGCTGATCCGACCGCCCGTTTTTTCTACAATCATTTGGAAATGAAAGGAATTGCAAAAATGGCAGAGAAGAATGTTCCCGAAGTACCTGCGCAGCAGACGCAGGAGGAAATCAACGAGATTCTGCGCATCCGCCGCGAAAAGCTCGCACAGCTGGTGGAAGCCGGCAAGGACCCGTTTACCATCACAAAATACCCGGTGACACACCACAGCGCCGATATCAAAGCGGATTTCGAAGCGTTTGAGGGCAAGGAAGTCACGATTGCCGGCCGTATGATGGCAAAGCGCGTCATGGGCAAAGCGTCGTTCTGCAATGTGCAGGATCTGAAGGGCGGCATTCAGTCCTACGTGGCCCGCGATATGATCGGAGAGGATTCCTATAAGGATTTCAAAAAATATGACATCGGTGATATCATCGGCATTCACGGCGAGGTGTTCCGCACGAAAACCGGCGAGATTTCCGTGAAGGCCTCTTCCGTCACGCTGCTCTCAAAGAGCCTGCAGGTCCTGCCGGAAAAGTACCATGGCCTCACCAACACCGATATGCGGTACCGCCAGCGCTATGTGGATCTCGTCATGAATGAAGAGGTCAAGGAGACGTTCATCAAGCGCTCAAAGATTATTTCCGCCATCCGCCGGTTCCTCGACGGCGAGGGTTTTATGGAGGTCGAAACGCCGATGCTCGTCGCCAATGCGGGCGGCGCGGCGGCGCGGCCGTTTGACACGCATTACAACGCGCTGGACGAGGACGTGCACCTGCGTATTTCGCTGGAGCTGTACCTCAAGCGGCTGATTGTGGGCGGCCTGGAGCGCGTTTATGAGATCGGGCGTGTATTCCGCAACGAGGGTGTTGATACGCGCCACAACCCGGAATTCACGCTGATGGAGCTGTATCAGGCGTACACGGACTACCACGGCATGATGGATCTGACGGAGAACATGTTCCGCTATGTGGCCCGCGAGGTTTGCGGCAGCGCCATAGTCCCATACGGCGACGCGGTGGTTGATATGGAGAAGCCGTTCGCGCGTATCACGATGCTGGACGCGGTCAAGCAGTATTCGGGCGTGGATTTCAGGGAGATCCACACGCTGGAGGAAGCGCGCGCCGTTGCCGATGAGAAGGGCGTGC
>JAHZCM010000143.1:3920-4886 GCA_019422905.1 Oscillospiraceae bacterium
CCTCAACCTGTTCTTTGAGGAGTTCGTCGAGGAGCATCTCGTGCAGCCGACCTTTGTGATGGATCATCCGGTCGAAATCTCCCCGCTCACGAAGCGCAAGCCCGATGCGCCGGATTATGTGGAGCGCTTTGAGCTGTTCATCACGGGCCGCGAGTTCTGCAACGCTTATTCCGAGCTGAACGACCCGATCGACCAGCGGAGCCGCTTTGAGGCGCAGGAGGAGCTGATCCGCCAGGGCGATGAGGAGGCGAACCACATCGACGAGGACTTTATGAATGCGTTGGAGATCGGTATGCCTCCCACGGGCGGCATCGGCTACGGTATCGACCGTCTCGTCATGCTGCTGACAAACTCTCCGGCCATCCGCGATGTCCTGCTTTTCCCGACAATGAAACCCTTGAATGGTGTAAAAGAAGAAATTGGTGTAAATAAAGCCGAGTCAGAAGCACCGAAAATAGAGCCGGAAAAGATAGATTTCTCCAAAGTGGAGATCGAGCCGTTGTTCAAGGATTTCGTGGATTTTGAGACTTTCTCCAAGTCTGATTTCAGAGCAGTCAAAGTGCTTGCTTGTGAAGCAGTACCGAAGTCAAAGAAGCTTCTGAAGTTTACCTTAGACGATGGCTCAGGCGAAAACAGGACGATTTTAAGCGGTATTCACGCATATTACGAGCCGGAAGAACTGGTCGGCAAGACCTGTATCGCTATTACAAATCTTCCGCCGAGACCGATGATGGGCATTGACTCCTGCGGTATGCTGATTAGTGCAGTACACCACGAGGAAGGCGAAGAAAAACTCCATCTTTTGATGGTAGATGACCATATTCCGGCAGGCGCAAAGCTCTACTAAAACGAGATGTACTTCATTTTCCGAAAACCTCGGATTTTACACAAATACACCAATTTTACACCAATCGGTGCTAAAATCGGTGCAGCAACAAAAAAATCGCATAATTTTTAGTTTCACAC
>JAHZCM010000144.1:0-2193 GCA_019422905.1 Oscillospiraceae bacterium
TCTGCAACCGGTAAACCGGTCCATATTCGACGGTTTTAAGGTTTACCGTGATTCTCCGGTTTTCACGTATTTCCTCTCGGAAACCTGCGTCCTCAGGAGAATAAGTCTATTTTTTGCGTACTGTTTTTTAACTGACTATTTTTACTTACTATTTTTTACTTACTGCTGTTTTTCTTCAATTATTTTCCAAGTCTTTTTTATTCTCCCCGGTAGAACCGCGGGCCTTGCCCTGCAATATGCAACACAAAAGCAGCCGCCGAAAACATTTTCCGGCGGCCGAATCCTTTTATTTTTTCTGTCCGTAATACGCGTTTGCGCCGTGTTTTCTGAGATAATGTTTGTCGAGCAGCTCCTGCTGCATCGGCGGGATTTCCGGATCCATCATCAGGTTGTGCCACGCCATGAAAGCCAGCTCCTCCAGAACGACCGCGTTGTGCACTGCATTCATCGGGTCGGTTCCCCATGTGAACGGACCGTGGCTGTGAACGAGCACCGCCGGAATATCATCCGGGGATTTGCCCTGAAACGTCTCGACAATCACTGTTCCGGTCTCTTTTTCATAGGCGCCGCCGATCTCCTCCGGCGTCATTTTCCGTGTACACGGAATCTCGCCGTAGAAATAATCGCCGTGCGTGGTACCGAGCGCGGGGATTCCCCTGCCCGCCTGACTGAAAACAGTCGCCCACCGGCTGTGTGTGTGTACGACGCCGCCGATATTCGGGAACGCCTTATACAGCTCCGCGTGCGTCGGCGTATCCGACGAGGGGTTCATCTCCCCCTCCACCTTTTTACCGGTGTGGATATCGACAAGCACAATATCCTCCGGGCGCAGTACATCGTATTCCACGCCGCTCGGCTTGATCGCCATAATGCCGCTTTCACGGTCGATACCGCTGACGTTGCCCCACGTAAAGGTAATGAGCTTATGGGCGGGCAGCAGCATATTCGCTTGATAGACCTGCTCTTTGAGTGCTTCCAGCATAGATCATTCCGTCCTTTCTCCGATCAGCTTATACAGCTTTGCGCCGTGCGGGTCGATCTCCGCAGAAATTTCTCCCTGCACCGCTCCTTTTTCACCGGTCCAAAGCTCCACGGCGGTATAGGCCGCCGGGCCGACAAGCTCCTCTATATCTATGGAAACGGCCGCCGCCTTCTCCTGTAAATTAAACAGCGCCACATACGGCGTTTCGCCCACATAGTTCAGCCACGCGGCCTTTTTGTCGTCGCGGAACAATTGCAGCGGCGCGCCGCCGTTCTGGTTGAGGTTCAGCATCTCATCGTTTGTCAGCAAGGAGAGCGTGAACGCGTCGTTGTCCCGCATTTCGCCGCCCATGATCAGCGGGGCGCGGAAAATACCCCAGAGCGACATCAGCGTGATCTGCTCCGGCTTTGTGAAGTGCGTGTAGTGCCCCTTGCCGTCCTCCGTGATGGAAATGCGGCCGAGCGGAAGCATGTCGCAATCCGGATACTGGCCCGGCTTTACATGCGCCTGCCAGACCTCACAGCGCCAGAACATCTCATGCAGAGCAGGCCAGTTATCCCAGAAATCGTCCGTAATCCGCCACATGTTCGCGTGCTTTGCCAGATGCCACGCCTCGTTGATCACCGCCGGGCCGGGCGAAAGGCTGAGCACCATATCGCGTCCGCACTGGTCGATCGCCTTGCGGATCATCTCGATCTCGCGGCGCGCGGAATACTCCTCCAGCGGCGTAGCCTTGACATTGCAGATATCGTCCACCTTTACATAATCCACATCCCACGATGCGTAAAGGTCGAAAATGGAGTTGTAATACTCCTGCGCGCCCTCTTTTTCCGCATCGATGCCGTACATATCGGTGTTCCACGAGCAGATCGAATTGTTGTGCGCAATTTTATGGCAGGAAATATCCGTGCCCTTTACCTTTAAGCGGTTATGTACCGCAAGGCGCGGAACGCCGCGCATGATGTGGATGCCGAATTTAAGGCCCATCGCGTGGATTTTATCGGCAATCGGCTTAAAGCCCGCGCCGTTTGCGGCGGACGGGAAACGGTTCACCGCCGGCATCAGGCGGCCATTTTCATCCATGCATAGCTGCGCAAAGCAGTTGTAGTTCCACTGATATTTGCCGGCCTCCGGCTCGTACCACTGAATGTCGCAGACGACATATTCCCAGCCATGGGATTTCAGATGTTCCGCCATATACGCGGCATTGC
>JAHZCM010000144.1:2203-2559 GCA_019422905.1 Oscillospiraceae bacterium
TTGCCGAGCAGCTGCTCCTCATTGACCGCATCGCCGTAGCAGTCCCAGCTATTCCAGCCGAGCGGCGGCTTCATGGCGACTTTGTCCTTTTTGTACATGCTGTGTTCCTCCCATTTTCTTCAAGGTTTATATTTCCATTATACCAACTTGTCCGTACAAGTCAAGAGAAAAGCAAAAAAAGAACTGCCGCAAACGCGTTTCGCGCCAGTCCGGCAGTTCCTTTTTCGCTTATTTCAGCAGCTTTTTGAGGCGTTCCATCGCTTCCTCTGTTTTTTCATACGTGCCGAACGCGGTCAGGCGGAAAAAGCCCTCGCCGTTTTTGCCGAAGCCGCTGCTCGGCGTGCCGACGACCTCCG
>JAHZCM010000144.1:2569-4879 GCA_019422905.1 Oscillospiraceae bacterium
TAATCGAAAAATTCCCACGAGGTCATGCCATCCGGCACCTTGTGCCAAATGTACGGCGAATTTTCGCCGCCCGTGAACCAGATGCCCATTTCCTTGAACGCATCGACCATCAGCTTTGCATTTGCACGGTAATAGGCGATGACGGATTTGACCTGCTCCTGCCCCTCTTCGCTGAAAACAGCGGCCGCAGCGCGCTGGGTGATGTAGTTCACGCCGTTGAACTTCGTCGCCTGCCGGCGCGCCCAGAGCGTATTGAGCTTCGTTCCGCCGCGGACAAGCTCGTCGGCGATTACGGTATAGCCGCAGCGCACGCCGGTAAAGCCGGCCGTCTTGGAGAACGAGCAGAATTCAATCGCACATCTCTTTGCGCCCTCAATCTCAAAAATGCTGTGCGGCAGATCGTCGCCTACGATAAAGGACTCATACGCCGCATCAAACAGAATAACCGCGTCGTTTTCGAGCGCGTAATCGACCCACGCCTTGAGCTGCGCTTTGGTATACACCGCGCCCGTGGGATTGTTCGGCGAGCAGAGATAGATGATATCCGCCTTTGTGTGTTCGTCCGGCATACCGAGGAAGCCGTTCTGCACATTGGCGTCCAGATAGGAGACCTTCCGCCCGGACATGACGTTCGTATCCACATAAACGGGATAGACCGGGTCCGGAATCAGCACGCGGTTGTCGTCGGAGAAGATATCGACGATATTGCCGATGTCGCTTTTCGCGCCGTCGCCGATGAAGATCTCGGAGAGCTCCAGCGAGACGCCGCGCTTTGCATAATAGCCCCGAATCGCCTCGCGCAGGAAATCGTAGCCCTGATCCGGCGAATAGCCGTGAAACGTCTCCTTATGCGCCATCTCCTCGGTCGCCTTATGCATGGCGTCGATAACCGTCGGAACGAGCGGCTGGGTCACGTCGCCGATGCCCATGCGGATGATCTGGTTTTCCGGGTGCGCCTCCGTGTAGGCCGCTACCTTTCTGGCAATCGTCAAAAACAGGTAGCTTTCCTGCAGGTTCGCGTAATTTTCATTGATTCTCATACTGATGGCCACTCACCTTTCTGCGCCGTGCGCATTTTATCTCTCTGTGGTTTGCCGGATGGCCGGCCTGCACCGGTAGCCGGCAGTCAAACGGCGTCCGTTTCAAAAAACGCTCTTTCCTTCCGCGCTGTGCAGAAGCACGCCTCAGGCATTTTTATTCTCGCGCCGGGCAAGCGATGCGCCGACAAAGCCTAGAAACAGCGGATGCGCCTTGTTCGGGCGGGATTTGAATTCCGGATGGAACTGCACGCCGATGAAGAAATCGTTTTCCGGCACCTCTACCGTCTCGACGATCCTGCCGTCCGGCGACGTGCCGCTCACCCGCAGGCCGGCGCCGGTCAGCGTCTCGCGGTAATCGTTGTTGAATTCATAGCGGTGGCGGTGACGCTCGTCGATGTGGGCCGTGCCGTAGCAGCGCGCCATCTGAGAACCCTCGGCGATCTCGCACGGATAGCTGCCGAGGCGGAGCGTGCCGCCCATGTTGACCGTGCTGGACTGGTCCGGCATGAAATCAATGACCTTATTGAGGCCGAATTCATCGAACTCGCCGGAATTCGCATCCGCGATACCGCATACGTGGCGGGCATATTCGATGACGGCGATCTGCATGCCGAGACAGATGCCAAGATACGGCACATTGTTTTCTCTGGCATACTTCGCCGCGGCGATCATGCCCTCAATGCCGCGGTTGCCGAAGCCGCCCGGCACCAGAATACCATCGCAGCCTTTGAGCATCTCGGCGGCGTTTTCTTCGCTGATCTGCTCGGAATCGATCCAGTTGATTTCCACCTTTGCGCTGTGCTCATAGCCCGCGTGGCTGAGCGCCTCGGCCACGGAGAGGTATGCGTCGTGCAGCTTGACGTACTTGCCGACGAGGCCGATGGTCACGGTCTTTTTTCTGCCGCGGATTTTTTCCACCATGCGCGCCCAGCCGGACATATCCGGCGGGGCGGTTTTCAGGTTCAGCTCGCGGCAGACAATATCGGAAAAGTTGTTCTTCTCCAGCATGATCGGCGCTTCATAGAGCACCGGGATCGTCATGTTCTCAATCACGCAGTCCGGCTTCACATTGCAGAACAGCGAGATCTTGTGGACGAGGCTCTTGTCAATCGGCTCGTCGCAGCGCATCACGATGATGTCCGGCGAAATGCCCATGCCCTGCATTTCCTTGACCGAGTGTTGCGTCGGCTTCGACTTGTGCTCGCCGGAGCTTTTGAGATACGGCACCAGCGTGACATGGATAAAGAGTGAATTCTCACGCCCGACCTCC
>JAHZCM010000145.1:0-2999 GCA_019422905.1 Oscillospiraceae bacterium
TGCAGCCGGTTACTGGCATAACTTCCGCTTCGATCCGCGCCGCGCTGACAACGGCGAGAATCCGTTCCAGCTCGACAGCAAGGCGCCGAGCGCATCCTACCGTGACTTCATCATGGGTGAGGTTCGTTACAACAGCCTGACCCGTGCGTTCCCGGAGAGAGCGAAGGACCTCTTCGAGAAGGCCGAGAAGTATGCGGAGGAGAAGTACGAGAAGCTCTCTAAGATGGCGGAGTAATCCGGCTTCCCGTTTAAAATCCGTAAAATAAGTATGGCCCCGCCCACGGCAATTTGCCGTGGGCGGGGTTTTTATGTGTAAGAAATAGCGTTGAAATTGCAGCGCGGCTTTGCTATACTGAATGTAAAAAGCAGATGGACAGAAAGGTTGATGGACCATGATTCAGGCAGGATACCAGCTATCCAGCGTTGCGCCGTATCTTCAGACGGGAGATTCGCTCCGGCATGCGCTGGAAAAAATTGCGGAGATCGGGTATACATCTGTTCAGCTTCAGGGGGCACCCATGGAAATTCCCGACAAAGAGATTGCCGGGGCGCTGCGCGAAACCGGCTTGGACTGCGTGGCGACGCAGGAGGATTTTCCCATGGGCTTCGGCGATAACCCGCAGCGTGCAGTTGAGCGCGCATTGACCTGCGGCAGCCGGTATCTGACCTTTGCGCTGCTGCCGAAAGAGGCGGATACGCCGGATGCGCTTGCAAGGTTTGTCGAGCGCCTGTGGAAAATTCATGAGCTGGTTACCGGCGTAGGGTTGATTTTCGCCTTTCACCCCATTGGTCCGGATTTTCGTCTGATGGAGGGCGTGCCGGTTTATGAACGCCTGCTGGCATGGATGCCGCCGGATATGCAGTTGACCTTCTGCGTGCATAGCTGCTTTGGCAGCGGCGTCGATTACGCCGAGGTCCTGAAAAAATATGCGGGACGCGTCGACCTCGTACACTTCAAGGATAGTATCCCGGCAGCGGACGGCCAAACGCGGCTGATGCCGCTGGGAGAGGGAAGCCACGATTGGCGCCCGATCGCTGAAAAATGCGGTGAAGCGGGCGTGAAGTGGATCTTTGCCGAGCAGGAGCGATGGCAGAAAGACGCATTTGTATGCGCCGAAATCAGTTATCAATATCTGCGGAGCCTGAGGCTTGGCGGATAAAGAAAAAGTCCGGAGGCCGAAAGGCTTTTCCGGGCTTTTTTGAAGCATGAATACGCCGCACTTTGCATAGAAATGAAACACAACGAAGATGAGGGTGTGTGACGATGAAGCAAAGTGTCGACGACAGAGCTGCCATGCTTGGGGAATATATCGTGCAAAATAAGGCGACTGTGCGCCGTGCCGCGAAGCAGGTTGGCGTGAGCAAATCGACCGTACATAAGGATGTTGCGGAGCGCCTGCGCCATGTCAATTTGGGATTGTACAAAGAAGTAAGGGACGTATTGGCCGTGAACAAGGCGCAGCGCCATATCCGCGGTGGCATGGCGACAAAGCGGAAGTACGAGCATAAAAAGTAAAGGACAGGGAGAAACCCGCAGAGCGGGCCATTCGGCGGCTGTTCTGCGGGTTCATTTGTCTGTCAGAGCATTTCTTCTATCACTGTGGATGATTTCCGCCATTTCCCGGTGCCATTCCGGCTCTCCACCTGCCGGTAAACTGCGGGCCGCAGAAATTGCTTGTAGACACGCTTGCCCGGCGGTCGTGGTGCCGGGGCAGTTTAAGTCAAGGACGCAGCCTCCTTACAGCACAGGCGGGATGGTTTTTCCAATAAAATGAAATGCCCCGTTTTGTCGGAAAAACCAAAACGGGGCATAAATTCCGGTATTTGAAATGAAACAATCAGGAGAAAGAGAGCGCTTCCTCTTCCGCAAGCTGCGCAGAGGTTTTCGGCAGGGTGTATTTCTTTGCGAAGCGCTTGTAATAGCCGGTGTAACGCGGTTCGCCGGAGCTTTTGATCTCATTCAGATAATCATGCGTATCCATGGAGGAATCCTTGATCTGAATCATGCAGACCGCGATGTTCGAGCAGTGGTCGGAAATGCGCTCGTAGTTGTTCAGAATATCGGAGAGCACAAAGCCCAGCTCGATCGTGCATTTACCCTCCTGCAAACGGCGGATGTGCCGGTTTTTCAGCTCAACCTTCAGGCTGTCGATGACCTGCTCGAGCGGTTCCACCTCATAAGCGAGCTGTAAATTGTTTTCCAGAAACGCGTCCGTCGTGATATTTAAAATTTCAATGACGGCGTTTGTGAAAATTTCCAGCTCCTGCTGCGCCTTTTCGGAGAACTGCAGGCCCTTGTCGTGGATTTCCCGCGCAACGCGCAGAAGGTTTACGGCGTGGTCGCTGATGCGCTCAAAATCGCCGATGGTGTGCAGAAGCTGGGAAACATCGTTGCTGTCCGCACTGGAGAGGTTCTTGCTCGAAATTTTTACCAGATAGGAGCCGAGCTTATCCTCATACTGGTCCACGATATCCTCATTTTTCTCAATCCGCCCGGCAATTTCTTCATCGAAATGCGAAAGCAGGCCGATGACATCGAGCAGCGTATCGCGGGAAAGCTCCGCCATTTTGCCAGTGGCATTCCGGCATTCCGCAATGGCGAAGGAGGGAGAAAGCAGCAGGCGCTCGTCCAGAAGCACGCTGTGCGGATCCTGCTTTGCGGGTTTTACGCGCTTGTCGCGAACCGTCAGAACGGCGAGCTTTTCAAGATAGCGGCTGAACGGCAGAAGGATGACCGTTGTGATCAGATTGAAGGCGGAATGCACAACCGCGATCATAAACGAAGAAATCGGCTGGTCGGTAAAAGCGAAATGGCAGATGCTGTCCGCGATATAAAAGCCGGACAGGCAGATGATCGCACCGAGCACATTGAAATAGATATGTACCGCCGTAACGCGCTTCGCGTTTTTCGAGGTGCCGATCGAGGAGAGCAGCGCCGTGATGCAGGTGCCGATATTCTGTCCCATGATGACAGGCAGGGCCATGCTGAAGGAGATGCT
>JAHZCM010000145.1:3009-4844 GCA_019422905.1 Oscillospiraceae bacterium
GCGACTGCAGGATGCCGAGAGAGGCTGCGGAGCTCTGAATGAGCGCCGTAATCAGCGCGCCGACCAGAATCGCGACGATCGGGTTGTTGAGCATCATCAGGATATCCTTGAACTGCGGAAGATCGGCCAGCGGTTCAACCGCGTCGCTCATCAGCGTCATACCCGTCATCAAAAGGGAAAAGCCAATACATACGGAGCCGACATCCTTCTTTTTGCTGCTCTTGCAGAACATGATGAGGATGATGCCGATCAGCGCGATGACGGGGGAGAAGTTTTCGGGCTTCAAAAGCTGGACAAAGACGTTGTCGCTCGTTATGCCGGACAGGCTCAGAATCCATGCGGTGACGGTTGTACCGATGTTGGAGCCCATGATCACGCCGACGGACTGGCCAAGCTCCATGATGCCGGAGTTTACAAGGCCTACGAGCATGACGGTCATGGCAGAGGAGGATTGGATCGCAATGGTAATGACTATGCCGAGCAGAAGGCTTTTAAAACGGTTGGAGGTCATGGAACGAAGCACGCGCTCCAGCTTGCCGCCCACCATTTTTTCAAGGCTGGACGAAAGCAGGTGCATGCCGTATAAGAAGAACGCAAGACCGCCAAAGAGTGTAATAACGGAGAAAATGTCCATTGAGTTTTGCAGCTCCTTCGTTTACAAAACGATCGTTTTACCTAAATCAAACTTTTTCTTTACTTTTTCCTTACATACAAATTTATTTTAACATAGACCCGATGAGGAATTCAATGCCTTTTTCGGAAAAAGAGGTTTTTGCGGAAAATAACCGGAAATTTGTAAGATTTGCCGCGTTTCTTGACGAGTGCGGATAAACGGCGTTATAATAGATAGCGCATAAAGCCGTATCGGGAAGGAATGAATTGGTTATGAAGATCAGCGCGGTTATCGTGGCGGCGGGAAGCTCTTCGCGCATGCAGGCCGGCGGACGGTCCAAGCTGCTGATGACGGTCGGCGGCGAGTCGGTGCTGCGGCGCACCTTGCAGGCATTTGACAAAGCGGCCTGCATTGCGGAAATCGTTGTTGTGGCGCGCGCGTGCGATTTCGGGGCGGTGCGCGAGGCCGCAGCCGGCATTCAAAAGCCTGTGCGGCTGGCGGAGGGCGGCGCACAGCGGCAGGATTCCGTGGCGAACGGCGCGGCGCTCTGTGCGGACGCCGATTACATCGCCATACATGACGGCGCCCGGCCCTTTGTAACGCCGGCGCTGATCGAGCGGGTCTGCGCGGATGCCCGGCGCTTTGGCGCGGCGACGCTGGCCGTGCCGGTAAAGGATACGGTCAAGATCGCATCGGAGGACGGATTCGTGCAGGCGACGCCGGAACGCGGGACGCTGCGGGCCGTCCAGACGCCGCAGGTCTTTCGGAAATCGCTGTACGACCAGGCCCTTATGCGGGCGAGGGAAAGCGGAAAGCAGTATACGGACGACTGCCAGCTTGTTGAGGCGGCGGGCGGCGCGGTGTTCCTGTCCGCGGGAGATTACCGGAATATCAAAATTACGACGCCGGAGGACCTGCTGGTTGCGGAGTCCTTTGCGGCACAGATGAGTTTGTAAAGCTGGGAGGAATTTCAAATGAGAATCGGACATGGCTATGACGTACATGCTCTGGCGGAGCACCGCGAGCTGATTATCGGCGGCGTGCATATTCCCTATGAGCTGGGGCTTTTGGGGCATTCGGACGCGGATGTACTGGCCCACGCGATTTCGGATGCGCTGCTGGGGGCTGCGGCGCTCGGCGATATCGGCGTCCTTTTCCCGGATTCCGATCCCCAATATGCGGGGGCGGACAGCCTCAAGCTGCTGTCCGTGGTCGTCGCAGC
>JAHZCM010000146.1 GCA_019422905.1 Oscillospiraceae bacterium
AGGCGCTCCACGACGCCGCTCTCACGGAAGAGATTGCCGAGCATCAGGCAGCCGACCAGCGGAGCCGCAGACGGCAGCATCAGGGAAACGAAAATCGTAACGACAATCGGGAACAGGATCTTCTCGGTCTTGGAAACCTCGCGGAGCTGCTTCATCTGGATCACGCGCTCCTTCTTGGTCGTAAGCGCCTTCATGATCGGCGGCTGAATGACCGGAACCAACGCCATATAGGAATATGCGGCGACGGCGATCGGGCCAAGGAGATGCGGTGCGAGCTTCGAGGTGACGAAAATCGCCGTTGGGCCGTCTGCACCGCCGATAATGCCGATAGAACTGGCCTCGGCAGGCGTAAAGCCAAGCAGCGTAGCACCGATATATGTGATAAAAATACCGAGCTGCGCGGCGGCGCCGAGAAGGAGGCTCTTGGGATTCGCAATCAGCGGGCCAAAGTCGGTCATGCAGCCAACGCCCAAGAAAATCAAGGACGGGTAAACGCCGAGCTTAACGCCCAGATAAAGAATATCGATCAGGCCAACCGCTTCCGTCGTACCGTTCGCCAGCGTGATACCGGTTGAAAACATTTCCCAGTGCACATGGCCGTCTGCGAAAAGCTCCGCATGATAAACACCTGAACCGGGCAAGTTGGTCAAAAGCATACCAAATGCGATCGGCAGGAGAAGCATCGGCTCAAACTTCTTGACGATAGCAAGGTACAGAAGAACACAGGAAATCAGAATCATGACCAGACAAAGCGGGTTGTCTGCGATCATGGAAAAGCCGGTGCTCTTCAGAAAGTTTACAATAGCTTCCATGAAAATTACACTCCTTATATAGTATTCTCAGCGTTTCGGGCAATCAGCCGATGACGCAGAGGAGTGTGCCGCTTTCAACGGTTGCGCCCTTCTGAACAGCAACACTGACGACCTTGCCGGCCTTCGGCGCCATGATCTCATTCTCCATCTTCATAGCTTCGAGAATCATCAGAACCTGGCCCTCGCTGACGGTATCGCCGACGTTGACATTGACGGAAAGAATATTGCCGGGCATCGGGCTTGTAACGGACTCGCCCGCGCCTGCCGGTGCCGCCGGAGCCGGAGCCGCTGCGGGAGCGGGTGCCGCTGCAGGAGCAGGAGCCGCGCCGCCCGTGACTTCTTCTACTGTAACTTCATAAGCCGTGCCGTTGACATTGACATTATACTTTTTCATTGAAAATTACCTCTCATCTGTTGAATTTCAAAACCTGAGAATTTTCCGTGCCTCAAACCCGCTTGATGGAATGGATCCGGATATGCGAGACATCTGTTCCCATCTCTTCGGCAATTGCCACCGCAATCGCGGCAACAATCTGCTGCTTGTTGCCTGCCGGCGCTGCAGTCGGAACAGGTGCCGGCGCAGCCGCTGTGGAAGCCGCCGGTGCCGCGGGCTTTGCTGGCGCAGCCTTTGCCACAATCGCGCCCATCAGTTTAATGATAACAATCAGGCAGACCAGAACGACAAACACCGTGATAAGGCCCATCAGAACAACCTGCACAGTACTGATTTCCCCCATGTTTTTACCCCCTTTCGCCAGAGTAGTATGGAAATGAAAGTTAAAACTGTAAGCAGATTCTGAAAAAATACCATATTCCCGCATTTTATCAGAATATGGTTTTATATTACCATGAAATTCAAAATTACGCAATGCACTTTTAAAAAAAAGTTAAAATTTCATTCAAATCCTCCGGTTCGCAGCCCCTTTCCCGCCCTGAAAAAACAGTTGCAAACCATGCGTAAAAATAGTAAAATTACTTTGTATACATATAGAAACGGGGCGAAAACGTGTTTTCCAACAAGAGCTTACGAAATCTGATTGTTCCTCTGATTATTGAACAACTGCTCGCCGTCACGATCGGCATTGCCGATACGGTAATGGTCTCCTCCTGCGGCGAAGCCGCCGTCTCCGGCATTTCCCTTGTGGATTCCGTCAACTTCCTGCTGATCACGATCTTTTCTTCGCTGGCTACCGGCGGCGCCGTCATCTCCGCACAGTATATTGGGCGCGGTGAGCGGGAAAACGCCTGTATGGCGGCGAAACAGCTTTTCTATTCGATTCTTGCGCTTTCGCTTGTCCTCACCGTTATTGCGGTCGTATTCCGCAACCCCGTGCTTCGGCTGATTTTCGGTTCGATTGAGCCGGACGTCATGGCGAACGCGCAGATTTACTTCCTGCTCTCCGCGGTTTCCTACCCGTTTCTGGCCATTTATAATGCCGGCGCGGCCCTTTTCCGCTCCATGGGCGATTCCAAAACCTCCATGGTCATTTCCCTGATCATGAATACGATCAATGTAGGCGGCAACGCGCTGTTGATTTTTGGTTTTCAGATGGGCGTGGCCGGAGCGGCAACCGCTTCTCTGGTCTCCCGCATCGTCGCCGCCGCCGCGATCACCGCTCTGCTGCTGAACCGGCACCGCACGATTTATTATGAGTCTCTGCACAAAGTCACAATCAAATGGCCGATGATCAAGAGTATCATGCAGATCGGCGTGCCGAACGGTCTGGAAAACAGCATCTTCCAGATCGGCAAGGTGCTGGTCGCCAGTATTGTCGCGGGCTTCGGCACCGTTTCCATCACGGCAAACGCGGTAGCCGGCAACCTCGCTTCCCTGCAGATCATCCCCGGCACAGCGATCGGCATGGCGATGATCACGGTCGTCGGCCAGTGCGTCGGCGCCAAGGACTACGAGGCCGTGAAAAAATACACGAGAAAGCTGATGCTGATCGCCTATATAGCCATCTGGTTTATGACGGCTTTCATGCTGCTGTTCAGCAAAAACATCCTTTCCTTCTACGCGCTCTCCGAGGAATCCACGGCGCTGACCATGCAGGTTTTCGTCGTGCACGGCGTTTGCGCCTGTGTGATCTGGCCGCCCGCCTTCGCCCTGCCAAACGCGCTGCGCGCCGCAAACGACGTGCGCTACACCATGCTTGTATCTCTGATCTCCATGTGGCTGTTCCGCATCGGTTTCAGCTACGTTCTCGCGATATACTTCAATATGGGCGTTCTCGGCATTTGGGTCTCGATGTGTATCGACTGGCTCTGCCGTGCAATATTCTTCGTCGTGCGTTTTGCGCGCGGCAAATGGAAATCGATCAGTTATATTTGAGAGGAGCTGCTGCATTATGGAATTCGACGCATTTATAGGGGGCATCGCACCGGGCGGGCTGCGCTCCAAGAGCGACATCCGCATTTTGATCTGTTATATTTTAAAGAGCGTCAGCGCGCCGCTTTCCGGCGAGGATATCATCCGCATCCTGCAGGAAAAATCGCTGGCCAACTATTTTGAAGCGAACGACGCGCTTTCCGCACTTGTCTCGCTCGGCAATATAAGCCGCGATGACGAGGGCTTTTATCGCCTGGAGCCGCAGGGTGAGAGCGTCGCCGAAAATCTGGACGTCCTGCTTCCTCTCTCCGTGCGGGACAAGGCCGTCTCCGCCGCCATGTCCTTGCTGGCCTCCGCAAAGGTCGAACGTGAAAATACTGTGACAACCGCGCGTACGGAAAAGGGCTACAATGTGACCTGTCACATTTCCGGCGGCGATATGGAGCTTATGAATCTGACCGTTTATGTGCCGGATCTTTACCAGGCGCGCGTCGTAAAAAAGAACTTTCATCGGGATCCCCAGCGCATTTACAATCTTCTGCTGGCTGCGTTGACAGGAGACGATGAGCTGACAAAGAATCTTCTGAGCCGCTGAATTCGGGCAGGAGCGCCGTTCATGCCGGTGCTCCTGCCTTTTGTGAATTTTTTTGACCGCAGGTTTCGACAACTTTTTTTAATCGAATGGCATATACTAGGATAGCAAGCCGGAAATCCAGAATCCCATATTCTGCCGTTTCTTGTCGAATCGTGACAATTATTCACTAGAGTGTGCAGCGCATTCTGTTCCATACTATAATGTATGAGCGTTGTGGGAATCGTTGTCCGCAGCGTTATACATACCGGTAAAACGTATGGAAACGGGGCGGTGATGAACAGTATGGAGTTGGATTCGAAGCTTTTGCTCGGCACTCGGCTTAGAAAATTCCGTAAGGAAAACGGGTATTCACAAAATCATATAGCCAATATTTTGGGCATTGAGCGTTCCACCTACACGTATTACGAAACCGGAAAAACCGTGCCCGTTATTTTTGATTTGATGCGCCTTGCCGATCTCTATGGCACTTCCATGGATGATTTGCTTGGTTTTCATGCGGATGGTTCCGATCCGCTCGGTTTTGGCGATCCCCGTCAGCCGGCGAAAGCGCCTGTACGGCGCAAGGACCGGTATCTCAGCGAGGCTGTACAGGATCTTTCTTCCGAAGAGCGGCAGCTTCTTGCTTTTTACCGTTCCGCGCGGCCGGCAGAACGCCGGCAGTTCTTTGAAACTCTGCGCACCGAACGCCGCAGAGAGCATCGCCGCAGCAATCTCCAATCAAATTGAATATGCGCTTGTAGCCCAGTTGGATAGAGTGACAGACTCCGACTCTGTAGGCCGCTGGTTCGAGTCCAGTCAAGCGCGCCATGATTGGGTGACGAAAAAGATGTCACCCAATTTTTCTTAGTATTCATGCGGGTTTTCGGGCTTTTGGGGGCAAAATCCGGCAAACGTTTTTACCGTAGATGTCCGACCAGTAAACCGCAGCTGAATCCGCCACAGCGGGGCTTCCGCCTGATTTTCAGGTTGGAAGCCCCGCTTTTTTGCGTTTTCCACCCTTTTTTCCCGGTGTCGGAAGTGCAAAAGTTTCCGGCAGTTTCATAGATAGATTGACGAACCCCAAAACGGGCGAATTCTAAGCCCTCAAGATTCAAGGGGGTAGT
>JAHZCM010000147.1:0-1136 GCA_019422905.1 Oscillospiraceae bacterium
TTTGAAAAATCAGTCGTTTATTTGAAGAGCCGGCTGCTCTTCAATCGTCTCTGCAAGGCGCATCTGAACCGGCGCTTCCGCCGTGTACGGGTGCCATACGGGCAGGCCCGCTCCGTTCGGATCCCCGGTCTTAGCAAAGTTCGCCCAGTAGCCGGAAACCGCCGCTTCAAGTGCCCAGTCACATTCCTCCCACGGCCGCCAAGCGCGATCCAGCGTGTGGAACTCATACCACAGCTCCGAGGAGTGGAACGCACCGGCGTCATCGCCGGGCAGCTTGCGGTCAAAGAAATACAGGTATGCCGGCCTGCGGCCAAGCGCCAGTTGATTCTCCGCCCAACGCACCGCGCTCTTCTCGAGCTGACGTTCAGCAGCACCGATGTCGTCGCCCGTAGAGCCGATCATATAGTCGATATCATGGGCCCCACCGGAAAGCGCTATCTCGTCGACCGAAGCTGTCAGGAGAACCCCGTCCACGACAGGCGTCCAGGCAAGACCGCCGCTCGCCGACTGGATCGTGTACTGCATCTCGGCGACTTTTTCACCCGGAATTGCGCGCATCTCTTCCAGTGTGGATGCGTCCAGCGCCTCCATCAATCTCTTTGAAGCATCCATGCGCGAATCCATCGAGAAATCGCGGCTCAGGCCTCTCAGGCCGCCACCGCTCTGCAGGATAGCGCGTCTGATCTTTCCCTTTGTCAGTGGCGAGGAAATCAGGATCTGCACACTCATACAGCCGGCGGACTGCCCGGCCGTTGTGATATTGTCCGGGTCACCGCCAAACGCGGCGATGTTTTCACAGCACCAGTTGAGCGCGGCAATCTGGTCATAAATGCCGTAGTTGCCGCAAAGCCCGTTTTCATCCTCCGCCTGCAGTTCCGGATGGGCAAAAAAGCCGAGCGCGCCGACGCGATAATTGATCGTGACGAGGATCACGCCGTTTCTTGCAAACTGCTCGCCGTCAAATTCCTTCTCCGCGCCGCAACCGTGCAGGAACGCACCGCCGTGCACCCAGAAGAACACCGGCAGCTTATCCCCCGGCTTTGCGTCCGACGGCGTCCAGATGTTCAGATACTGGCAGTCCTCGCTGCGCTCGATCTTCTCATCCGTGTAAAATTCCTTGGCGTAAAAGCCCTCCT
>JAHZCM010000147.1:1206-1474 GCA_019422905.1 Oscillospiraceae bacterium
GAAAATTCCTTCGCCGGGCGCACGCCCGTCCACGGCGTTTTGGGCTGCGGGCGCTTCCAGCGCAGCGCGCCGACCGGCGGCTCCGCATACGGGACGCCTTTAAATATCACACTTTTCTGATCGGCGGAGAGACAGCCCTCAAGCTGTCCCTCACGCACGGTAACAATTGTCTCCATATTTATGCACCTTTCCATGCAGATAAATTAAAATCTTATTGCATATTTCAAATTTATCGGGCGTTGAGCTGGTCGAGCAGCATCTCGCCGAC
>JAHZCM010000147.1:1484-4830 GCA_019422905.1 Oscillospiraceae bacterium
ACTCCCTCCGGCACGCTGTCGCCGCCAAAAGCCAGCAGGCTGCGCAGCGGCATTTCGCGCATCATGGTCTCCATCATTTGCGCCGACGCGTCGCCAAGGTTCGGACCTTCCTGCCCGTCTCCAGTGGGCACCAAACCGGTCTTTGCAATCATCTCACCGACAATCCTGCGGCCGACCGGGTTCTCCATGATCTCCTCCACCGTGGAGTTCATCGTGTAAACGCGCGGAATCACGGTTGTGGATGTAATCTGCACCGTTGTGCTGCAAACTACGTCGCGGCTCGATTTTGCCGCCATGATTGTATAGGCGCCGCTTTCCACATACCAATCCGAAATATCGGTGCGGTAGTAGGCGAATGCGCGCTTCGAAAGCGTAAAGGAAACGGTTTTCTCCTCACCCGGCTCCAGCTCGACCTTCTCAAAGCCCTTGAGCTCCTTATCCGGACGGATTGTCCGGCTCTGCGGCATGCCGACGTAAAGCTCTACAATCTCCTTGCCCTTCACTTTTCCGGTATTCTTCACCTTTACGGAGACCGTCAGCGTATCGGTATCCAGCATCTCGGATTTATCGACCGTGAGATCGCTGTACTCGAACGTCGTATAGCTGAGGCCGTAGCCGAACGGGAACAGCACCTCCATGTTTTTCTTATCGTAGTAGCGGTATCCGACAAACACGCCTTCGCGGTATTCCGTCTTATTCTGCTCGTCGCCGAGATAATAGAGATAAGACGGGTTATCCTCCAAGCGGAGCGGGAAGGTCTCCGCCAGCTTGCCGGATGGGTTCACGTCGCCGAAAAGCAGATCCAGCGTCGCGGGACCGACGGCTTCGCCGCCGAGATACGCATACAGCACACCGCGCACATCGTTGATCCACGGCATCGTGATGCAGCCGCCGCACATGACGACAACCACCGTATTTTTCTGTACCTTGGTGACGGCCTCTACCAGCGCCTCGTGGTTCTTCGGCATGGAAAGCGACTTCCGATCAAAGCCCTCGGATTCCATCGCATCCGTAATACCGACGAACACAACGGCCACATCCGCATTTTTCGCGGTTTCCGCCGCCTCTGTGAGCATTGCCTCATCCGGCTCCGCCGTCTTGACGTCATAGCCCGGCGCGTAGGATATGTTCAGGCCTTCGGCCGCCTCCAAAGCGCTTGTGACCTTGTACGCGTTGACGTTCGAGCTGCCGCCGCCCTGGAAGCGCGGGGTCTCGGCAAACTTCCCGATAAAGGCGATCTTCTGGCCGCGCCTGAGCGGCAGGATGCCGTCGTTTTTGAGCAGAACCAGGGACTCCGCCGCAATCTGTCTGGCCTTCTCATGATCGGCCTCAAAGTCGATGACGGTATCCGGCTTGCGGTGGTCGAGATATTTCAGGACAACGGTAAGAATTCGCTCCACAGCCGTATCGAGGACTTTCTCATCCATTGTGCCGTTGCGGACGGCTTCCACGAGCTGCTTATCGTTCGCCGCGTTCTTGCCGGGCATTTCGAGGTCCATACCG
The DNA here is from genome assembly GCA_019422905.1 of Oscillospiraceae bacterium. Lineage (GTDB taxonomy): Bacteria > Bacillota > Clostridia > Oscillospirales > Acutalibacteraceae > Hominenteromicrobium. The sequence goes on from JAHZCM010000147.1 coordinate 2,988, forward strand.
GCCTCCAGGCACTTGACGCGGTCCGCCGTTGTGGCGCCCCAGTCGCTGACGACATACCCGTCAAAGCCCCATTCGCCGCGCAGGATGTCGGTGAGGAGCTTTCTGTTTTCGGAAGCATACGTGCCGTTTACGCGGTTGTAGGAACACATGACCGTCCACGGCTTCGCCTCGCGCACAGCCGTTTCAAAGCCGGCAAGGTAGATCTCGCGCAGCGTGCGCTCGTCGACGACGCTGTCGCTGGACATACGATGATATTCCTGGTTGTTGGCGGCAAAGTGCTTGAGGCTGACGCCGATATTCTGGCTCTGCACGCCGTTGATGTAATTCTTCGCCAGCTCGCCCGTGAGGTACGGGTCCTCAGAGAGATATTCAAAGTTTCTGCCGCAAAGCGGGGAGCGCTTGATGTTCGCCGCGGGCCCCAGCAGGACGGAAAGCTGCTCGGCCTGGCACGCATGGCCGAGCGTCACTCCGGATTCGCGGAACAGCTCGCGGTCGAAGGAGCACGCCATACAGGAGCCCGTCGGATAGCTTGTCGCCGGCACGCTGGCATTCAGGCCGAGGTGGTCCGCCGCTTCCGCCTGCTTGCGGATGCCGCACGGGCCGTCTGAAACCATCACGGACGGGATGCCGAGACGCTCCGGTGTTTTCAGATTCCAGAAATCCTTGCCGGAGCAGAGCGCGGCTTTTTCTTCCAGCGTCATCTGCGATATAATTGTCTTTACATCCATGCAATCAACTCCAAACACAGTTTTTTTAAGTATAACACAGGTTGACGCAAATTTCCAATATTTCTTAAGTATTTTTTGTAAAAAACACAAAACAGCCTGTCGGGGAAAAAGGCCCCGACAGGCTGTTCCTCAATGTCTTTTCCAGACGGCCCGTTCAACATCCAAACTGCCGTTTTCATATTTCCGGACGATCCTCCGCTTCTCGTCCGCCGCCAAAACATCGCAGCGCTTGCCGCCGTCGAGAAGGAACTTTTCCGATTCGTTTTGCACGGCCATTTTACGAAAGCGAAAACAGCCTTGCAAAATTTTCGTACAGCAGCTTTCGGTTCTCCGCTTCTCCATAGCCGAGCGCGAAGAAGCGCGCAAGCTCGTCCTTTGCCGTCCACATCGGGAAGTCTGTGCCGAACATCGTTTTATCGATGCCAAAATGCGCGATGTTTTCCCGCGCCTCCTGCACACTGAGCCGGAACAGCGAGCTGCTCGTATCGACATAGACGTTTGTATCGCGCAGAAGCGCCCTTGCCTCCGCCCACCTCTGATAGCCGCCGAGATGCGCCGCAATACAGATAAAATCCGGCAGCTTCTCGAGCACATTCGCGAGACGGCGCGGCGAGGAGAAATCCGTGCGCTCATCCCCCATGTGCAGCAGCACCGGCAGGCCGCGCCTCGTGCATTCCGCATAAACCGCAATCATCCGCTCGTCGTCAATATTAAACCGCTGAAAATCCGGATGCAGCTTGATGCCGCGCAGGCCGAGCGCCTGAATCTGGTCCAGCTCGCCCGCAATATCCGCAATATCCTGATGCCATGCGCCAAGCCCGACAAAAGCCGGATATTTCACGCATTGCTCCGCAATAAACCGGTTGATCGAATCGACCTGCTCTATTTTGGTCGCCACAGAGCAGACCAGAAAACGCTCTATTCCCACCGCCGTTTCGCTTTCATAAAGCACCTGCGGCAGCCCTACCATGCTCATTGGAATGTCGTAGAATTTGCCGACATTTTCCGTTGCCTTTTCCGCGATTTTCCCGGGGTAAATATGTGTGTGCGCGTCCGCCGCCCGGTATGCGACGCCATCATGTATGACTGCCATGTTCTTTTTCCATCCTCTCCCT
>JAHZCM010000148.1 GCA_019422905.1 Oscillospiraceae bacterium
CACGACTTTGCCGGCTCCTGCGCGATCCATATGGTCGGCGGCCTCTCCGCCCTGATTGGCGCGAAGATTCTCGGGCCCCGCATCGGCAAATTCGACCGCGACGCCTCCGGAAAGGTCACAAAGGTCAACGCATTCCCAGGCCATAACATCCCGATCGGGTGTCTGGGCGTTTTCATTCTCTGGTTCGGTTGGTACGGCTTCAACGGCGCCGCCGCGACGAGCGTCGAACAGCTCGGTTCCATTTTCCTGGCAACAACGGTGGCCCCCGCTGTCGCAACCGTCACCTGCATGATCTTCACGTGGCTCAAATACGGCAAGCCGGACGTTTCCATGTGCCTCAACGCTTCTCTGGCCGGCCTGGTTGCCATCACGGCGGGCTGCGATGTGACGGATTGCCTCGGCGCCGCGATCATCGGCATTGTCGCCGGTCTGATCTGCCCGTTCGGCGTATGGTTCCTCGACTACAAGCTGCATATTGACGACCCGGTCGGCGCGGTGGCCGTCCACTTCTGCAACGGCATTTGGGGCACCGTCGCGGTCGGCCTCTTCGCAACGACCTCCGCCCCCGGCAACGATTCCCTCACCGGCCTCTTCTATGGCGGCGGATTTGGGCTCCTCGGCAAGCAGCTTTTCGGTGTGCTCACCGTCTGTGCCTGGACTGCCGTTACGATCACCATCGTCTTCTATGTCATCCGTGCGACGGTCGGTCTCCGTGTGACACGCGAGGAAGAGATCTCCGGTTTGGATCTTCCCGAACACGGCCTTGCAAGTGCTTACGCGGACTTCGCACCTGCACTTTCGAGCTACACAGCCGACGAGTCGACTCCGGCGGTCACCGGCACCGCTCCGGTCAGCGAGTCCGTCCCGGTCGAGCTTGTCACAGAACCAAAGGCGAAGAAGATCGTCGCTTCCGACATCAAATTTACAAAGATTGAGATCATCTGCAAGCAGGCTGCTTTTGACGGCCTGAAGAATGCCCTGATGGGCATCGGCATCACGGGTATGACGGTGACAAACGTGCTCGGCTGCGGCATCCAGAAGGGCAAGCCGGAGTATTACCGCGGCGCGCTCATCGAGGCAAACCTGCTGCCGAAGGTGCAGGTCGAGATCGTAGTTTCCAAGGTTCCAGTCAGAGCGGTCATCGAGACCGCAAAGAAAGCGCTGTACACCGGCCATATCGGCGACGGCAAGATCTTTGTATACGACGTTGAGAATGTCGTCAAGGTCCGCACGGGTGAGGAAGGCTACGACGCCCTGCAGGATGTTGAGTAATGCTCCTCCGAATATGACGTAATCCACGTTCCTGAAATAAGAAAAAGCACAAGGCCTGCCTGTTTCCCCGGCAGGTTCTGTGCTTTTGTATTGTATGATTTTACCGTTTTATTCCTTAAGCGTGACGATCTCCGGCAGCTCCGCGCACTGGCGGCGCAAAGACTCAATTCCCTTCCGGCAGTTCTCTTTCGTGCTGTATCCCTCGCTCGCCGCGATATTCTGCCCGTTTCTGGCGACAAGCCGGAACCTGAATTTTCCGGCCCTGTCCTTGTAAATTTCAAATTTCGGGTGCTTCTTCCGCGTAAAATACCGCACGGTCTGGTCCTCCTCCACGGCCTTCTCCGCATGGCGAATGACGCTTTCAACCCCCTTATAGCACGCCTCCACGCTCGCATAGAGCTGGGAAACCGCAACGGTCTGCCCGTTGCGCGCCTTTAGATGAAAGACGACCCCGCCCGTTTCCGTTTTTCGAATAACAAACTTGCCCATCCCGCACCCTCTTTTCATGCTATGAAGTCAGTTTATCATATTTCCATTCAGAAATCCACTTCTTTTGCCATTCTTCCAAAAACAATTTGAAAAGTGTCTCTTCATATGGTATAATTTTTTAAATTATATGTCGCTCATAGAGGAGGCGCTTATTTTGAAAATTCAGGAATCTGCTGAAAACTATCTGGAAACCATTTTGATCCTGTCCGAAAAAAATGCGCATGTGCGCTCCATAGATATTGCGACTGAGCTGAACTTTACAAAGCCCAGCGTCAGCGTCGCCATGAAAAAGCTGCGTGAAAACCACTTTATCGCTGTCGATACGGACGGCTTTATCACGCTCACCGAAAGCGGCATGGAGATCGCCGCCCGCATGTATGAGCGCCATCAGCTCCTCTCCGATTGGCTCGTGTATCTCGGCGTGCCGCGGGAAATCGCCGTGGAGGACGCCTGCCGCATCGAGCACGTCATCAGCCAGGAGAGCTTTGAAAAAATCCGCAAGCATGTCACGGAAATGGAGGAGCTGCTGTGATGCATCAGCCCATATCGCTTACGGCTGCCCTCCGTCCGGCATCTCTCGCAAACATCGAAAAGGCGCACCGCTTCAAATGAGCGGTGCGCTTGATTTTTATTCCGGAAACGCTTCGTTTTTTACTGGTTTCGTCTTATCCAGATTGAAAACCACGACGGCTTCGCGTACCTTGGGATCTCCAAAAGCGTATACGCCCTTCCCCGTATCGTTCAAAAGCGCATGCGCCACACGCCGGTTGCGGTTCAGGGGCTTATCCCAAATCATATCAATCCCCGGTACCTTAAAGGGCCTGCACCGGTAATACGGATCAAAAAGATAGACATACCGGCTGTCGCATCCGGTAATCAAAACGTAATGCCAGACATCATACATCACCCGCGCCACCACAACGCCGCCCCGGCGGATTCCGTCCACGATCTTGCTGTTGTGCCCGATGAACACCTCGCTGCCGGAAATGTACTCGCAATGCACGGGAAACTGCTTGACGCGGCCAAAATGGTTCAGCCAGCTTGTCATGAACATCATCGCCATCTGCGACGTGCCGTTTTTCCCGTATTCCCCCTGCTCGTTGTAAGCGTCCAGCGAATACATCATAATATATTTCACGACGTCCGGCGGGATTTTTTCCCGGTCAAACAGGCAGCTCAGCGCGTTCATCATCGTGGTTGGGCCGCAGTCGTATTCAGTTTTCTGGTAAGCGAGTGGAATTTTCAATCTGTTTCCTCCTGAATCAAAAATCGTCCATGATGAGGCGGTAAACAAGCTCCGCCGTCTTCCGCAGGTCTTCAACGGTCGTATATTCCGCGGTCGTATGGCAGCCAAACATCGCGTTTGCCGCGACGATACCATCTACACCGTGCGCCTGCAGCGCCGCGTTATCGCTGCCGCCAAAGGTTTCAACCAGCTTCACCGGCAGCCCCGCGGCTTGGCACGCCCGCTGAAAGCGCACGACGGCGTCGCTCTGCTCCGACGCGCGGTAGGCCTGCACGGGAATGTCGCAGGCCGTTTTGACCGAGGCGCCCTGCGCCTCCGCCTCCCGGTGGAACGCTTCACAGACGGCTTCGTACACGGAAAGCGCGCGCTCATGTTTCATACTGCGGATCTCGCCGTGCAGCACACAGCGCTCCGGCACAATATTCACCGCCGTGCCGCCGGAAATTTTGCCAAAATTCAGCGTCGTACCTGCATCCAGCCTGCCCTGCCGGATCTGTGCAAGGCCTCTCGCCGCGATTTCGATGGCGTTCACACCGGCTTCCGGCGCAAAGCCGGCATGCGCCGCCCGGCCCTGAAGCTCCACCGTAAAGGAGAGAATCGTCGGTGCCGCGATCGCCGCGGTGCCGACCGGCCCGGTAAGATCCAGCACAAAGCCGGTTTTCGCCGTACACTGCGAAAAATCAAAGTGGCGCACGCCGGCGCAGTAGGGTTCCTCCGCTGCGGTGAACAGCAGCTCAACCGGCCTGTGCAAAAGATGCTCCTGTGCGAGCACCTCCAGCACCTCCAAAAGCGCCGCAACGCCTGCAAAATCATCCGCGCCGAGCACCGTATCGCCCGCACTCGTGATCATACCGTCCGCATGCAGCACCGCCCGCTTTCCCCGCGCGGGCTCCACGGTGTCCATATGCGTGCAGAACAGCAGCGCCGGCTTTTCCGGTAGGCCGGGCACCCGCGCAAAGAGATTGCCGCAGCTTCCGCCGAGCGCTTCCCCGGCGCAGTCCTCTTTACACGATATGCCGAGCCGCCGGAGTCTGTCCCGGATATAATCGGCTACGGCGCGCTCCCCATAAGACGGGCTGTCCAGCGCGACAAGCCCGCAGAAGGTTTGCACCAGTCGGTCGGTCTGAATCATCCGGCATCTTCCCTTCTCATCGGCCTCACAGCAGCGCGAGGCTCTGTAAAATGAAAATCATCAAAAACACAGTCGGAATACAGCACACCGAGCTGAGCACGACGAGCTGGCCCGCCAGCTTATCGTCCGCGCCGGCCTGCTGCGCCATAATATAACTGGAAACCGCCACCGGCGTTTCCCACGCAAGCGCCAGCGCCAGCAGGTTTGCACCGCGTATTCCCGCCCAGACAGCCAGCGGGATGAAAATCAGCGGGATAACGACCAGCTTGATCGCAACGGTCGTCATCGCGATCCGGATATTGCCGCGCGCGCTTTCAAAGCTGAAGTCCCCGCCCAGCACAATGAGCGCCAGCGGCGTCGCCAGCTTCGCCAGATCGCCGACCGCCGTCTCCAGAAACGTCGGAAAACGCAGACCGACCAGAGACGCAGCAACGCCCAGAATCGCAGCCAGGATCAACGGGTTCGTGGCGATGGATTTGAGTGTCTTTCGAAGCGGAACCCGCTCGCCGCTGGTAAAAAAGGCGAGCGCCACCACCGCCAGCACGTTGTACATCGGGACAAGCACGGCGCTCAGCATGGAAGCGACGGCAGCTTTTTCTGCGCCGAAGACATTCGTGACCAGGCTCACGCCGAAAATCACGTAAT
>JAHZCM010000149.1 GCA_019422905.1 Oscillospiraceae bacterium
TCCACACGCAGCGGATTTGGTTATATGGATTTAACGTAAAGAACCTCGTTTTGCGGCGCATAGCCCAGCGAGGCGTACAACTTTTGCGCTGCGGAATTCCCGCGGCCCGTCAGCAGCCTGACGGATTCCACGCGGTATGCTTCCTTGCAGACCCGTTCCGCAAACCGCACAAGCTGTGCGGCGCAGCCTCTTCTTCGATACGGCTCGCGGACGTAAAGCTCGGTCAGTTCCGCGCCGACTTCATTGTAGCAAACCGACCGCGTAACCTGCATGCAGCAGAAGCCAACCGGCTCCAAACCGCACACGGCCAGGACTACGATCTCTCCCGAAGCCGATTCCAGCATTTTGCGTATAAACGCCGCCGACGTCAGCCCGGGACCGTTGAATTCCCCGTTCATACGGCACAGCGCTTCTGCATCTGCCGCCTGCGCAACACGAACCGCAATATCCTCCATAGCGTGTTCCTTTCCGCCGCTCTTTCAAAAAAAGCCATTTACAGCAGCCGTCCGCATACTACCTGCGAAGCGGCAATCCAAGGGCTACAGGCTTTATTCTCCGTCGGCCGTCTCCTCCGCGCTGACACGCACGGAAACAACGGAGCCATATGCGCGGGTATCGCCGGCCTGCACGCCATGATATCCGATTACATAGCCGAGCTCCACGCTCTCATTGACTTCATCGACCTGTACGGCCACAAAGCCCTCTTTGCTGAGCGCCTCCACGGCCTGCTCTGCGGTCATGCCTGAAATATCCGGAAGCACACGCTTGGATGCGCCGCGGCTGACCGCCACACGCACCGTCTCGCCTTCGCGTATGGACTCGCCCGCCAGAGGAAGCTGCGCCGTGATCTGTCCCTCCGGAACCGTGTCGCTGAAGGTCTCCTCGTAAACATACAGCTCAAATTTATAGCGCGCATCGGATTTTGTAAGCGCCTCAACTTCTGAATAATCCGCGCCGATCAGGTTCGGCACCTCCAGCGTCCGTGCGGAAGCTGCCGACGATGTCTGGAACGCCTGCATAATGCTTTGCAGAGAAAACGCACTGTCTTTAAACCAGACGCTGGCCACGGCCAGAATCACGACCAAGGAAAACAGGAAAGAAATCAGGAGCCACACAAAAAGCGGCATGCTGTGCCCACGCGGATTGCGCCCGCTGCCGGACGGCAACGAACGCACCGTCTCCGTCTCCACCATTTTCTCCATCACCGTCGGCTCCGCAGCAAGCTCGGCCGCAAAACGTGAAAAGCTCGAGGTTCTGCGGTCTGCATCCACCTGCAAGCCGTTTGCGATGGCCGGGATCACATGCTCCGGCAACTGCTTCAAAATCGCCTTGGAGATCATCAGGCGCGGATCCTGTTTGCGTTTTGGCGCCTCCATCGGAACCGTGCCGGAAATGGCAAACAGCAGCGATGCGCACAAGCCGTAAACATCCGTCACCTCATCGCAGACCTTTGTCTTGGAATACTGCTCAATGGCCCAGCAGCCGGGATAGATGTCTTCGATCAGGTCTGTGCCCGCCCGCCGCACGGACTGCATCTCAAAGCCCGTCAGAATCATCTTATCCTCCTGCGTGATCCGCAGCGTATCCGGCGAGATGCCGAGATGCTCCACATTCTGCCCGTGAATCGAGCCGAGCGAATGAATCACCGGGAAGAAATAGCGCTCACAGTCCGCCCAGCTCAGGAAGCCATGCTCCTCTACATAGCTGCGCAGAGAAACGGACTCCACATATTCAAACACAATATACTGCGTGTTATTCGCCGAAAAAGTATCCAACACCACGGGCATCCACTTTGTCCCCGAAATCCGAATCAACTTCTGCGCGTGGCGCTCGAATTCACTCAGGTAATCGTCGTATTTCAGCTCCGTACCGGCAGTCGGCTTGACAGAAAGGCCGTTGGGCGCGCGGAACGCAATGGTATTGGGATAGAACTCCCGGATCTCCACCCGTTGGTTCGTTCCCTTCTCCAGCGCCACATACGTGATGCCCGCACCGTTGATGCGCAGCGCCTGGCCGATCAGATACTTTTCGCCCAGCAGCGTGCCGTAGGCCAGCGCATTCTTCATCTGTCCGGTATTCTTCCAGCCGCAATGCGCACACTGCCCGTCCGGCGTATTGATCTCCGAAAAGCAATTCATGCAGTATGTCTTGTTCTCGCCCATGGATACTTCCTTTCTGCTCTCCAGGAACTCCAGATTCAAGCCGCAGACCATTATTCACAATGCTTGCGGCAAAACGCCCCTCGTTTTTGTATCAGTATAGCATAGTTTTTTAAAAGTTTCAAGATGCAGCAGGGCGCCAAAAGAAAATGAACGGAACCGGATAACTGTCCATCCGATTCCGCTCATTTCGTCCGGGCATTTTAGGTGAATTAACCGGAATTATAAGCGGCAAAAGGTGAAAAGAAGCAATAAAGGGCCGAGATAAGCTCTACGGAATTTTCAAGATCGCGGCAAGCGGCGGCAGACGGCGCCGCAGGCTGCGGGTATGGGTGCAGCCCTGCTGCCAACAACGAAAAGAAAGCACCGGATAACCGGTGCTTTCCAAAAGCGATAAAATGTTAAGAGTCAATAGCAAGATTAAGCCTTGTCGATGGAACCGAACAGCTCCATCTTCTCCTTGACCGTCGCCTTGATCGCCTCAAAGCCCGGTGCGAGGAGCTTTCTCGGGTCAAAGCCCTTGCCTTCGAGATCCTTGCCCGCTTCGACATACTTTCTGGTCGCCTCAGCAAACGCAAGCTGGCACTCCGTGTTGACGTTGATCTTGGAAACGCCAAGGGAAATCGCCGTCTTGATCATGTCGGCCGGGATACCCGTGCCGCCGTGGAGAACGAGCGGCATTGTGCCCGTAAGCTCCTGGATCTTTGCGAGAACGTCGAAGTTCAGGCCTGTCCAGTTGGCCGGGTACTTGCCATGGATATTGCCGATACCGGCAGCCAGCATATCGACGCCGAGATCCGCGATCATCTTGCACTCTTCCGGATCCGCAACCTCGCCGCCACCGATAACGCCGTCTTCCTCACCGCCGATCGCGCCGACCTCCGCCTCAACGGAGATGCCCTTCTCGCCCGCAATGCGGATGAGTTCCTTCGTCTTTTCGATATTCTCTTCGATCGGATAGTGGGAACCGTCGAACATGATGGAAGAGAAACCTGCGTCGATGCACGCCAGAGCGCCGTCATAGGAGCCGTGGTCAAGATGCAGCGCAACCGGAACCGTGATCTTCAGGGTTTCGAGCATGCCGTTTACCATGCCAACAACCGTATTGTAGCCGCACATGTACTTGCCTGCGCCCTCAGAGACGCCCAGAATGACCGGGGAGTTGTTCTCCTGCGCTGTGAGCAGAATCGCCTTTGTCCATTCCAGATTATTGATGTTGAACTGGCCGACGGCATACTTGCCGGCTTTTGCCTTGTTCAGCATTTCCTTTGCCGATACCAACATAAATTTCTGCCTCCATGAAAGGAAATTTTTTATTTCTTTTATTATAGAGTAAATATGCGGAAAAATCAAGTCTATTTGAAAATATCCCATATTTCCCGGGCAATCCCGCTCTTCTGTGCCAGTGCGGCGCATCCAAGCGCCTTTCCCGAAAGCATAATCGCGGCGGCACAGCCAACAGGCAGCGCCGCCGCAAAATGGGTTTATCCGGTTTGAATTTCTCAGTTGTCCGCAGACTTGCGCTGCAAAAGCACCGCCGCGATAATGATCGCGCCCTTAAACGCCTCGCGCAGGAATGGCGGAACGCCCAGCAGGTTCAAAAGATTGTTCATCACGGCGATAATCAGCATGCCGAACACCGTACCGATCACAGAGCCTTTGCCGCCGGACATGCTCGTGCCGCCGACGATGACCGCCGCAATGGCATCCAGCTCATAGCCGCTGCCCGCATTGGCCGGGTCCATCGCCCCAATGCGGGAAACCTGCAGCAGGGAAGCAAACGCCACAACCGCGCCCATCAGCGCATAAACTCTCAGCTTCACGCGGTTGACATTGATGCCGGAAAGCCGCGTCGTCCTTTCGTTGGAGCCGACCGCGTAGACATGGCGTCCGAAAACCGTCTTTTTCGAAACGATGTACAGTATAACCGCGAGCAGCAGCCAATAGAGAATCGGCAGCAGCATCTGCCCGCCGATCTTAAAGCTGGCAAGCTGCAGGAAATCGCCCGGAACCTTCGGCGAACGGGACTGCATAAAGTGCTGCGTCACACTGCGCAAAATTTTCATGGTGCCCAGCGTTGCGATAAACGGCGGAATCCTGCCCGCCGTGACCAAAGCACCGTTAAAGGCGCCGAACAGGAGGCCCGCTGCAATGGCGAGCAAAATGGTCAGTATGTAAGCCGGAACGCCTGTGATGCCGAGCGCGCCCAAAAGACCGCCGTCCGTAGCGTCCATCAGCGACATGGCAATGGCGCCGACCGCCACAAGCGTGGAACCGACCGCCAGATCAATGCCGCCGGAAATGATTACGAAGGTCATGCCCAGCGCGATGATGCCGACGCTTGAATTGTTGCGGAGAATATTCAGCCAATTTGTCACCCACGCGTTGAGCCACTCACCGAAGCTCGCGTAATGGAAGCCGAGCGCCAGCGTCTGGAGGATTACCATGACGATCAGCGCGATGCCTGTGGAAAACAGCGCATTGTTCTCCCAGTTGCCGAGGAACCAAGCCCCGAAATTTTT
>JAHZCM010000150.1:0-3951 GCA_019422905.1 Oscillospiraceae bacterium
GATTTTCCTGTACCGCCGCATTTGCGCCCATTGGGGAGAAAACGCCCTTGACGTCCGTCGCGCGAAACACATGGTCAAACGGTTCGACGGCGCACAGATAGCCCGCCATTTTTCCGTCTTCAAACGCCGCAACGCCCATGCCGTTTTCGGCAAATTCATCCAGCTTGAGCATATCCTCCGCATCCGGCAGCGCCGTAGCCCTTGCCCGCTCCCTCTCATAATCGGCGCGCGCAAGCGTCTGCGCTTCTTCGATGTGCTCCCTTTTAAAATCGACGATCATCATGCTTTTTCCTTCTCCCCGGTCCGTTAAACTCGCTCCAAACAAACAATAAAAGCCGCAGGCTTAAAGGCGCGCAGAATGCTTTCCTGCAAGCGCACACTTCAGCCCGCGGCCGCCGCTCAAAATTTTCTCACCTGTGTGTAACCCGATATTCGCCGTTCCGCTCCCGACAAGGGCATTTCACACAATCGCCCGAGAACATCGGCAGGGATTTCCCCATGTTTTGCGCCAGAATTTTATACGCTGTCCTATCCAGCACCATAGCCGTGTCCGTCAGCGTCCATTCCGCCATTGCAGTCCTCAGGAACCGCCAGAGTTACAGGATGAACACCGTGAAAGCAAGCTCTTCCTCCGCGCCGGGCGCGAGCGTGCGCATGCCGCGCTTCTCCGTGAACTCGTCTCCCTCGCTGACCGCCGTCGCGCAGCCGGTCCACGGCTCCAGCGCCACATACGGGCCGTCGTTTGCCGCCGACCAGATGCCGAGCATCGGGAAGCCGGAGAATTCCATCATGACGCCGCGGCCGCTCTTGCGGCTTTTGAGCGAAACACAGGTGGATTCCAAATCGCTGAACACCAGCGCATCCCGGTAAAACAGGCTGTGCTGCAGCGGGATCACGCTCTCGTCGTCCAACGTATAGGTCACCTTGCCAAAATCGATCAGGCATTCCTTGAGGTCGATCTCCGGGCACTTCTGCGTCTCCGGTTTTTCAAATATAATATCGTAGGCCTCAAAGGCCTCGCCCTCGGCAACCGGCAGGTTAAAGCCCGGATGCCCGCCCACGCAGAACGGGAGCGGCTCGTCGCCCGTATTCTCCACCTTAAACTCCGTCGTGATGCTGCTGCCGGTCAAAAGATATGTAACCGTGAAGCGGAAATCATAGGGATACTGCTTTTTGGACGCATCGTCCGCCGTAAACTGCAGGAAAACGGCGTCCTCGCGCTTCTCTACGACCGTGAACTCGCGGCGGCGCACAAAGCCGTGGCGATTCATTTCATACCACTCGCCCTTGATGCGGGTGCGTCCGCCGCGCAGCGCGCCGACGATTGGAAACAGTACCGGCGCATGGCCGCCCCAGTATTTCGGATCGCCCTGCCAGATGTGCTCAAAGCCGTCGTCGCCTTTGAAGGAGACAAGCTCCGCGCCGAGCGTCTCAATTGCCGCAGATACGTTTTCGTTTTGTATGTGAATCAGCATAAATTCATATCCTTTCCTATTCCGGCCGCGCGCGGCCGTCTCGCCTATACGGTTTGATTATAGCAAACAAAAGCGCTTGAAGCAAGCGAAAATCCATGCTATAATGAAAAATACATCGACTGAATCTGTAAAAAAGGACCGGTATCTCTTATGCGAGCAGTTGTTCAGCGCACAAACGGCGCTGTGATCACAATCAACGATGCGGAAACACGGCAAGCCGGCGCAGGGCTTGTGGTTTTCCTGTGCGCCATGCAGGGTGACACTGACGTGCAGGCGGACTTTCTGGCGCAGAAGGTCTGCGAGCTGCGAATTTTCAAGGATGAAAACGGCAAGATGAACCGCTCTCTGATCGACGTCGGCGGCGATATTCTGGTCGTCTCCAACATCACGCTGAGCGCCGATATGAAGCATGGCCGCCGCCCGGACTTCAGCCGCTCCGCCGCGCCGGACGAAGCAAAGCGCCTGTATGAACACTTTATCGGGCAGGTGGAAAAGCTGCCGGTAGGCAAGGTATGCACCGGCGAATTCGGCGCGCATATGCACGTCGACGTGCAGAACGACGGCCCGGTCAACATCATTCTGGATACCGAGCGCATCGGCAAGTAACGGAGGATTCCCTATGACACGGCTTCTTACGACCCTGACAACGATGCAGGATACGCTCGAAGAGCTTCCCACCGCAAGCGAGCTGCAAAAATGGTTTCAGTCGCTCGGCGAACAGGCTTTTCACCTGCTTGTGCGTATCCTTTTGGCTTTGGTGCTCCTCTTCATCGGCTCCAAGCTGATCAAATTCCTTCTGAAGAAATTCCAAAAGTCGAGGCTCTATCAGCGGATGGACCCCGGCCTCGCGACCTTCACCTCAAGCGCCGCGAAGGTCGTGCTGTATATTCTTCTGGTTCTCATTCTGATGGGCGTTCTGGGCGTGGAAACCACCTCGTTTCTCGCGCTGTTCACCTCCGGCGGCGTCGCCGTAGCGCTGGCTTTCCAGGGCGCCGTGTCCAACCTTGCGGGCGGCGTGATGATTCTCCTGTTCCACCCGTTCCGCGTCGGCGATTACATTGAAACGACGGATCTTGCCGGAACCGTCAAGGAAATCAACGTGCTGTACACCGTCATCACCACGCCGGACAACAAACGCGTGACGGTGCCGAACGGCACGCTGACCAACATGGCCATCACCGACTACAGCGCCGAAACGACGCGCCGGGTCGATCTCACGTTTTCCGCGGCGTACAGCTCAGACATCGACAAAGTGAAAGCGGTGATGCTCCGGGAAGCCGGCGCACATGAGAAGGTGCTGAAAACGCCCGAGCCGCAGGCGCGCCTCAAGGCGCAGAGCGCCAGCTCTCTCGACTTTATCCTGCGCGTCTGGTGCCGGCCGGAGGACTATTGGGACATCTTCTACGACCTGAATGAAAGCGTCAAAAAGGCCTTCGATCAAAACGGCATTGTGATTCCTTTCCCGCAGGTCGACGTGCATGTGCAGTAAAACCCGTGTGGCCTCTGTCTCCGGTTCCGCTTGAATCCATTTCCTTACGGCCCTGTCTGCCGCCTTGTTTGAACCCGGCAGAAGCCCGCCCCAAAGTTATCGCTTCTATGCAGGAGCACCCGGAAAAACGGTTTTTCCGGGTGCTCCTTTATTTCATAAATTGGATTTGTCCCGCTCGGTAATCGTGCACGCCGCGCCCGTCCAGCGGTATTCGTCGAGGATAATCTCTCCGATGCGGTCCGCCGTGATATGGCCGCCGGCCGGGTTTTTCACGCTCAGGATTTCCCCGCGTACGTCCGCCTCCACCGTCGTATTTTCAAACGACAAGTCGCAGTCCACCATCTCGCAGTCCTCAAGCACAAGATTCTTGGCGTAGCAAAACGGCTGCGTGCCGATGATTTTGCAGCGCACAAGGCGCAGGTTCTCGCTGTACCATGCGAGGTACTCGCCCTTGATCACGCTGTCCGCAACCGTGATGTTTTTGCCGTGCCAGAACGCGTCCTTCGTATCCAGCACGGAATTCCGAATCGTCACGTTCTCCACATACTGAAAGGAGTATTTCCCCTGCATCCGCAGGCTTTCAATCTCCATGTCCCGCGTGTGCATAAACGGGTATTCGGACTTTAACGCGCAGTCCGTCAGCTTCACGCCGCGGCAGAACCATCCGAATTCCGTGGACTCGATCTCACAGCGCTCCAGCGTGCTGGCGTCACATTCCCTGAGCGCTTTGATGCCCCCGAGGCGGCTGTCCGCAATATGTACATTCCTGTCATACCAGAGCGCGGCGCGGCAGGTATCCGTCATTCGGCAGCGAACCACACGCCCGTTTTCCACATGCCAGAACGGATAGCGCAAGTGGAAATCGCAGTCCTCCACAAGGATATCCCGGCATTCCTTCATTGCGGACTCGCCGTCCGCCGGGCCGTCAAACAGGCAGCGCCGGATTTCGGCGTCCCGCACGCCGTACAGCGCGCGCTCCTCATCCAG
>JAHZCM010000150.1:3961-4673 GCA_019422905.1 Oscillospiraceae bacterium
CCCATCGTTTCCATCACTTTCCTTATAGCAACTGCTGTCCTTTCATAAACTCTGTATTAAGTATATGCGAAAAAGGGCGATCTGTAAAATACTTTTTTCTTATCCCATCATATGCCCGGCAGGCATACAAAACGCTTCTTTTGATTTTTCAGAAAATTTTCCGGATATTTGCAATCGAAATGTAAAAAACGCGGTAGACAAACTCCCGCTTTTGTCGTACAATCGGGATATTGCAATTTCATTTTTGGGAAAGGGTTGTATTTCTGTATGCAGGAAAACTCCAAAAAGCAATTTTACCGCTCCTTTTTCGCGATCGTGGTTCCCATCGCAGTCCAGCAGCTCATCACCGCCGCTGTCGGCGTGGCGGACACCCTGATGCTCGGCTACGTGAGCCAGACTGCGCTGGCGGCAAACTCTCTGGCCGGCCAGGTTCAGTTTGTGCTCAATATGATTTATTTCGGCCTTGCGGCGGGCATCACGATTCTCTCCGCCCAGTATTGGGGTAAGGGCGATCTCTCCGCCGTTGAAAAAATTCTGGCCATCGGCTTAAAGCTCTCCATCGGCGTCGCTGCGGTGTTCTTTACCGGCGCGGTGTTCTTCCCGGAGTTTGTGATGCGCATCTACACGGACGATGCGAACATGATCGCCGCCGGTGCGGAATATCTGCGCGTCGTCGGCTTCTCTTACCTGTTTCTCGCATTCTCGCAGCCCT
>JAHZCM010000015.1 GCA_019422905.1 Oscillospiraceae bacterium
TTACCTTTGACTTTTTCAAACTCTTCCACATGAAGTCTCATTAGAATCTCTAGTTCACTGTTGATTGAACGTCCATTGTACCCGGATAAGTAGCGAAACTTTTCATAAATTTCTGGATTGACTCTCAAAGTAAACTGAACAAATTCACGTGGTTCACCTTTTTTTCGTCCCATAAGTATCTTCTTTCTGTTATTTTGATACTATTATAACATTAAAATAACCTCAAAAAATTTATTGACATTATTATGATATCATGATATCGTAAATTTAACAAATTTGAAAGGAGCCAAAACTTATGAGTGAATTTGAAGGATTCCGGGAACGGACGAAGCTGGACAATCTGCTTCGGCATTTGCTGTGGGAAGATGATCCCCGTGATGAATCGATCGATGATTTTGAAAAGCTGGTTGAAGATTCGTTTGAAGTGCTTTATGACAGGCTGGAGGATATTTCTCCAAAGCTCAGACGAGATGATGACCGGCTGTTTGGGGCGATGATGGATTTTACGGCTGTGTAGAACAGCGTGTATTTCAAGCTCGGCGTGCTGACCGGCTTCCGGCTCTACAGGGATTTGGATATGTCGTATGAGAAGCAAATTAAGAGCGTGCAGTTGCTCTTTGCTGATGCGAGAAGCCAGTGGGAAAGGCAGATTTAAAGACAACCCGCCCGGCAGTCTCCGGATTTTTCCGGGCTGCCGGGCGGTGGTCCGCTGATTTATTTTGCGATAAAATGCTTCACGACGCTCTGGCCGTCGAAATATGCGGCATGGGTCAGGTTCACGCCCGCGTGCATCAGCAGCGCGCCGGAATACACTTCGCCGGTTTCCGTATCGGTGTAGAGCTTCTCCGGGTCAAGGCCGCGCAGGCGCTGTACATAGAACATCGTCTCCGGCATGCGCATCACAACGCTCGTGAGCATCGCCTCGTTCTTGTCCGGCGAAACAAATTCCCACGCGCAGCGGAACGGGTCGTCGGTCGGCGCGATCAAACGGTAGAAATCGCCCTCACGCACAAGGCGGTTGTATTTGCGGTAGTCGGCAATCTGCTGCCGGACCTCTTCCTTTTCCGCCTCGGTGAGCTTTCTCGGGTCCAGCTCATAGCCGAACGTGCCGCACATCGCGACGTTCGCGCGGGTCGAAAGCGGGGTGCGCGGGCGCGCCGCAACGTGCGCGCCGAAGGTCGAAACCGGATAGCACATCGAGGTGCCGAACTGAATCGTCAGGCGCTCAATCGCGTCGGTGTTGTCGCTGCACCAGATCTGCGGCGAATAGTAGAGCATGCCGGGGTCGAAGCGTCCGCCGCCGCCCGAGCAGTTCTCAAACAGAATGTCCGGGAAGGCCTTCACGAAGCGGTCCATCAGGTCGTAGGTGCCCAGCACAAAGCGGTGCATGATCTCCTTCTGGCGCTCCGGCGGCAGAAGCGCGGAGCCGGCCTCTGTGATGTTGCGGTTGAAATCCCACTTCACATAGTCGATTTTGTTGTTTTTCAGGACGCTGCACATCTGCTCGAAAATGTTGTCGCGCACGTCCGCTCTGGACATATCCAGCACATACTGCTGGCGCGCGGGCGAGTTCTCGCGGCCCTTTACATGCAGGCACCAGTCGGGATGCGCGCGGTACAGGTCGCTGTCCGGGGAAATCATTTCCGGCTCGTACCAGATGCCGAATTTGAGACCCTCGGCGTTGACGCGCTCAATCAGCCTTGCAAGGCCGCCCTTGAGCTTTTTCTCGTTGACGTACCAGTCGCCGAGCGAGGAATTGTCGGCCTCGCGGTGGCCGAACCAGCCGTCGTCCATCACGAGCATGTCCACGCCCATCTTCGCAGCTTCATGCGCGAACGCAACGAGCTTGTCGTCGTCGAAGTCGAAATAAGCGGCTTCCCAACTGTTGATGAGCACCGGGCGCTCCACGTCGCGCCACGGGCTTTTGATGAGATGCTTGCGGTAAGCGCGGTGGAAGATGCGGCTCATTTCGCCGACGCCCTTGTCCGTGTAAACCATGACGGCCTCCGGCGCGGTAAAGCGCTCGCCCGGCTCCAAGCGCCATGTAAAGTCGGTGGGGTTGATGCCCGCGAGCAGGCGCGTGGTGTTGAATGCGTCCACCTCGATGTCGATCGAGAAGTTGCCGCTGTATACGAGGTTCACGCCGTAAACCTCGCCGCTTTCCTCCGTGGCGCCGTGCTGCTTGAGGGCGACGAAGGGGTTGTGGTTGTGGGAGGAGGAGCCGCGCTTGCTCGCGATGGACTGGAGGCCGTGGCAGAGCGGCCGCTCGGTGACGGTGCGCTCCTTGTTCCATTTGCCGTACAGATGCACCATGTCGTAATCCATAGCGGGCAGCTCGAGGCAGGCGCTGTATACGCGCTCAAGCTCCATCACGGCGTCGGAATCGTTTTCGACGACCGCGCTGCGCGTCATGACGGGCATATCCTGATACACGGTGTAGTAGAGCCTGACGACCGCGCCAGTCACGTCGTCGCGCGCTGTGATTTCAAGCGTTTCGCTGTCGCCCGCCTCGTCGCGGAGCGAGGGCATGCCGCAGAGCGCGGGCTTCTCCGCGAGGATGCGGTGGGAGACATAGCGCACGTCCGTGGAAATGTCGCCGTTTTTGTTGCGGAGCTGGAAAGCGGAAAGGCGGAAGTCGCCGGTGCCGTTGCACGAATGTTCGTAATGCGGGTTATCCGGCGCAAAGGAGGCGAACATGCCGCGGTCCAGCATGGAGAGCAGGTTGTTGTCCGGCAGATACGCGCCGTAGTACAGATGCAGCAGATAGCCCGCGTCATGTACGGCGATGGCATAGCTGGTGGCGGATGTATCGAGCTTGAAGATTTTTCTGGAAGCGTCAAAGGAGATAGCCATAGTACAAATCCTTTCCGAAATATTGGCAAAGCCTTTCTTTCATCATTATAGCTTTTTCGAATGGGCGGCGCAATAGGTTTTTTGTTGCATAAATTTGATGCTTTGTATACAAAAGGGGGAGGCTTGCACGCGGCAAGGCCCCCCACAGTCTATGCTATTTTCCCTGGGCTTTCAAGTATTCTTCCAAACAAAGACCGGATTCGTAGATAGCTTTTGCGTTTTCTCGGCCGACGTACCGGTAATGCCACGGCTCGTAAGTAATGCCGGTGACGGCGGTTTTATCGATCGGATAACGCAGGATGAAGCCGTATTTCCACGAATTCTGCATCAGCCAACGCTGGGTGGCAGTATTTTCCTGCTTTGCGTCGAGCTGCGGATAACTGAGGTCGATAATATCGACGGCGAGGCCGAGCTGATGCTCGCTCGTGCCTGGGAGTGCAACAACTTTTGCAGCTTCTACTCTGGCATCACTGAGACTGTAGCCTTGATTGACGAGGCGGGTTACTTTATTTTCATAGAGCTGCGTTTGTGCAACGTTTGTGCGGTATGAGGAGCAGACATATGGCCTTGCCATGCCGGAATACGTACAATCGTTGAGCATCTGCTTGAGATCGGTGTAGCAGCGCTGGTCAACGTATTCTCCATCACCGATGGAGACAAGCGTAGACTTGTAGTCTGAGGGAATAGAATTCCACGGATTTACGAGCAGTAACAGATCCGTTGTATCGACTGTCCCGCTCGGAGGCGGTGTCGGAGCTGCCGTAGGCTGTGAAGTTGGCTTCGGCGTGGCAGACACATTGAGTGTTACATGCAGGTAATTACCGGAGCAATAGCCGGTCAGACCCGCCGCCGTGCGCACCTTATACCAGCCATTGCTGCATTTTTCCACCAAAGTAACGGTTGCACCGTTGGCAAGCAGGCCAAGAGAGCTGTAGCTTGTGCTCGGGCCGGTTCGAATATTAAGCACTGCGGTTGTACGTGCGGTGCCGATTGAATTCGGCGTGGGGGTTGGCCTGGGTGTCGGTGTCGCTGTGCCTAAAACCTTAATGTAGCTGGCGGACATATAGCCCGTATAGCTCTTATACTGTATCCTATACCAGCTGGAATTGGAACGATCGAGAACGGTAATTGATGCGTTCAGTGGAATGGTCAGATAAATGCTGTAGCCGGTGCTTGGGCCGGAACGCAAATTAACATAAGCTGTGGTTTTTCCATTCCATCTTGTGGCGGTAGGTGATGTCGTGGGTTTGGGCGTTGCAGTGACAACACCAGCCGTTGGCTTGGGCGTTGCCGTTACGTTGGGCTTCGGCGTAGCAGTCGTATTGAGAGTTACACGCAGATAGCTTCCGGAGCAGTAGCCGACGGTATTGGATGACGTGCGGACATGATACCAGCCGTTGCTGCATTTTTCCAGTACGGTGACGGCTGCACCATTTGCAAGCAGGCCGAGCGAGCGGTAACCCGTACTTGGACCGGTGCGTATATTGAGCACTGCCGTTGTGCGCGCGGTGCCAATCGAATTAGGTGAAGTCGGCGGTGCGCTCATACGGATATAATCAGAACACATATATCCGGTGTAACTTTTGTAGCTGACCTTATACCAGCTGGCAGTCGATGTGTCGTGTACGGTGACTGAGGAGCCGCGCGGGACGGTTAGATAGATGCCATAACCGGTGCCTGGGCCGGAACGCAGATTAACATAGGCTGTTGTCTGTGCCGAGGAGGCGGCGCGCACTGACAGGCTGAGCTGCGGAAAAACCGAAAGCAGCAGAGCACATGCCAGAAGCAGTGCTGTCAGCCGGCAGGATTTCCTTTGAATTTTCATGGTTTCTTCCTCCAAGCGAATCACTTTCTGCATTGAATATACCACCCAAGAGGGGCGTTCGCAATAAATATGAAAATGTCCTTTACTGCGTATTACGTTATGCAGAAAAAACCTTTTTAATGTACTCGGCGCTCATATAACCACGTGTGCCGGACAGCGTCTGAACCAAGTACCAATCCTTATTCTGCCGATTGATAATGGAAATCCTCGTGCCGTAGGCTGCGGTAGTGAGGATACTGTAGTTTGTGCCCGGACCGGAGCGGATATTGACCGCAGTGGTCGTTTCACCAACCATCGCGGTACCGTCGCTTTGGCTGTCCGCATAGCGGGTCATATAGATGTGGTTGTAGCTTTCCAGATTCTGCCGCGTGATTTTTCTGCCCCAACTCAGCACGCAGGAGCTGAAATCTGCGTTACATTCCGCGACAGTAATGTAGGAGCTTGTCTTGCTCAGAACGATCATCGAATGGCCGTAGGTCGTTAGTCGAATGTTATCGCCGACCTTCAGTCTGTCATAGCTCGTGTGCATGGAGATCGGCGCATCCTTGCCGAAAACGGCATCACTTAGCATGGAAGCGAAACCGAAGCACTGGATACCGCTTATCTGATTGTGACCCGCCCACATGTAATTCGTAATGCCAATATAGGTATTGCAATTTGCTCGTCCATCCCGCGCGTGGTTGCAGGGTTGCGTGGTGATGACGCTGTCCATATTGTTGTTGCTGTAGCTTATGCCGGTGCCGACATGATTCCAGTATTTTCCGGTAGGATATTTACTCTGAAGGGCAATTAGGCGGCTATAGGCTTCGGCCTCCGAAATGCTGCTGACAGAAGAGGGCTTCGGGGTAGCAGTGGGCGTTGCAGACGGCGTTGGTGTGGAGGCTGTATTAAGCGTCACGCGCAGATAATCGCCGGAGCAATAGCCGGTCAGGCCCGCCGCCGTGCGCACCTTATACCAGCCGTTGCTGCATTTTTCCAGCACAGTCAGAGCCGTTCCGTTTGCCAGAACACCCTGAGAGGCGTAGCTCGTGCTTGGACCCTTGCGGATATTGAGCGCCGCTGTTGTTCTCGCGGTGCCGATGGAGGCCGGAGCCGGAGTCGGCGCGGCCGTAGAGGTCGGCTTTGCGGTTGCCGTGCCGGTCAGCGTCACCTTGAGATAATCGCCGGAGCAGTAGCCGGTCAAGCCCGCCGCCGTGCGCACCTTGTACCAGCCGTTGGTGCACTTTTCGAGCAGCGTCACGGTCGTGCCGTTCGGGAGAACGCCGAGCGAGGCGTAGCTCGTGCTTGAGCCCTTGCGGATATTGAGCGCCGCCGTGGTCTTTGCCGTCCCAATCGAGGACGGCGCCGGCGTTGCGGTTGGCGTTGCCGTCGGCTTGGCCGTTGGCGCCGCGGTTCCGGACGGCTTCGGCGTGGGTGTTTGAGCGGCGATCGTGCCGGTTATCTGAATGTACTGGGCGAACATGTAGCCCGTATAGCTGCCATACTGCACCCGGTACCATGAGGCGGAGGTCTTTTCCAGCACGGTGATCGACGCACCGTACGGAACGACCAGTATGGAAGCGTAATTTGTGCCCGCGCCGCGCCGCAGATTGACATATGCCGTCGTTCTGGCAGTGTAACGTGCGCCTGCGGCAGAGCCGGAACCGCTTTCGGCTGCGGTGCCGCCGGTAATCTGAATATAGTCGGAGCACATGTAACCGCTGTTGCCGGAAGGCGCGGTGACGCGATACCACCCCGCATTGCTGGTATCCGTGACCGTGAGCTGTGCGCCCAGAGGAACCGTTTCAATGATCCGGTTATTCGTGCCGGCGCCGGTGCGCAGGTTGACATAAGCCGTTGTCCTGCCGACGGCCGCCGCGCCGACGGATACCGGCAGAGCGGTGAAGATCAGGCAGAGCACAAGAAGGAGCGACAGCAGCCGCATGCTGGAGCGTTTCATGGAAAAAAACACCTTCCCCTTTGCGAAATAAATCCTTTCCATTTTATTATAGCGAATGGGCCTTCTTGTTTCAACAAATATGACAAATATGAAAGAATTTTTGCGCGGGAGAATAAAACGGGAAGTAGAAAAGAAGCTAAAATTATGAAAAGCCCCTTTACTTTTTCTGCCATTTGTATTATAGTAATGGTGGATATGAAAGCGGTTACAGAAAAAACTTTCTGTGCATGCTGCTTAAGGAACCGAGGAATCCATTCGCCGTATGCGGCGGCTTGTATCCATATGCGATACCGCCGGAGGGCTTTCCATCAGGTAAGGGGCCTGTTTGTGGAGCTTTCGGACGGTTCCGCAGAACGGACCGTATCATCCGCATATATCGGATTAAATGCAGAGGTTCCGCAAAAAAATTAAAATTCAAGGAGGAAATCATCATGGCAAAAATTATCGGCAAGGCGCTTCCGAACATGCCTTGGCAGGACAAGCCGCAGGGTTATGACAAGCCCGTGTGGCGCTATGACCACAACCCGATCATTCCCCGCGATCTGATTCCCACATCGAACAGTATTTTCAATTCCGCCGTTGTTCCGTTTGAGGGCAAATATGCCGGCGTTTTCCGCTGCGACAACCGCGGCCTGATGATGGATATCTTCGCAGGCTTCTCCGAGGATGGCGTGAACTGGAACATCAACCATGCCCCGATCGTTTTTGAGCCGGCGCCCGGCTGCGATCCGTGCGTCACACGCAAGGAGTACCGCTACGACCCGCGTGTCTGCTTCATTGAGGACAGATACTACATCACATGGTGCAACGGTTTCCACGGCCCGACCATCGGCGTGGGCTACACCTACGATTTCAAGACCTTCTATCAACTGGAGAATGCGTATCTGCCGTACAACCGCAACGGCGTTCTGTTCCCGAGAAAAATCGGCGACAATTACGCGATGCTGAGCCGTCCGTCCGACACCGGCCATACGCCGTTCGGCGATATCTTCTACAGCGAGAGTCCGGATATGACCTACTGGGGCAAGCACCGCTATGTGTTCGGCACCAGCAAAATCGCCGGCTGGCAGGCAAAGAAAGTCGGCCCCGGCCCCACGCCGATCGAGACGGATGAAGGCTGGCTGATGATTTATCATGGCGTTCTGAATTCCTGCAACGGCTTTGTTTACCGCTTCGGCGTTGCGCTGCTCGATATCGACAAGCCGTGGATCGTCAAAGAAAGAGGCCTCTTCTATGTTTTCGGACCGGAGGAGGATTACGAGCTTACCGGCGACGTGCCGAACGTGACGTTCCCGTGCGCAACCCTGACGGACGCGGACACAGGCCGCATCACGATTTACTACGGCGCTGCGGATACCGTTACGGGCATGGCGTTCACGACGGTGGACGAGCTGCTCGCCTATATGAGAAAATACCCGCATCCGGTAGACTGATTTCAAAAACAATCCGAATTTTCGGCAGGCGCTCCTCCGGGGCGCCTGTTTGCATATCCTTTTCCCCGCGCGTAACATCAGCCTGAAAAAAGTATTCCGGTGTACTGTGCTGAAGGCGTATATCGGTGATTTTTCGGCATTTTCCGGCAGACGAAGCAAACAAAGCACAGCAGAAAGTATAAAATCATCAACGGAAAATCTGCACTTTATGTAATTGTTTCGCCGCATATGGCTTTTTAGCCCAATATGGCGTTGGGTTTTTGATACAGAATTGTGCGTTTTTTGCGTTGTCAAGCGGAGGGAATTTCAGTAAAATAATAACATAAGCAGGAAATGAATTCGAAGTATAAATGGGTGCTGTCAGCCCAACAATAAAAGGAACAAATTGGCAGTCGGAGAAAGGATTGGTGCAGTATGGCACTCGAGAAAATAGATGCTTATTACAACAGCGTTGCGGAAACGTATGACGACCGCATTCGCCGTGCAACAACGGATGAGGACGGCTATATTGTCCGCGCCGTTTCTGTTTTCCCGCAGGAAGAAAATCTCAATATTGTCGATATCGGCGCCGGCACCGGTCTGGAACTGGAACCGCTTTTAAGGCGCAGTGAGACGCTCCGCGCGACCTGTGTGGATTGCTCGGAGAAGATGCTCATTCGCCTGAATTCCAATCTTGCGGCGTATAGGGACAGGGTGCGGACGGTTTGTGCCGATTTCTTTGAATATGATTTTGGCTTTGAATACTTTGACGGCGCGCTTTCCGTGATGGCGCTGCACTACTACAGCCGGGAGGAAAAGCTCGCGCTGTTTAAGAAAATTCGCGGCGGCCTGAAAAAGGGAGGATTTTTCCTTTTAACGGATAAGTTTGCGCCCACACAAAACTATGAGGATTTCTGCCGCAGCGAGTTTGAACGCAAAAAAAGCGAAGCGCATCTGCCGCAGGCGCATTACTATACCTTTACGCCGTCCACGGTGGCCAACGAAGCGGCTCTGCTCTTCAAGGCCGGCTTTGCCGAGGTACAGGTGCGCTGGGCGAAATCCAATACGGCGGTGCTGCTCGCTACAAAGTAATCGATTCACTGCGTTTTGCGGGAGCCGGGTCGGCCTGCGGGCTTGACCGGCTCCCTTTTCTATGCTATAATCATTTTGTTTCAAAAGCAACCAATTGCTGAAGGGAAACGGGCGGTGCGCGGACAGGCTTCCGCGATGCGCCTTTCAGGGCTTACCGCATGGAATGGGCGCGGCTTTGGGTTCTGCGGCCGGCGTGAGATTTTGAGAAAAGGATAGCCTTTGCGGTGCAAGGGTATGGGGTGAGGAAAATGAATTTATTCAATACGGCGCGTATTCTGAAGCAGGAGCCGGTAGCAGGGGAGATTCCGCCTGCCCGGACGCTTCTGCAGGATACGGTCAGCGTTGCGTGGCCGTCTGTTGTGGAGTCTTTTTTGGTGGCGCTTGTCGGCTTTATCGATACGATCATGGTCAGCTCGCTTGGCGCTTATGCGATCGCGGCGGTGGGCCTTACACAGCAGCCGAAATTCATTTTCCTGAGTATTTTTCTGGCAATGAGCACTTCGATCTCGGCGCTTGTTGCGCGCCGCAGAGGAGAGGAAAACCGGGAAAGTGCCGTCCGCATTCTGCGCACATGTATCCTGGTGGCGCTCGGGCTTACGGCGGTCGCCAGTGTGGTGAGCATCACCTTTGCCGATTCGATCATTCGCTTTGCCGGTTCCGCAGAGGATACGCACGAAGCGGCTGTGGAGTACTATCAGATTTTGATGGCCGGCTTTGTTTTTACAACCATCATGCTCATTATCAACGCCGCGCAGCGCGGCGCAGGCAACACGAAAATTGCCATGCGCACGAATATCGTGTCCAATCTTGTCAACGTGCTTTTCAATTACCTGCTGATCGGCGGGAATCTGGGCTTTCCGGCGCTGGGAACCCGCGGTGCGGCGATCGCTACGGTGATCGGTTCCGTGTTCGGCTGCGCGATGAGTATCGGCTCCATGTTTTCAAAACAGTCTTTCGTTTATATCCGCGGTATCAAGGGGTGGATTGCTTCGCGCTTCGATGTCCGCTCGCTGCTGAATGTCGGCTCCAGCGCGTTTGTGGAGCAGCTTTTCCTGCGCATCGGCTTTTTGCTGTTTGCGATCACCGTTGCCAATCTCGGCACTACGCCGTATGCGGCGCACCAGATCGGCATGAATATGATGAGCCTGTCCTTCTCGCTGGGCGACGGCCTTTCGGTGGCTTCCGTGGCCCTAATCGGCCGCAGCCTGGGGCAGAAGCGGCGGGACCTCGCAAAGCTGTATGCCTCCATGTGCCAGCGGCTGGGCCTGCTCGGCGCCTTTGTGATGTCGATGGTGTTTTTCTTCTTCGGGCGCAATCTTTTCAGCCTGTTTTCGAATGATGCGGAAATCCTCGATATGGGCGTGATGATTATGCGCATCCTGTGTTTTGTGATTTACATGCAGATTTCGCAGGTCGTCTTTTTCGGCTGTCTGCGCGGTGCGGGCGATACGCGGTATACGGCGCTGGCTTCGCTCATCAGCGTGGCGATCATCCGCCCAGGCCTGAGCTGGCTTCTGTGCTATCCCTGCGGCCTCGGCCTGCTCGGCGTATGGATGGGCCTTGTGGGCGATCAGTTCACGCGGTTTATACTGGGCTATATCCGTATAAAGCAGGGCAACTGGCTGAAAATCAAAATCTGATCGTTTCCGGCTTTGGAACGGATAAAACAGGAAATCCCCCGGCTTCTGATCCGCACCTTCAAAAGCGTCAAATTTTTGAAGGCAGATCAGAAGCCGGGGGATATTGATTTTGCGGGCGTTTACCGCCGCTTAAAATCAGGATTCGGGCAGAACAAAGCAGGTTTCTATGCCGTAATACCGGAAGCAGCGCAGCGCGTTTTCATCGATTCGCTCGCCGCAGGCGACGATGGGAATGGCCGGCGGACAGCCGACGTTTGCAGATGCGAGCACGCGCCCGAGACAGTCCGCCGCAGGCAGCTCCACGGCGGGCGACAGAAGTGCCTCGCGCGGGGAGCATATCGGCACAGGCCGGCCCGGCAGCGGCGGTCTTTCGGGGAGCGGCGCTTTGGGCGGCACGGAAAGCAGAACCTGCTCTAAGCGCTCAAAATTGGCGTAAGCGGTTTCCGGCGTGAACATCAGGACGAGGAAATCCGGGTCGTGAAACTCGCACACGACATTTTCATGGAGCAAAAGCGCCGCGAGCGCGTTGCCCGTATATCCCAGGGCCTTCGGCGCAAGCGTCAGCTTGGTCGGCTCGTCGCCGACGATCGCATAACCGTGCTTTATGAGGCGCGCTTTCAGCCTTTTTACATGCGCGATGGTTTCGGCAAGGTGCTCCGTGTAATCTTCAGCCAGATACCGGTTGGCAGCGTCCAGCGACTGCAAAATCAGATAGGATGGGCTGGTGGAGGCAAAAACGGACATCGCGCTTTCCGCCTGCGCGAGTATGTGCTGCGGGGCGCCATGCGCAATGTGCAGATAGGCGCCGCCGGTCAGGACAGGCAGCGTTTTGTGTGCGGAATCGCAGCAAAGATCCGCGCCGAGATCCATCGGGTGACGGTGCTCGGGCAAAAAATGCAGGTAAGCGCCGTGGGCATTGTCCACGAGGAGCAGCACGCCGTGCCGGTGGCACACGTCCGCCAATGCGCGGATATCCGCGATGTGCCCGAGGTAATCCGGGCTTGTGAGGTAGACCGCCGCGGGCTTTTCGCCGGCGGACAGCGCCGCCTTCAGCTGCTCCGCTGTGATTTCGCAGGCAATCAGATTTTCCGGATTCTGCGGATACAGCCAGCGGATCTGTATATCGAGCAGCGCGGCGGCGGTCATAAAAACCTTATGGGCGTTGCGGCCCGCAGCGATCACGGGCCGGCGGCCGGCAGCCTTGGCGTGCAGCAGCGCAAGATACAGCATGGCGCGGATGCACAGGGAGGAGCCTTCCGCGGAATACAGGGTTTTCTCCGCGCCAAACAGAGACGCGGCGTTTTCTTCACTGCGCCGGATGATGCCCTCTGCGTGATAAAGCTCGTCCGCGCCGTCAAATTCGGTGATGTCGAGCGGCTCCATTCCGAGCAGCTTTTTTCCCTTGTGCCCGGGCATGTGCAGGCGCATGGCGCCGCGCAGGGTGTAGTCCCGGACGAAATCACAGATCGGTGTGTCCATCACGCGTCGCCGGTAGCCTTCATGGCCTCGAGCATGATGGCGCACTCCATACGCTTCTTGAAAAGTTCACAGCCGTATTTGTATACGCCGCGGACGGAGCCGGTCGAGTGATAAGCGTTTGCGGCGCAGCCGCCGGAGCAGTACAGCCGCGCCCAGCAGTCGCGGCATTCCTCGTGCGCGTACACATTGCAGCTTGCAAAATCCCGCTGGACGTCGGTGTTGGTCACGCCTGTCCAGATGTCGCCCAGCTTGAACTTCTCTTCGCCGACGAACTGGTGACAGGGATACAGGTCGCCCCACGGCGTGACTGCCATATATTCTGTGCCGGAACCGCAGCCCGAGATGCGCTTATAGATGCATGGACCGCCGGTGAGGTCGATCATGTAGTGGTAAAAAGTGAAGGGACGGCCCTCGCGGCGGCGCTCCAGCATCAACGCGGCGAGCTGCTCATACTGTTTGAGCACGATGGGAAGGTCCTCCTGCGTAAGCTCGGAGGGATCGCCCGGCGCGCAGACCACCGGCTCCATGCTCAGCTCCGTAAAGCCGAGCTCCAGCATCTGCTGAATGTCCTTCAGAAAATCCGGGTTTGCATGCGTGAAGGTGCCGCGCATATAGTAATTTTTGCCGCCGCGCGCCGCAACGAGCTTCTGGAATTTCGGCACGACCTTTTCCCAACTGCCGTTTCCGGCATAATCGACGCGGTAGCGGTCGTGAATTTCTTTGCGCCCGTCCAGACTGAGCACGACATTGCTCATTTCGCGGTTTACAAAGTCGATCACATCGTCGTCGATCAATACGCCGTTCGTGGTAAGCGTAAAGCGGAAATTCTTGCCGCACGCCTTTTCCCGCGTGCGCGCATAAGCGACAAGCTGCTTTACGACATCGAAATTCATCAGCGGCTCGCCACCGAAGAAATCCACTTCCAGGTTGCGCCGTGAGCCGGAGTGCTCGATCAGAAAATCGAGCGCGCGCTTGCCGACCTCAAAGGACATGACCGCCCGGTCGCCGTGGTATTTACCCTGGCTTGAAAATAAGTATTCGCAGTTCAGGTTGCAGGTGTGGGCGACGTGCAGACAGAGCGCCTTGATGACGTTGGCGCTTTTTTCCTTCAGCGCACCCGCCATCGGCGCGAAGGTATCCGGTGCAAACAGCTTGCCCGCCTGCTTCAGTTGCGCAATCTGCCCGCAGCAGTCCGCGATTTCCTCCGCGGTCACGTCCGCGCGGTCCGCGTATTTTTCCAGCATGGCCTCGATGATCTGCTCGAGACTGCTTTCCTTATACATGCCGATTATATCGTAGGCGACCTCGTCCACAAGATGGACTGCGCCGGAGCACACGTCCAGCACGATGTTGAGCCCGCCGAGCTTATAGCGATGAATCATCCTGATCATCCTTTCATTTTCCCATACGATGAAAAATGCCGCCAAGCGGCGGCATTCCATTTTTGAAGTGTATTACTTCGTTTCGCGGTTGGCGTTCTCACATTGCTGGTTCGCAATGCCGCAGCTCGTCTTGCAGGCGGACTGGCAGGATGTCTGGCATTCGCCGCAGCCGCCATTCTTTGCGCTCTCGCAAAGGTTACGGGTTTCCAGTGTCTTGATGCGTTCCATATCGATTATCCTCCGATCAAAAATACTGTTTTACCCAATAATTTTATCATAACCCATGCGGTAAGTCAATACATTTCCGGCGAAAAACCGCCCGTGCGGCGCTTTAGCCGCCGAGTGCCTGCGCGAGGTCGGCAAGCAGGTCGTCGATGTGCTCGGTGCCGATGGAGAGGCGGATCGTATTCGGCCGGGTGCCCTGATCCAGAAGCTCTTCCTCGGTGAGCTGGGAGTGCGTGGTGGAGGCCGGGTGGATGACGAGCGACTTCACATCTGCCACGTTGGCGAGCAGCGAGAAAATGTGCAAACGGTCGATAAAGTCCTGCGCTTCTTTGGCGCCGCCCTTGATGTTAAAGGTGAAGATCGACGCGCCGCCGTTCGGAAAATATTTTTCGTACAGCGCGTGATGCGGGTGATCCGGCAGGGAAGGGTGATTGACACTTTCGACCTTCGGATGCTTGGAGAGGAAATCGACGACCCTCAGCGTGTTTTCCACGTGGCGCTCAACGCGCAGGGAGAGCGTCTCAAGGCCCTGCAGGAACAGGAATGCGTGAAGCGGAGCGAGCGTTGCGCCGGTGTCGCGCAAAAGGATCACGCGGATTTTGGTGACGAACGCCGCCGGGCCGACGACTTTTGTGAAGCTGATGCCGTGATAGCTGGGGTTCGGCTCGGTGAGCGCCGGGAACTTGCCGCTCGCCTCCCAATCGAACTTACCGCTGTCCACGATTACGCCGCCGATCGCCGTGCCGTGGCCGCCGATGAATTTCGTCGCCGAATGTACGACGATGTCCGCGCCGTGTTCAAACGGGCGAAGCAGATACGGCGTTGCAAACGTGGAATCCACAACGAGCGGAATTTTATACTTATGCGCGACAGCCGCGACGGCGTCGATGTCGATCAGCGTGGCGTTCGGGTTGCCGATGGTCTCGATGAAAAGCGCCTTGTTTTTTTCATTGATGGCGTTTTCAAACGCGCCGTCCGTATCCGGATCCACAAACGTGGCGGCAATGCCGTACTCCGGAAGCGTATGCGCCAGCAGGTTGTAGGTGCCGCCGTAGATCGTCTTGGCGGAAACGATATTGTCGCCCGCCTGGGCGAGATTCAGAAATGTATAGGTGATTGCCGCCGCGCCGGACGCTACGTCGAGCGCCGCAACGCCGCCTTCCAGCGCCGCAACGCGCTGCTCAAAGATATCCACCGTTGTGTTGGTCAGTCTGCCGTAGATATTGCCCGCATCGGCGAGGCCCGAAGCGCGCCGCCGCATGTGCGGAGTTCTTAAAAACATAGGAGGTCGTCTGATAAATCGGAACAGCGCGGGCGTCGGATACGGCGTCCGGCGTTTCCTGGCCGGCGTGTAGATGAATGGTCTCGAATCTGTAATGGTTGTCATATGTATAATTCATGATGATCAGTTCCTTTTGTAAGTAATTTGCGTTTATAAATAAAGACTCTCTTGGAAGTTCTTTGATAAACAACAGAGTTTATTCAGGCAGTGTGCGTTACTTACAGGAACACATTCGTCCGTTTCGGAAATTGTGGCGGAGCATTTTAAGGATAAGGGATCGCACCGGCACGCGCCTCCTTTGTGTTGATGAATATAGAATACATATATGTTTGGTGTGTTTTAGGTTATACACGCGCCGCTGCAATTTGTCAACCCCGAAAATGCAAAAATATTTTTTGAGGCAGATATTGACATTGAGCCAACTAGGGTGCTAGAATTAAAACCTATAAAGCAGGTGTGTAAAATAGGATTTTAGGGATGAGGCGATTTTGGTGACACGGATAGTGCGTTTTTTTCTTCACAAACGATGCCGGCGCATAATTTAACGCTCAAACTCATAAGCCATATACGCAGAATAAAAAGTGTTTTAAGAAGGGAGAAGCATGATGCGGGTACATAAGAGCATTACGGATTTGATCGGCGGAACGCCGCTTTTGGAACTGACGAATCTGGAACGGGAAAACGGGCTGGAGGCCAGAATCCTCGCGAAGCTGGAGCTTTTTAATCCTGCCGGAAGCGTGAAGGACCGCATTGCAAGGGCCATGATCGACGACGCGGAGGAACGCGGGCTTTTGAAGCCGGGCGCGGTAATCGTTGAGCCGACAAGCGGCAATACGGGCATTGGGCTTGCCTCGGTGGCGGCCGCGCGGGGCTACCGCGTGATTCTTACCATGCCGGATACCATGAGCATGGAGCGCCGCAATTTGCTGAAGGCCTTCGGCGCGGAGCTGGTGCTGACCGAGGGCGCGAAGGGCATGAAGGGCGCGATCGCCAAGGCACAGGAAATTGCAGACGCTACGCCCGGCAGCTTCATGCCGGGACAATTTGCAAACCCGGCGAACTCCGCGATTCACCGCCGTACCACCGGTCCGGAAATCTGGAAAGATACAGACGGTAAGGTGGACATTTTCATCGCGGGCGTCGGCACAGGCGGAACGCTGACGGGTGTCGGCGAATATCTGAAAACACAGAACCCGGCGATCAAGGTGGTTGCGGTGGAGCCTGCCGGCTCTCCGGTGCTTTCCGGAGGGACGCTCGGCCCGCACAAGATTCAGGGAATCGGCGCCGGGTTTGTGCCGGATACGCTGAACACAGCGATCTATGATGCGGTCATCTCCGTAGAGAACGAGGACGCCTTTGCGATGGGAAGGCTCCTTGCGCGGCAGGAGGGCGTTCTGGCCGGTATCTCCTCCGGCGCGGCCGTCTTTGCGGCGCTGCAGCTTGCAAGGCGTCCGGAAAATCTGGGCAAGGTGATTGTGGCGCTGCTGCCGGATACCGGCGAGCGGTACCTGTCCACGCCGATGTTTGCGAATTGACGGAGAGAAGAACAGAACAGGGATAAAGCGGGGACAGAGCGCAAAGCTCTGTCCCCGCTTTATCCGGATGAAATTGTGCGGCGCTGCGGGCCGAAAAAGCGCACCCGCAGCCAGCGAAAAAATTATGCGTTAAACGACGCATAATTCGGTTTAAATCATATAATCGTCGCCGTTACAGGCGGCCTGCTGGTTCAGAATATCCTGAAGCGTGATGCCGTCCAGATATTCGTCGATTACACGCTTAAGCCCCTGCCAAACGGGCAGCGTGATGCAGCTTTCACTGCGGTCGCAGAGATTGCGCCTATGCTCCAGACACGCTACCGGGGCAAGGTTGCCCTCCGTGATGCGCAGAACCGCGCCCACCGTGTACTGCTCCGGCGCTTCGGCCAGCCGGTAGCCGCCCTGAAAGCCGCGGCTTGCCAGAAGAATGCCGGCCTTGTTCAGCAGGGGGACAATCTGCTCCAGATACTTTTTGGAGATATTCTGGCGTTCTGCGATATCCTTGAGCGCGACAAAACCGTCGCCCTGATGCTCGGCGAGATCCAAAAGCATGCGCAGCGCGTAACGCCCTTTGGTAGAAATTTTCATAGCTGTTCCGTCCTTCAAAACCGTAATCCGCTTCTTTAATTCCTATAATACCATATTTTTTATAGGCTTTCAAGCATGAAAATCCCCTCCGGCGCGTTTTATCTTTCCATGCCGGAGGGGATATGCCATTCTGCTTGCGGATCCTTGTATTTACCGGGGCGCTACATCTGTCTGCGGACAATCGTATATTCGTCGCCGGGGCGGTAATAGGGGCAGTCCGAGAAGGAGCCGCCGATAAAGCGGGCCGTCTCGTCCTCGTCCAGCTCCATGTCACAGACGTAAAAGCCGTACTCCGCATCGTACTCGTAGTACATGCAGTCCTCGCATTTTGAAGTGCTTTTTGCCATTGTCGGGACCTCACAGCACGCTTTGCAGGAACTGGCGGGTGCGTTCGTGTTTCGGCGCGGTGAAAATCTCCTGCGGCGTGCCTTCTTCCAGCACGACGCCGTCATACATAAAGACGACGCGGTCCGCCACCTCGCGGGCAAAGCCCATCTCGTGCGTGACGACGAGCATCGTCATGCCGTCCTCCGCGAGCTTCTTCATGACGGCGAGCACATCGCCGACCAGCTCAGGGTCGAGCGCGCTGGTCGGCTCGTCAAACAGCATGATCTTCGGCTCCATCGCCAGTGCACGCGCAATCGCGACGCGCTGCTGCTGGCCACCGGAGAGCTTTGCGGGATAGGCGTCCAGCTTGTCGCCGAGACCCACCTGTTCCAGCAGCTTGACCGCCTTTTCACGCGCTTCCTTTTCCGGAATGCCCTTGACGGTCATCGGCGCGAGCATCACATTCTGCAAAGCCGTTTTGTGCGGAAAGAGGTTAAAGCGCTGGAACACCATGCCCATTTCAAGCAGGATCGCCGCGCGCTCCTTGCTGTGCATCTTAACCTGATTGTGCCCGTTGATGCGATCCTCGATCAGCCGGTCGTCAATCCAGATTTTTCCGCTCGTGCTCTTTTCCAGACGGTTCAGCGAGCGCAGATACGTCGATTTTCCCGCGCCGGACGGGCCGATGATGACAACCACCTCGCCGGGCTCCACCGTCAGGCTGACGTTTTTTAAAACCTCGACGGTGCCGAAGGATTTGCAAAGGTTCTCCGTTTTGATGATAGACATGTCAAATCCCCCTTATTCGTAGATGGAAAGGTGCTTTTCAAGCCGGTTGAAGATGAAAGTAAAAACGCCGGTGATGACAAGATAAATCAGCATGGCTGGAATATAGACGAGCGCGCTCGCCTTGTTGGAGGCGATGATCTTCGTCTGATAGGTCAGGTCCGTCAGCGCGATGATCGAGACGAGCGAGGTGTCCTTCAGAACCATGACGAATTCATTGCAGATCGGCGGGATCATGCGGCGGTAGGCCTGCGGAATGATGACGAGCCGCATAGCCTGGCTGCGGGTAAGCCCGAGCGCACGGGAGGCTTCCATCTGCCCCTTGTCAATCGATTCGATCGCCGCGCGGATGATTTCCGCCAGATACGCCGCGACATTCAGCGTGAAAGCCAGCCATGCCGCAAAGAAGCGGCTCTGGATGTTCAGCGCAGGCACAAGCTGCGGCAGCGTGTAATAAATGAAGAAAAGCTGCATCAGAAGCGGCGTGCCACGGAAGAAAAATATGTAGGCGCGGCAAATTGCGCTGATTACCGCGTTGCGGGAAATTTTGCCCAGCGCCAAAAACACGCTGAAGACCAGCGCGGCGGCAACGGAAAGCACGGAAAGCGCGAGCGTCGTGCCGGTGGACTGGATCAGGGCGGGCATCCAGCCGATGATCTTGTTGATAGCATCCATCATTTGCGTATTCATCTCCTCAAATATCAATTCAGAGACCCCACAGGAGCGGAGTCTCTGAATGCGGTTTAACCGGAACTTACTTCTTTGTGACGATGACGAGCTGGTTTGAAACGTACGGCTCGGTCATCTCATAGGCTTCCTGACGCTCCGGCGTGATGGAAACCGCTGCGATGATCATATCGTACTGGTTCTTGTCGAGGCCGGCAAAAATGCCGTCGAACGAGGTGTTGACAAACTCTACCTCAAGGCCGAACAGCTCGCCCAGCTCTTTGGCGAGGTCCACGTCGAAACCGATGTACTCGAGGCCGGAATCGTCCGTGTATTCCATCGGCGGATAGCCTGCCTCAAAGCCGATGATCAGCTTGCCCTCTTCAACCGTGTTGAGCTTCGAAAGGTCAAGCGTCGGCTCTTCCGTGACGGTGCGCACACCCTCGGTGACGTCCGAACCGAAATGCTTTGTCGCAATTTCGCTCATTGTGCCGTTGTAATACAGGGTATCGACCGCAGCCTCCACAAGCTCAAGCATATCCGTGTTGCCTTTTTTGAGGCAAATGCCCATCGGTTCGCCTTCCTCGCTCTTCCATACGCTCTGGAACTTGTCCTCTTCGTCGGTGAGGTAATAGGCGGCAACGACGCTGTCCACATACACGGCGTCGCAGCGGCCGAGCGCGAGATCGTCAAAGCACTGCGTAACCTTTTCATACGGGAGAATCTCCACGTCCACGCCCTCCTCCTGCATTCTCTGCAGGCTGTCGTGCGCCGTGGTGGCGGTCTGCACGGAAATCTTCGCGCCGGCAAAATCCTCCGGGCTTTCAATCTTTTTTGTCTCTGCTTCGCCGCAGGCCGTGACGGAAAGCGCCAGTACGCCCGCCAGAGCGGTAGCCAAAAGCTTCTTCATTTTCATTGTTCTACGTTCCTTCCTTCGATCTGTCTCTTTGCAATATTTGTATTTTACCCCGAATCCGCGGGAGGGTCAATTGATGAAATCGACAAATAAATGTATATTTATACATATATACATGGCTATTTCCGAGAATTGGCCCAAAAGGCACGAGGGCCGTCCGACTGGACAGAAGAAGAAAACACCTGTAATAATGGAAAAAAGGGAGACACACTACATGTGCCTCCCTTTAATCAATGCGTTACTTTTTTGTCACGATGACCAGCGCGTTGGAGACATACGGCTCGGTCAGCTCATAAGCCTCCTGGCGTTCCGGTATGATGGAAACCGAGGAGATCACGACGTCATACTGCTCTTTGTCCAGACCGGCGAAGATACCGTCCCATGCGGTGTTGACAAGCTCCACGTCGAGACCGAGCAGTTCGCCCAGCGCATAGGAGAGGTCAACGTCGAAGCCCATCGGATTCAGGCCGCTTTCATCCATGTATTCCATCGGCGGGTAGCCGATCTCCATGCCGACGGTCAGCTTGCCGTCCTTGATGGTCTGGAGCTTGGAAAGGTCGAGCGTCGGCTTTTCCGTGACGGTGCGCACGCCGTCCACATCCGCCGCAGAGCCGAAGTGCTTTTCGGAGAGCGATGCCATGGTGCCGTCATAATACAGCGTATCGATTGCAGCCTCCAGAATGTCTTTCAAATCGGTGTTGCCTTTTTTGAGGCAGATGCCGATCGGCTCGCCCTCGTCGCTGGTCCAGACCTTCTGGAACTTCGTGTCGTCACCGGCGAGATAATAGCCTGCCACAACGCTGTCCACATATACGGCGTCCACGCGACCGAGATCGAGGTCGTCAAAACACTGCGTCACCTTTTCGTATGGCAGTACGTCGATATTTTTGCCTTCGTCGAGCATGCTCTGAATGTTATCGTGCGCGGTGGTTGCCGTTTGAACGGAGATCTTTGCGCCCTCAAAATCATCCGGGCTCATGACCTTTTTTCCGGAGCCGCCGCTGCAGGCTGTTGCGGTAAGCGCAAGCGCGCCAGCCAAAATTGCAGCTAATACTTTTTTCGTTTTCATTTTTATCCGCCCTCCACAATTTCGCTGTCGCAAGTAAAAAGTATATCACTTGCGGGATATATGTATTTTACTCCGCTTTTTAGCAGCAGTCAATTGATGTATCCGACAAATAGTTGCATAAATATTCATCTATACATAGCTGTTTTGGCAAATGCAAAAAGAGATACTGTGCAGGATTGACTTTATATCCCTGCATAGCACCTCTTTTACATACCTATGAAGAATTATTCCATGTAGCCGCCCTTCATCGGAGATTGGGCGGCTTGCGTAAAGCGTTTTAAAACGCCGTGGGTATAGCGGTTTTTAAACGGCGGCAGCGTTTTGCGGCGCTCTGCAAAGACGTGCTCGATTTCCGCTTCATCCGCCGGCTTGCCATGGATGCCGCAGACGCGCAGCACACGCTTTTCAATGTCAATTTCGATCAGGTCGCCCTCCTCAACGAGCGCGATGGGGCCGCCCTCGGCGGCTTCCGGGGAGATATGCCCGATCGCCGGGCCGCGGCTCGCGCCGGAAAAGCGCCCGTCCGTCAGGAGCGCGATACTTGCGGAAAGTGCCGGATCGCTCGAAATCGCCTCTGTCGTGTAAAACATTTCGGGCATGCCGCTGCCGCGCGGCCCTTCATAACGGATGATAACCGCATCGCCGGGCTGAATCTGATGCGTCAGAATCGCGTGGATCGCGTCCTCCTCGCAGTTGAACGGGCGCGCCCGCAGAAGCGCCTTGTGCATTTCCTTCGGCACGGCGCTGTGCTTGACGACTGCGCCGTCCGGCGCAATGTTGCCGCGCAGAATCGCGATCGCGCCGTTCGTGCCGATCGGGTCGTCGAACGAGCGGATGATATCCGTGCGCTTGAGGCCGGTTTTTTTGAGATATGTATCGCATTTTTCGTAGAAGCCGCTGCGCTTTAGCTCGTCGAGGTTTTCGCCGAGCGTCTTGCCTGTGACGGTCAGCGCGTCAAGATGCAGGTGCTCGCGGATTTCCTCCATAATGCGCGGCACGCCGCCCGCATAATAGAAATACTGTGCGGGCCATTCGCCGGCCGGGCGGATGTTCAGGATATAATGCGCGCCGCGGTGCATCCGGTCAAAGGTGTCGGCGTCGAGCTCAAGGCCGAATTCGCGCGCGATGGCGGGCAGATGCATCAGCGTGTTGGTGGAGCCGGAGATCGCCGCGTGCACCATGATGGCGTTTTCAAAGGACTTCATCGTCACGATATCCGAAGCCCGGATGCCCTTCTGCGCAAGCGCCACAACGGTTTCGCCCGCCTTTTCCGCCACGTCGGCGAGGTCGGCGCAGGTCGCGGGCATCAGCGCGGAGCCGGGCAGCATCAGGCCGAGCGCTTCCGCCATGATCTGCATCGTCGAGGCCGTGCCCATGAAGGAGCACGCGCCGCACGACGGGCAGGCATGGTGCTTGTAATAGGTGAACTGCGCCTCGGTGATTTCGCCGCGCTCATACATCGCGCTGTACTTGCCGATCTGCTCGAGCGTCAGCAGGTCCGGACCGGCGTCCATGACGCCGCCCGTCACAAAGACGGAGGGGATGTTGATGCGCCCGATCGCCATCAGAAGCGCTGGAACGGATTTGTCGCAGCTCGCGAGGAAAACACCGCCGTCGAAGGTCGTCGCGTTCGCGTGGATTTCCACGAGGTCGGCGATGATATCGCGGGAGGGCAGCGAGTAATTGATGCCGTCATGCCCCTGCGCCATGCCGTCGCAGATATCGGTCGCAAAATACAGCGCGCCCTTGCCGCCCGCCGCGTATGCGCCGTCGCTCGCTTTCTGCGCGAGATTCAGCAGATGGGCGGAGCCGGGGTGGCTTTGCCCGTAAGTGCTTTCAATCAAAATCTGGGGCTTTGCGAGATCTTCGGCCTGCCAGCCCATGCCCATGCGCAGCGGATCCATTTCCGGTGCAATTTTTCGGATTTCCTGACTTTTCAACATAGAGATGCTTCCTTTGTTTATAAATTTATGAAACGGCATATTCGCCGACCGTGTAACCGCCCCATACGCCGCTTTCATTGCGCGATGCG
Organism: Oscillospiraceae bacterium; assembly: GCA_019422905.1. Classification (GTDB taxonomy): domain Bacteria; phylum Bacillota; class Clostridia; order Oscillospirales; family Acutalibacteraceae; genus Hominenteromicrobium. The sequence goes on from JAHZCM010000015.1 coordinate 23,049, forward strand.
GCGCAGTCGAGCAGAAAATACGCGCCGTCTCCGCCGCGCCATTTTGTGGCGTTAAAGACGACGTGATTCTCATCGGCTTCGGTTTCTTCAACGGTCAACAGGCAGCCGTCCTCCCAGTAAAGCGCATCGCCGTCGATGAACCCCTCCTCGCAGAGCGACGCGTACGTTGCCGCCAGTGGCTCCTTCTGATGCAACTCGCCGAAGCGCCACGCGAGAGCTGTCTGCTCGCTTTTTGTGAGCGAGGTTTGGCTCAGGTCGATCCCGACGTACTGCGTGTCTGCCTGCAAAGCCTCGTCCGTCTCCCACAATTCGGTGAACACGTCCATATAGAGCGCGCAGCGGTCGTCAAAGCCGTCCTCGAGAATGCGGACCTCCGTGATGCCGCAGAGCTGCGCCGGGTAGGTTTCCAGAACACTGCCGTCATATGTGATGTCGAGCAGCATTCCGGGGCGGAGGCTTTCCCCGTCCGGTACGGTGCTGCGGTAGACGCCGGCCTGCTCGCCGGTACCCGCCAGCAGCAGGCTGCCGCTTTCGTCTGCGGAGACGACACGTGCGGTGAGTACGGCGGACGCCGCTGAAGGCTCATCCAAGCCGGAGGAATTTGCGGGGGCCTCGTCGGAGGGCATATCGGTAATACCGGATGGTACGGAGGCCTCACCCGGCGGATTGCCCGGTGCGGACGCCGCGCAGGCCGGGAGGTACAATAGCAGGGCGGTCAGGCTGAAAACAAAAAGTAATTTTTTGCAGGCGGTCATTTTGCTCACCTTTCCTTTCGCCCTGTATGTAAGGAAAACGAACCGAAACGTTTCGCTTTCTAAATCATAGCAGATAAAAAAACGGGTTACAAGCGTTTGTGCGAATAAAACAGGAAAGGGCGCATGCAATTTTTTGACTTTTCCACGGAAATTGGCTATACTGAATGCAGATATGCGTCGGAGGTGTTCTTATGCGTGAGGTAAATGTCGGGAATCTGACATTCGGTATCGGGAAAATGAAAATCTGCGTCCCCGTCTGTGCGAAAACGCTCGAAGAAGCGCTCGGAGCGGTGCGGGAGATTCGGAAAACGCCCGCCGATCTGATCGAATGGCGGCTCGATTATTTTGAGGAAGATATTTTATGCGCGGCACAGACGGTGCTGGAAGCCGCGGGAAAGCTGCCGGTGCTCTGCACGTTCCGCACAAAGGCGGAGGGCGGCGAGCGGGAGATCGGCCCGGCAGCGTATTTTGCGCTGAATGAGGCGCTGGCGTCGCTCGGCGCGCCGATGCTCGACCTCGAGCTGATGCTCTGCGAGGCGCATCCGGCGCTTGCCGGGCAGGCGATTTCGGCGCTGCACAAAAAAGGCGCGGTCGTCGTGCTCTCCAATCACGATTTTGAAAAAACGCCGCCCAGAGCGGAGCTTGTGGACCGCTATAAGCGCATGCTCGCGCTCGGCGGCGACCTGCCGAAAATCGCTGTGATGCCGCAGAACCAGCGTGACGTCATGGTTCTGCTCTCCGCCATGAACGAGGCGAGCGCCGCGTGCGGGCCGCTGATCGGCATTTCCATGGGAGAGTTGGGCAAGCTGACGCGCGTGCGCGGCGGCGCGTTCGGCTCTGTGATGACGTTTGCGAGCAAAGGAAAAGCCTCCGCACCGGGACAAATCGATGCGGAGACGCTGGCTTCCATGCTTTAAATGTGACGCGTGCGGTGCGCGCGCCGTGGAGCCCTGTCCGGCAGAGCTTTATGCGGCTTGGTTCATGCGCGCTTTTCCAGTGTGAAAACGGTTTTGACCTCGCCGACCGGCGTGTCGTTGTCGTTGACGGTGACGCCGCTGTTGAGCGAGCGGAGCATCGCGTCGGTCTCGGCGTTGTAGTAGCCGATCTGGCGGAAGATTTCGCGGATGATCAGCGGCCAGACCGCTTCGGTGCCGTCCTTGATTTTAAAGGAGATGCCGAGCCGCTCCTTCTTGAGGCCGATGCCGTACACGCCGTTTGCGCCGCCCTTTGCGACGATGTTCGCGTCGTGATTGATGAGCGAGCAGAGGTAGCCGGTGCCGCGCATCATGTGCGGATACCGGTGGATGCGGGGGACAAACCGTCCGGCGGCCTCGCGCAGCGTATCGTCGCGGATCGTATCGATGCACGCGAGGTTTTTGTAGGCAATGGCGATATTCTTCATCGGGTAGGCGAAAACCGGCACGCCGCAGCCGTCTACGCCGATGACGACCTTTTCCTCCGGATATTCGGAAAGCACGCTCATGGCGCGGAGCACCTCGTTCTGGCCCTCGGAGCCGACCCGCCAGTAGTCCTTCACGTCGCCGCCCATCTCGCGCTGGATCAGCATCAGCGCTGCATGCTTGCCGCTGCAGTTGTGGTAGAGCTTCGATTTTGGCAGGCCCGCGCGGATGCGCTCCTCGTTTGCTTCGGCAGAGCCGGGAACGGTGGGCTTCATGATGAGGTCGTCCGGGTTCAGATCCGCCTTCTGCATGATGGATTTGAGCGCGTCGATGTGAAAGCCCTCGCCGAGGTGGGAGCCCGCGAACAGCACGGTTTCCTCGTCCGTAAGCCCGTACTTTTCGTCCAGGCGGTGCGCGATGACCGGCAGCGCCTGCACGGGCTTGGAGGCGGAGCGGTAATAGACGACCGCGTCCGGATTGCCGGCTGCGTAGATGACCTTGCCGGTTTCGTAAACCACGCGGATATAGCCGTAATGCGTCAGGTCCACAAGCCCGCCGCGGTATTCTTCAGTCAAAAGTGCCGTATCCAATTGTATTGATCCCCGATCTTTATAGATTTGCAAGATTTTTCTTTATTTTGCAGCCAAAAGATATTATAATCATTTTCATGG
>JAHZCM010000151.1 GCA_019422905.1 Oscillospiraceae bacterium
TCGGGAATATCTGCGGCACCGGCGTCGAGGTGGTCGCGACGGCCAACAACTGGATAAGCGCCGGATGAAAAGGGACAGAGCATGATCGACACCATTTTATTCGACCTCGACGGCACGCTGCTGCCGATGGACAACGACGTTTTTACAAAGGGCTACTTCAAGGGGCTTGTCGCGAAGCTCGCGCCGCTGGGCTACGATCCGAAGCAGATCGTGGACGGCGTGTGGCGCGGCACCGCGGCGATGGTCAAAAACGACGGCTCCCGCCCGAATATGGATGCTTTCTGGGCGGCGTTTGGGTCGTTTGTACCCGGCTGGAAGCCGGAGCACCGCGCCGTGACGGATGATTTTTACCGCCGCGAGTTTCACGATGCAAAGCGCTGAGCGGCATCGAAACGCGGCTCGACTGGATCGGCCTCAACGCGGCAGATTTTGAGCTTGTGACGACGTATGAGAACATGCACTCCTGCAAGCCGAACCCGCAGTATTTTGAGGAGATCCTCACGATGCTCGGCAAAGCGCCCGGGGAATGCCTGATGGTCGGCAACAATATGGAGGAGGACGGTGCCGCGGCGACGGCGGCCGGCATTCAAACGCTGATCGTCACCGATTGTCTCATCAACGAAAGCTGCACGCCGCTTTCCACGTATAAAAACACGACCTTTGCCGATTTGTACGCGGCGATTCGGGCGGCATCCGGAGCGCCGCCCAGCGGCAAAGCGGAGGGAACGCGATGAAAAACTATCAGGAAATCAATTCCGCCACGATTGACAGATGGGTGGCGGAGGGATGGGAATGGGGAAAGCCCATTTCCCACGAAGCATATGAAAAGGCGAAGGCGGGCGAGTGGGGTGTTTTTCTCACGCCGACGAAGATCGTGCCGCACGAATGGTTTGGCGAGCTTCGGGGAAAGCGCGTGCTCGGCCTTGCGAGCGGCGGCGGGCAGCAGATTCCGGTTTTCACCGCGCTCGGTGCCGTCTGCACGGTGCTCGATTACTCGAAGGCGCAGCTTGACCGCGAGCGGGAGGTTGCCGCGCGCGAGGGTTACGAGGCGGACTGCGTTGAGGCCGATATGACAAAGCCGCTTCCCTTTGCGGACGAAACCTTTGACCTGATCTTCAACCCGGTTTCGAACTGCTATGTGGAGGAGCTGGAGCCGATCTGGCGGGAGTGCGCGCGGGTTTTAAAGCCCGGCGGCGTTCTGCTCATGGGCTTTGACAACGGCTTTAATTTTCTCTTCGACGATGATGAGACAAAAATCTGCTATAAGCTGCCCTTTAACCCACTGAAGGACGAGGCGCTGTACGAGGCGTCCGTGAAAAACGACTGGGGCATCCAGTTTTCGCACACGATTGAGGAGGAAATCGGCGGCCAGCTCAAGGCGGGCTTCATGCTGACCGATATCTACGAGGACACGAACGGCGCCGGCGCTCTGCATGAGCACGGCGTGCCCTGCTTCTATGCGACGCGGTGCGTGAAAAAATAAGGAAGGGTCGACTCATGAAGCATTGCGGAACGCAAAGGTTAGAGACGGATAGACTGGTTTTAAGAAGATATGTGCGTGAAGACGCTGCGGCGATGTACAAGAATTGGGCGTCGGATCAGGAAGTCACCAGGTTTTTGATGTGGCCGGCGCATTCGGGGCCGGAGGTAAGCCAAAGCGTCATGGAGGATTGGGTAAAACGTTATTCCGACAAAAGCTATTATCATTGGGCCATTGTATGGAAGGACAATGGAGGTGAGCCGATCGGCGATATAGCCGTAGTCGATATGAAGGAAGAAACCTCAACGGCACATATTGGCTATTGCATTGGAAGGACATGGTGGCACAGGGGAATGACATCGGAAGCCCTCAAGGCGGTTATGGACTTTTTGCTTGATGCGGTAGAGGTCAATCGGATCGAATCGAGACATGACCCGAGAAATCCCAATTCCGGGAAGGTAATGAAAAAATGCGGAATGCGATATGAGGGAACTTTACGCAGCGCTGACTGGAACAATCAGGGGATTTGCGATGCCTGCTATTACGCGTTGTTAAAATCAGAGCGCTGACTTCCGGCTTGCCGAAAAGATTGCAAGCCGAGCCGGCGTGCGGCAGAATCAATGGTTCTGCGCGCCGCGTCGGGAAACAGGTGCGCAAGCACATCGGGAGAGCTGGATACGGAAAATCCGCAGGCATGCCTCAAACATGACGGCGTGCGGCTGCATGAACGGGAGACCATGCGATGACGTGTACACAGGACAAAATCCGCGGCAGCTTACTGGGCGGCGCGGCGGGAGATGCGCTCGGCTACCCGGTGGAATTTATGAGTCTGCGGGAGATTCAAAGCCGGTATGGCTCGGCGGGAATCACCGCCTATGCGCTTGACCGGAAAGCCAGTACGGCGATCGTTTCAGACGACACACAGATGACGATGTTTACGGCGGCCGGCATCCTTGCGGGCGAAACGGCCCGCATAGGCGCCGAGCGGCCGGTTTCCGTGGAAGGAGCCGTCCGGGAGGCTTACTTCGACTGGCTGGATACGCAGGAGCCGGGCGTGGATGCGAAACGGGGCACGTGGCTCAGCGGGATTCCCGCGCTGTACGCGCTGCGCGCCCCGGGGAACACCTGCCTGAGCGCTCTGCGCAGCCGAAAACGCGGGACGACGGAGCAGCCCATCAATGGCAGCAAGGGCTGCGGCGGCATCATGCGCGTCGCGCCGGTCGGTCTGTACTATAACCGGGACGGAAAAAACATAGAGGCGGTTGAACGCCTTGCGGCGGAGGCTGCGGCAATAACGCATGGGCATCCGCTCGGCTGGCTGTCCGCGGCGGCATTCGCGCATATCGTGAACCGCGCGGTTTACGGCGGCTGCGCGTTTGGCGATACGCTTTGCGACTTCGTTCACGAAAGCGAGGATATCCTGAGGCGGCTTTGGCCCGGCGTGCCGGAGCTTCAGGAGATGACCGCGGGGATGGAGGCGGCCCTGTCGCTTGCGGACGGCGCGCGCACGGATGTGGAGAATATCGCGGCGCTCGGCGAGGGCTGGGTGGCGGAGGAAGCGCTCTATATTGCGCTTTACTGCGCGGCGCGTTACAAAAGTGATTTTTCCGGCGCGCTGACCGCCGCGGTGAACCATAAAGGCGACAGCGATTCCACCGGCGCGATAACGGGCAATATCGTCGGCGCGCTTTTGGGCTATGAAGCCATTCCTGCAAGGTGGAAGGAGGGGCTTGAGCTGCGGGAGGAGCTGCTCCGCCTCGCGGATGATCTCTCGGCGGCGTGGCCCATGACGGCGGACTTTGTCGGCCGGACGCCGGGCTGGCGCGAACGGTATGGCGGAAAATAACCGCGAAGGAAAAAGGACATTGCGCAGCGGAAGGTCGGAAGCGGCTTTCCTGCTGCGTTTTTTATATTTGGAAATATACTTAGAAAAAATTTTTTAAAATCAAGGCTTTGAAATCGGGAGATTAAAAGAGAAAATCAAAGAAAACAGGAGATTGTGATTTATAAATTAAAAAACTCGAAAAAATGGCTTGACAAGCCGTTTTCCCTGTGGTAATATCATGGAGCGCCAAACCGGAAAAACGGCGGCGCTTTGCGAAAAGTTTCGTATCTTTGCATTCCGCACAGCGGGTGCGGGTACCGAGCATAATACAAACACTTTCTGGAGGTAAACGCTATGTCCACTTATATGGCCAAGGCCGGTCAGGTTGACCGTAAATGGTATGTAATTGACGCTGCAGGCAAGCCGCTCGGCCGCGTTGCAGCACAGGCCGCGGTTCTTCTCCGCGGTAAGCACAAGCCCACCTTTACCCCGCATGTTGACTGCGGCGACCATGTCATCATCATCAACTGCGCGGAGGCCGTCCTCACCGGCGGCAAGGCGGAAAAGAAGTATTATTACCGCCACACGGGCTATATCGGCCACCTCAAGGCTGTCCGCTATGACACCCTGATGCGCACGAAGCCGGAGAAGGCGATGGAACTCGCCGTTCACGGCATGATCCCCTCGAACACGATCGGCAGAGCGGCAGAGGCAAGACTCCGCGTCTATGCGGGCAGCGAGCACAAGCACGCCGCACAGCAGCCGGCTGTCTGGGAACTTTAATAGGAGGTAAACGAATATGTACGATAAGGCACCTTATTTCTACGGCACCGGCAGAAGAAAAAGCTCTGTTGCGCGCGTAAGAATTTATCAGGGCACAGGCAAGGTCACGATCAACGACCGTGATATCGACGATTACTTCGGCCTCGATACCCTCAAGACCATCGTTCGTCAGCCGCTCGTTCTCACTGAGACCGATGAGAAGTTCGACGTTGTCTGCCGTGTTGCAGGCGGCGGCGTGACGGGCCAGGCCGGCGCAATCCGCCACGGCATTGCGAGAGCGCTGCTCCAGTATGATTCGGAGAATCTCCGCGCAAAGCTGAAGAAGGCCGGCTTCCTCACCCGTGACCCGAGAATGAAGGAAAGAAAGAAGTACGGCCTCAAAGCCGCTCGTCGCGCTCCCCAGTTCAGCAAGCGCTAATCTCACTTACCCAAGAGATAATTTTCACTGCTTCTCAGTGCGTCTTTGGACGCTGTTTTGCAGAAAATTGGATGCTTTTGGAGTTGTGAGAGTTCCTCAGAAGTGTTCCGTTTTGCTTCGTAAGGAGCAAGCAAGGAGCACACAAGGAACAAGAATCGCAAGCGAA
>JAHZCM010000152.1 GCA_019422905.1 Oscillospiraceae bacterium
TACGGGCGCTGCGAGGAAACCGTGGGCGGCAGACGCATCACGGTGGAGCTGAAATCGGTCAATCACAAGTATTTTGAATTTTCCCCCCGTGTGACGCGCGGCTATGGATTTCTGGAAGATAAGCTGAAAAATTATGTGCAAAGCCGTGTTTCCCGCGGCAAAATCGACCTGTACCTCAGCATTGAAACGCTGGAGGATGCGGATGTCGTCGTGAGCGTCAACCATTCGCTGGCTGCAGGGTATATCGCGGCGCTGCGGGAGATTTCCGAGCGCTATAACCTGCCCGACGCCGTGACGGCGATTTCTCTTTCTCGCTATTCCGATATCTTTTCGGTGCACAAGGCGCCGGAGGATGAGGACGCCATCTGGGCGGCGGTCAAAGCCGTGACGGAAAAGGCAGTGGACGCGTTTATCGCGATGCGGGAAACAGAGGGCAGACGCCTTTACGAGGATGTGATGTCCCGCGCCGCCGCGATCATGGAGATCGTGGAGAAGATCGAGGCGCGCTCACCGGAAACGGTGAAGGAGTACCGCGAGCGCCTGGAGGCGAAGCTGCGGGAGGTGCTGGCCGACACGTCGATCGACGAGCAGCGTATCCTGACGGAGGTCGCGATTTTTGCGGACAAGGTGGCCGTGGCGGAGGAAACCGTTCGGCTCAGAAGCCACTTTGAGCAGCTCAAGGCGTTTCTGAATGCGGAGGAGCCTTCCGGCCGCAAGATGGATTTCCTTGTGCAGGAAATGAACCGCGAGACGAACACGATCGGCTCCAAAGCCAGCGATTCGCAAATCGCCTACATGGTCGTGGATAGCGAGGCGGAGATCGAGAAAATGCGCGAGAAGATGCGGAATATGGAATAAAACCGAGAGGAGCTGTAAAGGTATGCAGCTTGTAAAGATAGGCTGTGGCAATATGGTTTCCGCGGAGCGCGTCATTGCGATCGTCGGCCCGGAGTCGGCGCCGATCAAGCGGATCGTGCAGGATTCCAGAGAACGCGGCGCTTTGATTGACGCGACCTGCGGCAGGAAAACGCGCACGGTCATCATCATGGACAGCGATCATGTCGTGCTTTCCGCATTGCAGCCGGAAACCGTTTCGGGCCGTTTCAGCAGCCGGGCGGATACTGAGAATGTGGACGAAGCGGAGCTGTGAGCTGCGGCAGACTATGAGGAAGGGAATGTAAAATATGAAAAAGGGACTGCTGGTCGTCGTTTCGTCGCCCTCCGGCGGCGGAAAAGGGACGATCCTCAAATCGCTTTTTGCCCGCAATGAAAATCTGCGGATGTCGGTTTCCGCCACAACCCGCGCACCGCGTGCGGGCGAGGAGCACGGCGTACACTATTATTTCATCGGAAGGGACGAATTCAAACAGAACATCGAGCGCGGCGCGATGCTGGAATACGCCGAATACTGCGGCAACTTTTACGGGACGCCGAAGGCGCCGATTCAGGCGTGGCTGGACGCGGGGCACGACGTCGTGCTGGAAATCGAGGTGCAGGGCGGCCGGCAGATCAAGGCTGCCGCGCCGGACTGTGTGAGCCTCTTTATTCTGCCGCCCTCGCTTGAGGTGCTTGAAAAGCGCCTCCGGGGCCGGGGAACGGAAACGGACGAGGTGATCGTCAAACGGCTCGAGGCCGCCAGAGAGGAGATCCGGTGCGTCGAGGATTACGATTACGTCGTCATTAACGACACGGTCGAGCAGGCCGTGCTGGAAATTGAGTCGATTTTAGCCGCGGAGAAGCTCCGTGTTTCCCGCGATAACAAAATAGCTGAAAGGATTTTGAACCATGCTTAAACCTTCTTGCAACATCATTAAAACACCGCACAAAAGCTATTATTCCGTTGTGATCGCCGTTGCAAAGCGTGCGAGAGAGATTGTGGAAAAGGCGGAAGAGAACAACCAGATTCTGGTGGAGAAGCCGGTTGACCTTGCCGTGCAGGATTTTGTGGACGATAAGTTCAAAATTATCGAGCCGGAAGCGGAAGAAGAGAATCTGTAATTCAAGGGAGTTTTGACATTGCTGCTTGCCCAGTTGGCGGTCGAGAACACGACCTTCCGTTTTGATAAGCCGTTTACCTATGTCGTCCCGGATGCGCTCCGTGCGGCCGTTCGTCCCGGCGTGCGCGTCATGGTCCCGTTTGGGACGGGAAACCGCGCCCGCGTGGCGATGGTGCTGGCTGTGTCGGAGGCGGAGGGAGCGGACGGCAGGCTGAAGGCGGTCGCTTCCGTGCTGGACAGCGAGCCGCTTCTGGACGCGGAGATGCTGGAGCTTGTGCCGTGGATGAAAAGCCGCTATTACTGCACGCTTTTCGAAGCGGTCAAGCTGATGATCCCTGCGGGGATCGGCTACCGGATCGTCAACCGCTACCGGATCAGCGCCGCCTTTAAGGATTATGACCGGGCGCTGTACGACGACCTCGAGTGGCAGTTGATTCTGCGCCTTTCCGATGCGAAGCAGGGAATGACCGGCACGCAGCTTTCCGCGGCGCTCGGCGTCGATGAAAAAAGCGACGCGCTGCTGAGGCTGCTCGAAAAGGGGATTGTAATCCGGGAAAACGCGGCGTCCCGCAACCTGCAGGACGCGACATCCAAAATGATCTGCGCCGTTCCGGATTTCACGGGAACGCTTTCGCCCAAACAGCAGAGCGCGTTTGATACGCTTTGCGCGGCGGGTACGGTGACGGTGCGGGAGCTGAGCTATTTTACCGGCGTCAGCACGGCGGTCATCAAGGCGCTTGCCGATAAGGGTGCCGCCGAGATTTTTGAGGTCGAGCGTTTCCGCCGTCCCAAAGCATCCGCCGCGCAGGTCGCCGCTCCTGAGGCGCTTTCGCCGGAACAGGCGCGCGTGGCGGAAAATATCCTGCGCGAATGCGATGGGCCGGAGCCAGCCGTGGCACTGCTGTACGGCGTTACCGGCTCGGGTAAGACGGCGGTTTTCATGCATGTGATCCGGCATGTCCTCGAAAGGGGGCGCGGCGTGATTGTCACCGTGCCGGAAATTTCGCTGACGCCGCAGACGCTCGCGGTTTTCACTGCGGCCTTTGGCGATACCGTCGCCGTTTTCCACAGCGGCCTTTCCATGGGCGAGCGCATGGATGAATGGAAGCGGGTTCGCAGCGGACGGGCGAAAATTGTCGTCGGCACGCGTTCGGCCATTTTTGCGCCGGTGCAAAATCTCGGACTGATCGTCATGGACGAGGAGCAGGAGAGCACCTATAAATCGGAGAACAGTCCGCGCTATCATGCGCGTGAAATCGCAAAATTCCGCATAAACTATAACAAGGCATACTGCCTTTTGTGCTCCGCAACGCCGTCTGTCGAGTCTTTCTTTATGGCGAAGAGCGGAAAATACCATTATCACGCGCTTATGAACCGGTATGGCGACGCCGTTGTGCCGCAGGTGCGTCTGGTGGATATGAACAACGAGGACCTGTATCGGGGCAAGCCGCTGGTCAGCATGGCGCTTGCGCGGGCGGTGTCCGAAAATCTGGAGCATGGGCAGCAGTCGATCCTGCTTTTGAACCGCCGCGGCTACCACACCTACGCGGTGTGCAAAAGCTGCAAAACCGTTGTAACCTGCCCGAACTGTTCGATCTCGATGACCTACCATGCGGCAAACAACCGATTGATGTGCCACTACTGTGGGCATTCCGAGCCGGCGAACATCCGGTGCCCCGCGTGCGGCAGCGCGGAGATTTCATTTTCCGGCGGCGGCACGCAGAAGGCGGAGGATCAGCTGAGGCACGCATCCTGCGCGTCGATACCGATACCACCGCCAATAAATACGCGCTGGAAAAGAAGCTCGCCGCATTTTCCGCCGGGGAATACGACATCATGGTCGGCACGCAGATGGTGGCGAAGGGGCTTGATTTCGAGAACGTTACGCTGGTCGGCGTGCTTTCGGCGGATCAATCGCTGTACAGCGACGATTACCGCAGCAATGAGCGCACCTTTGACCTGCTCACGCAGGTTGTCGGGCGCGCGGGGCGCGGGCGATACCGGGGTGTGGCCCTGATCCAGACGCACGTGCCGGAAAATCCCTACCTGCGTCTTGCGGCGCAGCAGGATTATGAACGCTTTTTTGAAACCGAGATCCGTTTCCGCCGGGCAATGCTTTACCCGCCGTTTTCGGATATTCTGCAGATCGGCTTTGTCGGGGAGAAGGAGGAAACGGTGCATAGCGCGGCGGAATTCTTCTCCGCCCGGCTTCGGGAGACCTTCAGCCGGGACTATCCAACGCTGCCGCTGCGCATTCTGCGCGCGTCGGCGGCGTCCGTTTCGCGGATGGGCGGCAAATACCGATACAAGATCATCATGAAATATAAGAATACAAAGCAGTTTCGGGATGTGATCGCATCGCTGCTTATCGCCTTTGCGGCGGACAAGCGGTTTGCGGCTGTGACGGCCTACGCGGACCCGAACCCCGATACGATTTTATAAAGGATTGAGGAAAGGAGCCAGCATTCATGGCGCTTAGAAACATTGTAAAAACCGGGGACGATATTCTGAAAAAGATGTGCCGGCCGGTCGAGAAGTTCGACGGCAAGCTCTGGACGCTGCTCGACGATATGTACGAGACGATGGTGCAGGCGAACGGTGTCGGCCTTGCGGCGCCGCAGGTTGGCCTGCTGCGCCGCAGCGTCGTGATCGACGGGGGCGAGGGCCGCAT
>JAHZCM010000153.1 GCA_019422905.1 Oscillospiraceae bacterium
GACACCGCCCTTTCACGGCGGTAACACGAGTTCGATTCTCGTCCGGGTCACCAAAACGGACGAGCTTCGGGCTCGTCCGTTTTTTATCCCGGGCAGAATCGAACTCCGGAGCGCAGGCAGCTCAGGGCTGGCGGGCAAAAAATGGAAGGCGGCTTTGTAGGGAGCCGCGGAACGCGGGCGAAAACGAATCCGGTTTTCTTTCGGGGCATTGCTTCAGGGGGGAATGAACATGCATAAACTGGTTGGCGTCAATCTTGTCACGGTCGATCCGGTGCGGCTGGCCGGCTTTTATCGCGACGTGCTGGGCGCGGAGCTGGAGGAGGGCCACGGTGGACCGGACCGGATAGAGATCTGGTTTGGGCCAAAGGGCGAAGATACGGCCTGCATTGTCGCAAACCGGGATCCGGGCTTTGTGCCGCGCGCCTACGGAGCCTGCCAGGGCTTCGAGCTGCGTGTGGAGGATGTGGATACGCTGTATGCACGCGTTTGTGCGGCGGGGATACAGCCGGAGAATCCGCCGGGGGATTTGCCGTGGGGCTACCGCTACTTTCATATAAAGGATCCGGACGGCAACGGCATTGACCTTGTACAGAAACTGTAAACAGAAAAGCACGGAAGCTCCGCGGTGCGGCCTTCCGTGCTTTGTTTTTTCGCTGAGATTATTCGAATTCGCAGGAATAGATTTCGCTGCCGTCTGCATTGCTGTAAACAAGGCGGACCTTAATGTCGTCGCCTTTTACCTGTGTGCGGAGCGCCTCAGCGATGTCCTCATAGGTTTCACGCTGCTCCTCGCTGGCGGCTTCCAGAGCATCGACGACGCTCTGCTTGAGGGTTTCGTCGGAAAGATCGAGCTGCGTGTCATAGGCGCAGGCATAAACGAGCGTGTTGCCGTCTGCGTAGACATTCATTGTGATACCGGAGCCTTCCCAGTTGGCGAGTTCTTTTTCGAGCTCCTGGGCAACCTCTTCGTCCTGGAGGTAAGCGCCGACATTTTCGAATTTGCCGGAGCAGGCCGTGAACATCGCGACAACGAGAATCAGGCAGGCAAACAGGGCAGCAAAGCGTTTTGCGTTTTTCATAGAGAGGATCTCCTTTGCAAATTTTGAATAAATTTTGAACGAAGTCATTATAGCACCGCAAGAAAGTAAAGTCAACATTTATATAAATATATTGGCGTTGCCTGAGGTTAATTTTTGCAGTGCAGTTTCTGCGGTGTGCGGGGTTTTTATTTCATTTTAGTATTGCGCTCCTCGCCGGGGTATGTTAAAATCAGGCTGTATGACTCTGCTTGAGTCTGCGTTAAAGGAAAGAGAGGATGCTTCTACGATGAAAAATATAAAAAAGCTGGCCATGTTGCTTTTGGCGATCGCCCTGTGCGGGATTTTTACGGCATGTGCGACGGGAACAACGACGTCTCTGGAGACGCTGGAGACCTCCGGCGCCCCTGAAGAAGGCGAGACGGCCACGGTGGAAAAGGATCCGACGGATTATGAGGACAGCATTCAGGGGCTGTGCAAATATTTTGAGGACAGTAAGCTGACTGCGGGGGAAAAGGTGCAGATGTCCTATGATGTCATCGGCGCTGCGAACGGCTACAAGTATGCTTATCGCTATAATGATTCGAACGTGCAGCTTGAGCTGTATGAGTTCCCAACGGAGGATATTTCGGAGACGGCGCAGGCTGTGATCGACAGCATCCGCGCGGACGGCAGCTTTGAGATGCTGGACAGCACGGTTCCGGCTTATCTTTCCGACGACGGGCGTTTTATGATGATCTACGCGGATGCGAAAGCGGAAAGCGACGAAACCAGCAAAGCACATGAAGAGCGTGTGACGGCGTGCTTTGACGCTTTCGCGAAAGCGATGGAATAATACGGTGCAAATAACGGGAGAGCCTGGCTTCTCCCGTTATTGATTATTTTTGCGCAGAAAGGTGATTGGTTTCAGCCATGGATAAAAAGGATATGCCCCGCCGCATGGAGGCGATGGAGCTGCGCATCCGCCGCACGATGGATGCGCTCGAAAAGAACAATATGAATGCCTACTACGCGCCGGCGAGCGACGATGCCGTGCGCATCGTCGAAACGCTGCTGCAGGAGGGCGATACGATTTCCTGCGGCGGCAGCGTCACGCTGGATGCATCCGGTGTGAAGGCGCTGATGCGCAGCGGCAGGTATCGCTTTCTCGACCGCGAGGCAGTGCAGACTGACGCGGAGCGCCAGGAGATCTACCGCAAAACTTTTTCCGCGGATGCTTTTCTGACAAGCTCCAACGCGATCACAGAGCGCGGCGAGCTGTATAACATAGACGGCGGTGGAAACCGCGTGGCGGCGATGCTGTTTGGCCCGAAAAAGGTGATCGTCGTCGCGGGGTATAATAAGATCATGCGCGATCTGGACGCGGCGCAGGCGTATGTAAAGGGGATTACAACGCCGGCCAACGCGCTGCGCCTGCACATCGATACGCCCTGCACCCATGCCGCGTGCCCCGGTACGGACGGGAATATGTGCAGCGGCTGCCGCTCGGAGAACCGGATTTGCTCGCTGTATACGGTTATGGCGCGCCAGCGCGTGAAGGGCAGGGTACACGTCATTTTGATCGGAGAGGAGATCGGGTATTAAGATCGCTATGGAAAAGATCAGTATGAAAAGAAAAATCCAGATTTTACTGCTCAAGCTGCAAATGCGTCTGCGCATGCGGAAGCGGTCGCGCGGATCCTATGAAATCGATATGTGCAACGGTCCGCTCTTCGGAAAAATCTGCCGGTTTGCGATACCGCTGATGCTTTCCGGCATGCTGCAGCTGTTTTTCAATGCGGCGGATATCGTTGTGGTCGGCCGGTTCGCGGGCTCCACGGCGCTGGCGGCGGTCGGCTCCACCGGCTCGCTGATTAACCTGCTCGTCAATGTTTTTATCGGCCTTTCCGTCGGCACCAATGTTTTGGTCGCTCGCTATTACGGCGCGCGGGACGGCCGGCAGCTCCATGAGACGGTACATACCTCGGTGCTGATCAGCCTGATCAGCGGCGTGGCGCTGATTGTCATCGGACTGGTGCTTGCGGAGCCTCTGCTCACGCTGATGGGCACGCCGGACGACGTGCTGGGGCAGGCGGCGCTGTATATGCGCATCTACTTTGTCGGCATGCCCGCCATGATGCTCTACAATTTCGGCGCGGCGATTCTGCGCTCGGTGGGAGATACAAAGCGCCCGCTGTATTTTCTGCTGATTTCCGGCGTTGTCAATGTGGCGCTGAACCTTGTTCTCGTAATCGTATTCCATCTCGGCGTGGCTGGCGTTTCCATTGCGACGGTTGTCTCCCAGTGCATTGCCGCCGGCCTTGTGGTTTTCTGCCTGATTAAATCCGATGCTCCGTACCGGTTGGAGCTCAAAAAGCTGCGCATCTATAAGGATAAGCTGCTGGAGATGGTTAGAATCGGCCTGCCGGCGGGCATGCAGGGCGCGGTGTTTTCCATTTCCAATGTGCTGATTCAGTCGTCGATCAATTCCTTTGGCTCTACGGTCATGGCGGGCAGCACCGCGGCCGCGAATATCGAGAATTTCGTCTATACGGCGATGAACGCGCTGCATCAGACGGCGCTCTCCTTTACGGGGCAGAATGTCGGCGGCGGCAAATATGACCGCGTTGGGAAAATTGCGGGCATTTGCGTCCTGAACGTGACAGTGGTCGGCATTGTGCTGGGCGGCGGCGCATACCTGTGCGGCTCTACGCTCCTTTCTATATATACGTCGGATCCGGAGGTCGTACAATATGGCCTCGAACGCATGATGTTCGTCTGCCTGCCGTATTTCCTCTGCGGTATTATGGATACGTTGGTGGGTCTGCTGCGCGGCTTGGGGTACTCCATTATGCCGATGATCGTTTCGCTGACGGGCGCGTGTGCGTTCCGCGTTGTTTGGATTATGACGATTTTCCGGATGGACCATACCCTTTCCACGCTGTTCCTGTCGTATCCGGTATCCTGGGCCATCACGGCTTTGGTGCATTTTATCTGCTACCTGATCGTATATCACCGGTTTAAGCAAAAGCATAAGCTGGAAGCGCAGGCGTAGGAAACGTCTGACCGGCGAAAGACGGCTTGACGAAAAGAGACAAGACAAAAACAGGTATGAAAAAGAGACGCTCCCCGGAGCGTCTCTTTTCTGAATTTTGGATGGGTCAGAGCGGCGCGCGCAGCATAGCGAGCATAACGGCGTTGACAAGCGCCACAATCAAAACGCGCCATACATATAAGAGCGCAGAACGCAGGGGAAAGCTGAGCTTCATTTCCATAAATCTCCTTTGGGGCCTGTACCCGATTCAAAAATTTTTTCTGGACTTTTTTCAAAAAATCTTTTATAATATTCTTCACAGGACATATGTATTGCGATGCAAACCAAAAAATGCCGGCCGAAAAATATGCTATATATTGCGATTAAATTGGAATCAATTCGCATATGTGGTATGAGAAAACGAACTCGAAAAAAATCGAAAAAAAATTCAAAAAAAGTGTTGACAAAACGATTTGCGCGTGGTATTATAGTCAAGCGCTCGAGAGAGAGGGCAAAACGGAAGGGCAAAAAAGCCCGGAAGTAAGAACCCGAAAGAGCGCATAGGACCTTGAAAATTAAACAACGAGAGAAAGAAAAGGAACCTGTAATTTCTT
>JAHZCM010000154.1 GCA_019422905.1 Oscillospiraceae bacterium
TAGGCATTTACCGAAGGAATAACAACGTCAATGCACCCAGCGGCAGGATGGACGGCGCATCACTGCACCGCCATTGACATCTCTGCCCGGTTTTGCAGACAGGCAATCTAAAGGCGGCGGCAAAGCGTGCTGCCGCCTTTTTCAGCGCCTCTCCTCCCTATGCCAAGGCTCACAATCTTCCTATAACCGCAATTTAACCCGACAGACATAAAAAGGACTGCAAACGCCACTGGTTTGCAGTCCTTTTTTCACTTGTGCTCAGAGACAGCCCGGCACATCATAGCCATACGTATTGACCTTGTAATTTGCGCTGCCCGGCGAAGCCTCGTCATAGGCCGCATAGGAGAACACCTTGGCCTCGGCCAGACGTCTGTAATACAGGCCGATGTAGCAGGTACCTCCCGCGACATGCCAATCCAGCAGATTGCTGCCGAAGGTGTACGCATCCACGTAATTCAGATCACGCGTAAGGCCGGAGGTGTTGGTGAAAGAAATGTCTCCCGCGCGGGCCCAGCCAGTCTTACCGCTCACAGAAATCTTATACCACGTGTGCTTTGTGTTTTCATCGCGGTAATATCCAATGATATTGACGCTGCTGCCGATGGACAGCGTGGTAACCTGAGACGAAGAAGCGGAGTGGTCGCTGTAAACCTTCAGCGTATCCGACGTAACCTTACCGCCATACGGGTTTGAAGCGGAAAGATTGGACGGCGGCACCACGGTATTCAAAATGACCGTGCGCACATAGCAGCTACCGTAGCCGCTCCAGAAGGAGGAGCCGACATTGTAGGAGAAGCTGACCAGCGCATCAAACTGGCACTGGCTCATCAACAGGTTGTTGTTGGAAATAAACCGGTTGACCTCCGTTGTGTAGGAGCCGCGGTTTATCGTATCCGCCAGCATGGCCTTCGCTTCCGAACGGGTCAGGTTATTGTAGAAGGTCGTGTTCTTGGAAACCACATAACCATAGCCGACCGTCGGAATATTGCCCGCCAGCGTATCCGGGCTGACACCCGGCACATATCCCTCGTACGACGCAATGTTTTCGAGCATTTCATCGCTGACACGTCTCGATTCGTTCGAAGTGCTAGTCTTGTCCGCCGTGGAAACAACGAGGATCGTAAACTCCCTGTAAGACGAGGAATATCCGTTGCCGGAGCTTGAATACGCACGAACCGTGTAGGTACCCGGCGAATTGATCGTAGCGGAAGCCGTAAAGATACGGACATTGTTGTCCTTCTGCGATTCCGAATCATAGGAAGTCGTCTCGTAGGTGCCGACGCCCTGAATTTCAAACTTCACGGCGCTCTTCTGCGTATCGGTCACAGCCTTGAGGCTGAAGCTCGAGCCCGACGAAATGATATTCGGCGTTGTGTAGGCAAACCGTATCGCTTCCGGTTCCGTGACCGTCACAGAACAGGAGGCAAGCTCCTTGCCATCCGCGCTCTTACCGACGATCTTCGCCGTGCCGGGCGCAACGCCATAGACAAACAACTGGTTATCCGCGCCGGATTCCACCTTCGCGACGGAAGTGTCCGTACTCGACCAGAAAACAACGCCGCTGGAGGAGCCCTCTATGTAAAGCGTTTTATATTGTGGAATCGTCGCCGATGTGGTGGAAATGGATGCACTGCTGCCGGACGCATTGTACGCCGTAACGTATTCAGCGGAAACATAGCCTTCCGTGCCGCTCATCGTGCGGACATGAACCCATCCCGATGTGTTGCGGTCCAAAACCTCCAGGACGGTTCCGGTGCTCAGAACCGTGATGACGCTCGTATTCGTGCCCGCGCCCTTGCGCAGGTTCAGGCCCACGGTCGTGCGGACATATTCGCCGGTGGACGGCGTATTGCTCGTATCGCCGTTCCCCTCGCTGCCGCTGTTGCCTGGATCCGCAGGTTTGACCGAATTGATATCGCCGGACGTAATTTTGAGGTACTGTACCGAGAAATAACCTTCGGTGCCATCGGAGAGCTTAACCTTATACCACTGGCTGTTTGTCGCCTCCGTCACCGTAACCGTCGTGCCCTTCCCTACAACCTTGACAACGCTGTAGGAGGTTCCGGGCCCCTTTCTGAGGTTAATATCCACCGTGGTCTGCGCTGTAACCGCGCCATTCGCCGCCGGTGTGGGCGTGGGTTCCGCGCTCGGCTTTACAGTATTGATATCGCCGGACGTGACTTTCAGGTACTCTGTAAACAGGTAGCCTTCCGTACCGTCCGAGAGCTTGACCTTATACCACTGCGCATTGGTCGCTTCGGTGACGGACACGGTCGTTCCGCTGCCGATCACTTTAATCACGCCGTAGCTGGTGCCGGCACCGCGGCGAAGGTTGACATCTGCCGTCGTTTTTGCCTGCACGCCGCCGTTTGTGGACGGCGTAGGCGTCGCCGACGGTGCAGGCGTTGCCGTTGCCGAGGTTCCCTCCGACGTAATTTTCAGATAAATTGAATAGATATAACCCGTAGAGCCGCTGGAAGTCTTGACCGCATACCATTTCGCGTTGCTGCGGTCTGTCACCGTAACCGTGGTTCCGGAAGCGATAACACCCTTCGAGCTGTAGCTTGTGCCCGGGCCGCTGCGCAAATTCACATACTCCGTCGTTTTCGCCGTCACGGTTCCGGATGGCGAAGCCGAAGAACCGGACGAGGAATCCAGCTTGAGGTAGATCGAATATATGTAGCCGGTCGTGCCGTTGGAGAGCTTGACCGCGTACCATTCGCTGTTGCTGCGGTCCGTTACGGTGACCGATGTCCCGGAGGCGATAACGCCCTTCGAATCGTAATTGGTACCGGGACCGCTGCGCAGATTCACATATTCCGTCGTCGTGGCCGCCGTCTCCTCGGCGTATACGGTGAACGGGCACACAGAGAAAAGCAGAATCAGCGATAAAAGCAGCGCCGCAGCTCTCCTTCCGTTCTTCCGTACAGAAAGTCTCATCGTCATCACCAGTCCTTGCTAAGTAGTCAACCAAACGGCAGCACGCCGTTTGGATAAGGTCTAATCCGCTCAAAAAGCACGTGTAAGCGAGCAAATATTTCAAGACATTTACAATTATAACTCAAAAGTTACAGATTTGCAACCTTTTTATGCAAAATAGTTACGGCTTTTCTTTCCAAAAAGCAAAAGGCTACCGAATTCTCTCAAAATCCGGTAGTCCTTTTCGCAAAAAAGCAGTTTTTAGAGCTTCTCAACGATTCCCTTGGTATCGCGCGCAATCACAAGCTCTTCGTTTGTCGGAATAATATAAATGGCGACCTTGCTGTCCTCGGCGGAGATCTTCTTCTCAACGCCGTGGACGCCGGCATTGGCTTCCTTGTCAAACTTGATACCGAGATATTCCATGTTCGAGCAGATGCGCTCGCGGAGCACATCCTGATTTTCGCCGAGACCAGCCGTAAATACGATGGCGTCCACACCGTTCAGCGCAGCGGCGTAACTGCCGATAAATTTCTGAATTTGGTAGACCAGCATCTCATGCGCAAGATGCGCGCGCACATGCCCTTCGTTTTCAGCCTTGGAAACGTCGCGGTCGTCACTGGAAATGCCGGAAATGCCGAGCAGGCCGGACTTCTTATTGAACAAGTCGGAAAGTTGGGCCGGAGTCAGATTCTCCTTCTCTGCGATGAACGTGACGACAGACGGGTCCAGCGTGCCGGTGCGCGTACCCATCATAAAGCCGTCCAGCGGCGTGAGGCCCATGCTGGTATCGATGACCTTGCCGTCCTTGATCGCCGCAATCGAGGAGCCGTTGCCGATATGGCAGGTAATCACCTTCATGTCCTTGAGATCCTTGCCCATCAGCTCCGCAAGGCGGTGGCTAACATACCGGTGGGAGGTGCCGTGGAAGCCGTAGCGGCGGATCTTGTACTTCTCATAATACTCATACGGAATGGCAAACATATACGCCTTTTCCGGCATCGTGGAGTGGAAGGCCGTATCAAATACGACAACCTCCGGCACCTTCTCGCCGAAAACACTTATGCAGGCGCGGATGCCCTGCACATGCGCGCTGTTGTGCAGCGGCGCAAGCGGGATCAGGCTCTCAATGCCTTCGATAACTTTCTCATCGACAAGAACGGATTCGCTGAACAGAGAGCCGCCCTGAACGATGCGGTGGCCGATCGCGGAAACCTCGTCCAAATCTTTAATGACGCCAACCTCGCTGTCGAGAAGCGCATTTTTGACCTGCTCAAAGGCCTCCGTGTGGTTCTTCATGCAAATCTCGATCTTCTTCTCGCGGCCGTCCGCCGTTTTATGGCCGAAGATGCCCATTTCAAGGCCGATCTTTTCGCAGTTGCCCTTGGCGAGCATCTGCTCATTGTCCATATCAATCAACTGATACTTGAGCGAGGAGCTGCCGGCATTGATAACCAGAATTTTCATTTTGTCTTCCCCCTGTGGTATTGATACGTTTGTGCGGAGCGCAAAAAATAAGCACGCGGAAATAGGCACGCGGCTCCTGCAAAACGTGCTTGTAAGATAATCTGCAATGCTGTATTATATAATAGTACAAATTCAGTTGAATTTCAAGGAGTTTTCACGCAAAATGGTCGCAAAAAACGTAATTTCCGGCGTAATTTGTGAATTTAACCCGCTTCATAACGGACACGCG
>JAHZCM010000155.1:0-3074 GCA_019422905.1 Oscillospiraceae bacterium
GCCATGCTGCTGATTCCGAATTACCCGTATCTCGTGGCCTTTTTCTATACCGGCCTCGGTGTATTCTTCACATGTCTGAACGGCCGCGAAAACGACGACGTGCGCTATACGCTGCTGCTGCCAGTTGCCAAGCGGGATGTTGTGCGGGCGCGGTTTTTTGTTGTGATTTCGCTGCAGCTGCTCCAGCTTCTGCTTGCGGTGCCGTTCGCCGCTTTGCGGCAGCATATCCTGCCGGAGGGAAATCTGGCCGGTCTGAATGCGAATATTGCCCTGTTCGGTTTTGCGTTCGTTCTGTACGGCGGCTTCAATTTCATATTCTTTCCGATTTACTACAAAAATGTTCAGCGGGTGGGCGCTCCGTTTATTCTGTCCAGCGTTTGGGTATTTCTGCTGATCGGGGTTGAGGAAGCCTGCACACATGTTATCCCGTTCATGCGGGAGCGCATCGATACGGCCGATCCGCAATTCATGGCGGAAAAGCTCGTCTTTTTGGCGATCGGCCTTGTCTTGTACGCGGTACTGACATGGGTGGCGCTGCGAAAATCCGTGCGGTTGTTCGAGCAGCAGGATCTCTGAATTTTGCACGGCTGGTTCCGGGAAGGAGATTTTTTCCGGACAAGGATGGATATTGGATTCAAAACAGGAGGGGCGCGCTGTCTGATGGGCGGTGCGCCCTTCCTGCAGCCCAAACCGCGCGGATGCTTGCGGCTTTCCTCTCTACCGGTGTGGGAAAATGCGGCCTTTTTACAAGTTGTGCATAAACTCTGCCGTATAGTCCTTGGATTGTGGTTCCGAATGGATGCCGGAGATTTTTTGAAATTTTTTAAAAGGGGTTGACAAACTGCTTGCCACTGGGTATACTATATGAAGTTAGTTAAAACTAATTATGGCTTTGTAGGGCTGTTCTCCGGAGCGGCAATTTTTAATCCCAAGTGGTTAGCTAAAACTAACCAAGAGGAAAACCGGCTTGGAAAGGGGAGGCATCGCGTGTGTATTAAGGAATCAGCGGAAGATTATCTGGAAACGATCTTGGTTCTGAGCACAAAGAAGCCTGTTGTCCGCTCCGCGGATATTGCGCAGGAGATGGGCGTTTCCCGGCCGAGCGTGTGTAATGCCATGAAAAATCTCCGGCTGGGCGGCTACATTGAAATGAACCGCTCCAAAGGGATCCGGCTGACGGACACGGGAAGAAAAATTGCGGAATCCATGTACGAGCGGCACGTGCTGTTTTCGGGGCTGCTAGTGTCCTTCGGCGTAGACAGCAGGGTGGCAGTGACGGACGCCTGCCGCATGGAGCATGTGCTCAGCGAGGAGAGCTTTCAGGCGTTGAGGGCCTTTATTCAATACAGTATGATTCAAAACCAAAACGGCATGCAACAGCCGGCTTTGGAAAGAAAGGAAGCGTGAAGCGATGAGCGTTGTAATTGTCGGCGGAAATGAAAGAATGGTATGTCAGTATATGGATATCTGCAAGAACCATGGCTGCAGGGCAAAGGTCTTTGTAAAGGAAAACGGATCTCTGAAGAAAAAGCTGGGCAAACCGGATTATCTTCTTTTCTTCACAAGCACCGTTTCTCACAAGATGATGCTGAGCGCTTCCAAGGAAGCCAAGCGGAACAATATCCCGATTGCGTATATCGGCAGCAGCAGCGCTTCCGCGCTGCAAAGCGTGCTGGCGGATTGCTGTGCGGCGGTGCGCAATGCTTGACCGTTACCTGATCGAGCACTGCGCGCCGACGCTGGCTTCGCTGAAAACGGCGAGCCTGTTTACTTACCGGGCAGAGGAAAATCTGGACCGAGAGCTGGAGATCTGGAACGCGCGGCTTGCGGAAAAAGGGGTCAGCGTATGGGTGCTTCGGAGAAGGGAAAATACGGCGCTGGTTTACGTATACCGGCGCGCGCAATTGGAGAGAGATCTCCTGGAGCCCCGCACGCAAGCGCTTCTCCGCGGCTGCGGACCGCAGTGCAGGGTGCGCTCCGCCGCCTGCAGGAGAGACTCGCCGTGCAGGACGATTTTCCGCATGAGATCGGCGTGTTTCTGGGGTATCCCGTGGAGGACGTCGTCGGCTTCATCGAAAATGCCGGGCAGAACTGCAAGTGCTGCGGCTGCTGGAAGGTATATTGCGATGAATGTACGGCGATGCGCACGTTTGCCAAATTCAGGAAGTGCCGGGATGTGTACAAACGGCTGTGGCAGGAGGGCAGAAGTATCCTGCAGCTCACAGTAGCTGCCTGACAAAAATCTACAGAAAGAAGTTGTTGAAATGCGTAAAGTAGCGGTTGTTTATTGGAGCGGTACGGGCAACACACAGATGATGGCGGAGAAGGTTGCCGAGGGCGTCCGCGAGGCCGGCTCTGAGGTCACGGTGTTTACGGCGGCGGAATTTTCCGGCGACCTGATGGACAGCTTTGATACGGTTGCCTTCGGCTGCCCGTCGATGGGCGCGGAGCAGCTGGAGGATACGGAATTTGAGCCGATGTTTATCGGCTGCGAGGCGAAGCTCTCGGGCAAGACCATCGGGCTCTTCGGCTCCTACGGGTGGGGCGACGGCGAGTGGATGCGCAATTGGGAGGAAACCTGCACCGGAGACGGTGCGGTATTCGCCTGCGAAAGCGTGATCTGCAACGATGCGCCCGACGATACGGCGGACGCCGCGTGCATCGCCATGGGCAAGGCTCTCGCGTAAAAGAGGATACAGAAAGCGGTGTGCTCGGCTTTTTGAGCACACCGCTTTTCTTTTTATCTCCGTTTTCCGGATTTCTGTTACATGGAGGTCGGGACTGTGATGTTGAACATCGTGAGGACGTTGCGCAGAACGATCGCCGTAGCGCGGCAGAGCGTTAAGCGCGCCTGCATCAGGCCCTCCGCCTCGCCCTTCACGCGGCAGGCGTTGTAAAATTTGTGGAACTTGGTGGCAAGCTCCATGGAATAACGGGTCATCCGGGCCGGATCGTAATTCTTGGCGGCCTCCACAATCTCGGAGGGGAGGTTCGCCAGGTGCCGGATCAGCTCGATTTCCTCCGGGGCCCGCAGCAGCGCCAGCTCCTCCAGCGAAGGAGTTCTGGCCCCGATC
>JAHZCM010000155.1:3084-4531 GCA_019422905.1 Oscillospiraceae bacterium
TCGATCACATAGCGCGTGATACGCACCGGGTCGTAATCCTTTGCCGCCGCAATGATCTCATCCGTGTACTCGGAGATATGGCGGATCAGATCGATTTCCTCGGGCGCGGTGAGCTGTGCAAGCTCCTCCGCCGTGCAGCTGCGCGGCGTGATGCCGTCTGCCTCAAGCGCGCGGAGGATGCTGCAGATGCGCGCGTGCGCGTACTGTACATAGTAAACCGGATTTTGGGCATCCTGCTGAACGGCGAGGTCCAGGTCAAAATCCAAGAGGGAATTTGCCTCGCGCATATTGAACTGGAAGCGCGCGGAGTCCACCGGCACCTCATCGAGCAGGTCGCCGAGCTGGATCGCCTTGCCCGTGCGCTTGCTCATGCGGACGATCTCGCCGTCCCGCATCAGGCGCACAAACTGCATCAGAATGATGTGGAGCTTGTCCGCGCTTTGGCCGATCGCATCCATCGCACCCTTCATGCGGGCGACATGGCCGTGATGGTCGCTGCCCCAGATATCGATGAGCAGATCGAAACCGCGGTCAAATTTATTTTTGTGATACGCGATATCCGCGGTGAAATAGGTCGGGTTGCCGTTGGCACGGACGAGCACTTCATCCTTTTCGCCGCCGAACTCGGTGGCCTTATACCACACGGCGCCGTCCTTCTCGTAGGTCAGGCCACGGTCGCGCAGAAAATCTACGACCGCCATGACCTCGCCGCTTTTGTGCAGGTCGCTTTCCAGGAACCAGCGGTCGTAATGAACGCGGTACTTCTCCATGTCCGCCTGCATTTTGGCGATATTATGCGGCAGGCCGAAATCGACGAGCGCTTTTCTGCGCGCCTCTTCGGAGACATGCATGAGCGCGTCTCCGTTTGCTTTGGCGTATTCCTTTGCAAGATCCAGAATATCCTCGCCGTGGTAGCTGTCCTCCGGAAGCTCCGGCGGATTCTCTGCAAAAAGCTGCTGATAGCGCACGGAAAGGGAAAGACCGAATTTTTCAAGCTGATTGCCCGCGTCGTTGACGTAGAACTCACGCCAGACGTCATAGCCGGCGGTATCCATGACGGCGGCAAGGCAGTCGCCCAGAGCGCCGCCGCGCGCGTTGCCCATGTGCATGGGGCCGGTCGGGTTCGCGGAAACAAATTCAATCATGACCTTGCGGCCCTGTCCGTAGTCGCTGCGGCCGTAATCCGCGTCGGCGGAGAGAACGTCCTCCAGCACGTCGCTGTAAAATGCCGGGCTCAGAAAGAAATTCATAAAGCCGGGGCCGGCAACCTCCGCTTTTGCAAAGTAGGTGCCGGAAAGGTCAAGGTGTTCGAGGATCGCCGCCGCAATTTTCTGCGGTGCGGTGTGAAAAGCGCGGGCGGAGACCATCGCCGCGTTTGTGGCAAAATCGCCGTGCGTACGGTCCGCCGGGCGCTCCACGGTGAAGGCCGGGATTTCCGCAGCCGTCA
>JAHZCM010000156.1:0-266 GCA_019422905.1 Oscillospiraceae bacterium
GCACGGCGAGCGCCAGCCGATGCGCCAAAGCCGGAAAGCCCAGCGGAAACGCCCACAGCGCGGGCAGCCACATCAACAGCACGCTGCCGGCCGCGCTGCCCAGAATCACTTGAACATGCCGCCGCTCCCCTTTAAAAAAGCACGCGGCAAGGCACACGCCGCAGACCTGAAAAATCAAAAAATATGCGGTCGCCAAAACGCCGCCCAAAAAGCTGCCGCTCATTCGGAACCTCCGCAAAGCATAAAGTCAGTATTATTTTACCATC
>JAHZCM010000156.1:294-1220 GCA_019422905.1 Oscillospiraceae bacterium
ATGCTACCCGCGGACGGAAAAATCGTAAAGCCGCTGCTGTTCGCCCCTTTTTGCAGAAATGGAGGAAACGGCCTGCGCCCGGAGGTGGCGGAGCTTGCAGATACGCACATTCAAATGCCCATAGCCGGACAGTTGGAACCGATACGCGCAGCCATTGCGGCGACGGTGCTTATGCCTTGAAGCCAGGAAGCAGCGAAGGCCTTGACACTTTTATTGCTTTATTGCAAAAAAGATGCACTTTTCTGTTGCGGTTTTCAGCCATATCCGGTATAATAGCTTCACAGCGCTGTGAAAGCCGTGTTTTCGCAGCCAAGGGTGCGGGACTGAATAGGGCCGTATTGCTCCGGCCTTCCGAACACCGTCAAAGAGACCGTGCTCCCGGCTCCGCACAGCATTGCAATACAACTTGAAAAGAGAGGTGTCTTCGTATGCGGACCGACGTCCACCGAAGAGATAAAACGAACTACTATCTTGATCTTGCAGAGACCGTTTCCCAGCGCTGCACATGCCTTCGACGTCACTACGGCGCTGTGATCGTGAAAAACGACGAGGTCATTTCCACCGGCTACGTGGGCGCCCCCCGCGGCAGAAAAAACTGCACCGATCTGGGCAAATGCATCCGCTCGGAGCTGCATATCCCGCGCGGCGAGCGGTATGAGCTTTGCCGCAGCGTGCATGCGGAGGCAAACGCCATCATCAGCGCGCCGCGCGATAAGATGATCGATTCCACGCTGTATCTGGTCGGCAAGGAGGTTTCCTCCGGCGCGTATATCCAAAACGCCGTCTGCTGCTCCATGTGCAAGCGCATGGTCATCAACGCCGGCATCGCGTACGTCATCGTCCGCGACGACCACGACCGTTACAGAAAGATAGATGTTCAGAACTGGATTGAAAACGACGAATCCATCGAAGGTGTATTCGGCTAT
>JAHZCM010000156.1:1230-4514 GCA_019422905.1 Oscillospiraceae bacterium
GCTCGGAAAGAATACGGTGATCATCATGTCTTTAATACAGGTATCGAACCTGACCTTCGGCTACGAGGGCAGCTTCGACAATGTCTTTGAAAACGCTTCCTTTGCCATCGACACAGACTGGCGGTGCGGCTTTATCGGCCGCAACGGCAGAGGAAAAACAACTTTTTTGAATTTATTGCTTGGGAAATACGCTTACAGCGGCAGCATTTCCGCTTCCGTACAGTTTGAGTATTTCCCGTTTGAAGTCGAAAACCCGGACGACACGCCGCTGGAAATCGCAGAAGCGATCGATCCGGATTTCGAGCTGTGGCGGCTTTCGCGCGAGCTGAATCTTCTGGAGGTGGACAGCGGCGTATTGTACCGTCCTTATTCGACGCTGAGCTACGGCGAGCGCACCAAGGTGCTGCTTGCGCTCCTCTTTATCCGCGAAAACAGTTTTCTGCTGATCGACGAGCCGACGAATCATCTGGATATCGCGGCGCGTGACACGCTTGCGCGTTATCTGAAAACGAAGCGCGGATTTATTCTGGTCAGCCACGACCGCGCGTTCCTCGACGCCGTCATCGACCATGTACTCTCCATCAACCGCGCGAACATCACGGTGCTGCGCGGCAACTTTACGACATGGCAGCACGAGAAGGACTTAGAGGATCAATTCGAGCTGCAGCAGAACGAAAAGCTGAAAAAGGACGTCAAGCGGCTGGAGACCGCGGCACGGCGCAGCACAGAATGGTCCAACCGGGCGGAGAGCCGCAAGATTGGCTTTGACCCCAACAAGACGGAGAAAAGCCTGAGCCGTCGCGCCTACGAGGGCGAAAAGAGCCGCAAGATGATGAAGCGCGCGAAGTCGATTGAATTGAGACGCAACGATGCGCTTGAGGAAAAAAGCGCGCTGCTCCGGAATATTGAATCGGCCGATACGAAGCTGCGGATCGCAACGCTCCGCCATCCGAAGGAGCTGCTTGTCGAGGTGCGCGACCTCTCGATCGATTACGGCGGCGGCCCGATTTTTGCGCCGGTCCGCTTTGAGATCCGGCACGGTGAGCGCGTCGCTTTACAGGGCAGGAACGGCTGCGGAAAATCCAGCATTTTGAAGCTGCTCTGCGGCGAGGCCATTCCCCACACCGGCACGCTGCAAAAGGCAAGCGGCCTGACGGTTTCCTATATTCCGCAGAGCGCAGAAGGGCTTTCAGGCCGGCTCGACGAATTTGCGGAGGCGAACGGCATCGACGAAAGCCTATTCAAAACGATTCTGCGCAAGCTCGAATTCCAGCGCACGCAATTTGACAAGCGCATCGAGGATTTTTCCGAGGGCCAGAAGAAAAAGGTGCTGATCGCAAAAAGCCTGTGCGAAAAGGCGCATCTGCTCGTCTGGGATGAGCCGCTCAACTTCATCGATGTGATCTCCCGCGTGCAGTTGGAAACGCTGCTCCGGGAGTGCGCGCCGACCGTGGTTTTCGTCGAGCACGACCGGCGTTTTGTGGAAAACATCGCAACAAAAATCGTCACACTGTGACACGGAAGGCCTGCCGCCGCACGCGGCGGGCTTTTCTAAAATCATTGTTCATCCGCCACAGATTTAACGACACAGTAACGACGGCTTACCCACAGGCGCGCCGAACATCGCTGTGCGGGAAAACCGCACGCAGCGGAGCCGTAAAACACAACACGAAAAGGCAGGGGTTACAAATTGGAAAGGCAAAATGGACGCATCGCCATTCTGGACGGCGTGCGGGCTTACGCGATTTTGATCGTCATGGGCTTTCACCTGTGGCAGCAATCCTGGCTGCAGAGCCTGTTCCCGCACGACCTGCTCCGCCCGCTCGGCATTCAGAACTTCAGCCTTACGTGGATTCCGCGCACCGGCTATATGTTTGTGGACGTGCTCCTTCTGCTTTCCGGTTTCTGCCTGTTCCTTCCCTACGCGCACCGGATGACAGACCCGCTCTCCCCTGCGCCGGACTCACCCGGCGTGTTCTTCCGGAAACGCGCGGCGCGCATTCTGCCCTCCTATTATTTTTGCCTGCTCGTCTATCTGGTTTTCTGGATCCGCCCGGCGGACTATGCAGATACCGCCGCCTACCTGCAGGATATTTTCAGTCACCTGACCTTTACGCACACGTTCCGGCCGGAAAGCTATCTCGCGACAAAATTTCCGACCGTGCTCTGGACGCTCGGCGTCGAAGTGCAGTTTTACCTGATTTTCCCGCTGCTCGCCCGCCTGTTCAGGCGCTTTCCGCTTCAAAGCTGGGTGGCTCTCTCCGTACTCGCGGAGCTTTATATCGCGTTCTTTGTCCGAACGCCGGACGGCGGCGCGGAAACGCTGCGCATCAACCAGCTTCCGGCCTTTCTCGGCGTTTACGCAAACGGCATGCTGGCGGCCGTCCTGTTTTGCCGGCTCCGCGCCGCGGTCGAAAGACCGCGATGGCAGACCTCTCTGTTCAGCACGCTGCTCTGCTTCGCAGTATATACCGCGCTGGTCTGTATGCTGCATGACGGTCTGAACCGCGCGCCGGTCGTCCAGCGCTGGCAGGTGGATTTCCGCCTTTGGTTCTCGGCGCTGGTCTGCGTGTTCATTCTCGCTCTGGATCACGCCTGCAAGGCGCTGAAATGGCTGTTTTCAAGCCGCGCCACAGCTTTTACCGCGCTGATTTCATACAACCTGTACATCTGGCATTCCACGGTGCTTTTAAAGCTGAAGGCGTGGCATATTCCGCCGTACCCGGACGCGCCGGAGGGCGCGTCCGCATGGCCGCAGTCCGCAGGCGGCGAGCCCTGGCACTTCACCTGGCAGGTGCAGTACACCGCCGCGTTTTGGCTCTGCGCCTTTCTTCTCGCCGTACTCGTTACCTATCTTGTGGAAAGACCGCTTGCAAGGCGTATCCTGCGCCGGCGCTTACAAAAAAATCATACATAGAGAAAAATCCCGGCTGAAAGTACGAATCCTTCAGCCGGGACTTTGTGGGTTTGCAGACGCGCGGAATTTTCATTTTATTTCTTCTCTTTTTTCCCGTACGCCCGGTTTGCGGCCTCGCGGGCGACATCGACGATCGAGTATTCACGCTGCGCCTTGTCCGGCATCACCGGCAGCATCTGGTAAACCTCCGCCGCCATGCCGCGGCTCCAGAGCATCGGGTCGATGCGCATGGAATAGCCATGGCCGTTCTCGCACATCCAGTCGGTCATTTTGGCGCGCGGCAGGCCGTACGCCGCGAGCAGCGTCATAATCACGCCGCCGTGCGTGACGAGCACTGCGCTTTCGTCGCCCGTCGTCATCATATTGC
>JAHZCM010000157.1 GCA_019422905.1 Oscillospiraceae bacterium
TATATGCAAAAACCCCTTACTGGGCGCATGGTTCAAAAGAAAGCCTATGCCGATGATGCAGCAAAAAGAATTCCTTGAGCAAAAAAGAACTCCATTTGTTGTGAAATAAGCCTGCGGCCCGGCCGATGCGGGGAACTGCAAAAGAGGGACGCTCAAATAAGCGGCATAAACAGATTACCCCATACAAAATGGAATTTCAAATATCGTATCGTGTTGTCAATAGTAATCTAAACAAAACAGGCCTTTGGGGATATAAAATGGAAGACTCATATTTCATATGAGCCTTCCGCATGATAAAGATGTGATTCAGATCACTGCAGCATGGATAATCGTATACCGGATAGCACAAGTCCCGTGATATATCGAAAAAAGGGAAATGATATGTCCCCAAAATTTGCCGTGTCCTGAGATATGTGATTTCAATCACGAAAGCATTTGCACCGAAGTACAGAAGGAAAGTGCCCTGCAAAGAAAAGAAGCGGAAAACAGGAGAAATATTGCCTTTATACTAAATGCTGTCCGCCGCAGAGCGTATTCTCTGCGGCGGACGCAATCAGTTTTTATGTTTTTTCATGTAGGCGATGAACTTTTGCCAGTCCTCACGGCTCAGATAATGACTGCCTCTGCGGATATGATAGCCGATTGCACCGTCGTGCAGAACTGAGCCGGGCTCCGGCAGGCTGCCGTCCGAAATCAGTCCCGGCAGACCAAACGACGTGTAGGCCGGAGAAGCGGCGATGCAGGCGCGCAGCTCAGCCTGCGGGTCTGCCCAGAAATCTTCGGCGGCACTTGCGACATACACACGCCGCGGCGCGATCAGGGACAAGAGAAAATGCTGATCAAACGGCAGGGCGTCGTCCGCCTGCGTGTAATTTTTGAAATTCGGGCAGAACCAGAAGGGGAAAACACGGCAGATATCTGCGGCGGATTCTCCGCCTTTTCCGCGGAAAAGCGCTGCGCCGCCGCAGCCGGACTCATTGGAAAAGACAAAGCGGAAGCGCTCGTCGAAGGCGGCGGCATACAGTGCGGTTTTTCCGAGCCGCGAATGGCCCGCAACGGCGACGTTCAGCAGGTCAACCTCCGGCCGCGTCTCCACATAGTCCATGACGATGCGCGCAGCCCACGCCCATATCGCGATTTTTCCCGGCGCGTCGGGATTCGTGCGGTCAATGCCGAGAAGCCCGCCCGCCATGGATGTAAAATCATCGCTATCCGGCGAAACGTCCGTATAGCCAAAGGAGGCAACCGCTATGCCGAGGTCGCAGAGCTCTTCGGAGGGCAGATAGGCGTCCGGCACGGCGGACGTAAAATTGATCAAAACGACAACCGGAACGGGCCGATCGCTTTTCGGGCAGACGAAATGGAAGGGGAAAGAAAAGGCTTTTCCCTTCTGATGGACCTCCGCACTGATTTTTCGTAAAACCGCCTTGCCGGCACAAAAGGTATCGTCCGTCTGCTGCTCCGTGAAATCGGCTCGGTCGGGCTGCGCGGGCGGAAAGCCGTATTCGCAGGCACAAAGCAGGCGTTTGGCCTCGTCAGGGGAAACCGCGTCAAAACGTGGAAGCCGGTTTAAAAAGTTCATAATACACACTCCAGTACACACCAAAATTACTTTTATTATACTGTGCCGCTTAAAACTTGTAAACAGGAAATTGACTTTTATATGTGAGTCCTGTACAATAAAGGACAGTCAAGGAGGAATGCCTTTATGCTGACTTATGAAAATCCGATTATTCCCGGTTTTTATCCGGATCCGAGCATCTGCCGGGTAGGCGAGGACTATTATCTCGCCAACAGCTCGTTTGAATTCTTTCCCGGCGTGCCGCTCTGGCACAGCCGCGACCTGTTCCATTGGGAACAGCTTGGCTATGTGCTGACGCGCGAAAGCCAGCTGCCGCTTGAGAAGTGCAGAACCTCCGGTGGAATCTTTGCGCCGACGATCCGCTATCGCAGCGGGCGCTTCTATATGATTACCACCAATGTGACAAATGGCGGCAATTTCCTCGTATGGACAGATGATATTCGCGGGGCGTGGTCGGACCCGGTTTACATCGACCACAAGGGGATCGATCCCTCGATCTTCTGGGATGACGATGGCACGGCTTATTATACCGGTACGCACAGCGATGAAAACGGGAGACAGGGGATCGGCATGTTCGCTCTGGATTTGGAAACCGGCAAAAAGCTGAGCGAGACAAAGATCATCTGGTACGGCTCCGGCGGCAAGTGCCCGGAGGGGCCGCATATGTACAAGATCAACGGCTGGTATTACCTGATGATCGCCGAGGGCGGCACGGAATACGGGCATATGGAGACGATTGCGCGCAGCCGCTCGGTTTGGGGACCGTTTGAATCCTGCCCGCGAAATCCGATTCTGACACACCGCAACGCCCACCGTGAGGTGGATTTTCAGGCGCTCGGCCATGCGGATCTGGTAGAAACGCCGGACGGCAAGTGGTGGATGGTGTTCCATGCAATCCGCCCGTCCGTCTTTATGCTGCACCATATCGGCCGCGAAACCATGCTGGCGCCGGTCGAGTGGGATGAAAACGGCTGGCCTGTCGTCAACGGCGGAGAGGTCATCACGGCCGCGATGCAGACGGAGGGAGAAGGCAAGGCTTGCGTTCCCGGAAGCTGGCGGGACGATTTCACGGCGCCGGAGCCCGCGCCGCGCTGGAGCTGGCTGCGTAATCCGAACCGGGATTGCTATGCGTTCGGCGACGGCCTCACGCTGCACGGCGCCGCGGATACGCTGGATGAAATCGGCGCGCCGACCTTTCTCGGTGTGCGGCAGCAGCAGTTTGCGCTTTGCTATGAGACGGAAATGCAGCTTTCCAAAGCGTGTACAGGCTGTGCGGGCCTGACAATTTTCCATACGGCGGAGCATCATTACGATCTGCTGGCTTACAGGCAGGGGAACGGCTGCGCTGTGTGGCTCAGACGGCGCGTCGTCGATATGCAGACGCAGACAGTGCCGATTGTTTTTGAAACCACGGATACGCTTGTTCTGCGCATTCAGGCGGAGCGGCTTCGCTATACCTTCTATGCTGGTCCGGATGCGGCGCATCTGCGGGAAATCGGCACGGGCAGTACGCAGCTGCTCTCCACGGAATGGATGAACTGTACCTTCACCGGATGCTTTGCGGGCATGTTTGCGGAAGGCGAATGTACGGCGAAGTTTAAATATTTTTCGGCGGCTTGTGCGGAGGACGGAGAAATAGAATAAGAGAGCTTTCGACGGAAAACGGGCATTCTTTATGATCTATCGGAGAGTGCCCGTTTTTTTGAAAAAAGTACTTGACATTGACGCTGCGTCATCCCTTATACTCAGGATAACGAAGATCACCGCGGATATTTTCGTGAAATTCGGAAAGGAGAATATGAAGATGACTTATACAGTGCAGGCGCTTGCAGCACTGTCCGGCGTGAGCGCGCGAACGCTGCGGTTTTATGATTCGATTGATCTGCTGAAGCCGGCGTATGTCGCAGAGAACGGCTACCGCATTTATGGGACGGCCGAGGTGGACCGCCTGCAGCAGATTTTGTTTTACAGGGCGCTTGGCATGAGGCTGGAAAAAATCCGGGAGATTCTGAAAGCCCCGGAATTTGACGAACAGCGCGCACTGGAGCAGCACCTGCATACGCTGCTCCAGAGGAAAGCGCAGATCGAGCTGCAAATTCAAAATGTACAAAAGACGATGGATGCAAAAAAAGGAGCGTATAAAATGAAAGACAAAGAGAAATTTGAGGGCTTCCGTGCGCAGATGCTGGAAGAAAATGAAGCGAAACACGGCGCCGAGATTCGCAAAAAGTATGGAGACGATGCTGTGGATGCAACGGTTTTCAAGGTTCGCGGTATGTCTGAAGAAGCGTGGCAGGAGGCGGAGAAGCTCCGGAAAGAGGCGGAGGGCCTGTTCAAAACAGCTATGAAGGAGGGGAGCGGCCCGAAAGGAGAGACCGCACAGCGCGCTTGCGCGTGCCACGGCGCGTGGATCCGTCTGTTCTGGAAGGATGGCGCTTACACGAAGGCTGCGCATCAGGCACTCGGGGAAATGTATGTGGCGGATGAACGGTTTTCTGCCTATTATGACCGGCATGTCGCACCGGGGGCGGCCCGCTTTATCAGCGAGGCGCTTGCGGCATTTGCTGCGCAGAACCCGTAATTTCCGCAAATTAGGGCTTGCTTTTTTTATGAGTTTAACGTATAATAATGTACGTTAAGCCGGTGTGATGGAATTGGCAGACGTAGTGGACTCAAAATCTACAACGCCGATTCATACCACTTTGGCGTAAACCCTTGATTTTACGGGGTTTTTTGAAAACTGAATATGTAACTTGCTTTTAATGTCCCTCCACGATGTCCCTCCGATTTCTCGGACAGGACATCGGGAGACGACTTAAAATATGAAATGCCGGTGTGTCGGAATTGGCAGACGAGACAGACTCAAAATCTACAACGCCGATTCATACCACTTTGGCGTAAACCCTTGATTTTA
>JAHZCM010000158.1 GCA_019422905.1 Oscillospiraceae bacterium
TGCTGTCAACATACACATTCTGGCTGCCCGCGTTCGTGACCATATCAAAAAGCTCTTCCGCGATGTTTTCATCGGCGTACGCGCGTGTGTTTTCGCTGATCGGCGAACCAGCCGCGTCGATGATATACACGGCGCGCCGCTCCGTACCCAGATTCGCCGACAGCCACAAAGACTCCCCATCCACCAGAACGGCGCTGTTGTAGTACGGAAGGATCTGGACGAAAGAAACCACGTACTGCACCTTGCCCGCGTGGATCAGGGTGCGTCCACCGACATACTTGCCGCTTTCCGCGCTCGAGCGGACAAACGCGCTGCTCTCCGGGTCGCGAATGGTCTCGCTGCCCATGGCGTGCACCGCCGTATCGTTTTTCAGGTTAACCACCGAAATGTCCGAAAGGAAGGGATAGCACGCCCGCAGATTATTGAGCAGGAGAAAAAGCGTGTAGTTGTCCACCTTATCGTCCTGTTCGCTCTGCACAAACTGCCGCGTCGCGCTGTCCGTCATCACAAGATTCATGATGACCTCCACCTCGTCCTGTACACGCTCGCTGTATTCGGCAAGCTGGCGGACAAGCTGCTTGGAGCTTTCCAGACTGCTTTTTCTGTACTCGGAAACCGCAAATCCCGTCATGATTCCCAGGAACAGGATCACGACAACCAGAAGCGTCGAAGTATATCCCAGAAGCGTTTTTCGGAATGCAGAGGACAGAAAGACCCTGCGAAACAGTTTTTTCAATTTACACACCCCTATCTATATCCAAAGCCATTTCAGCCGACAGAATCCTGTCTGGATACCCAAAAGCGCAAAGCACCGCCAACATCGCCATATGCTTAAAAGCATCTACAGCCGGACAGTTTTCTTTGACCGTCCGGCTGGTTCGATGCTTTTGTTATTTTGCTACGGGCACACTGAAGGGATAATCAATCACGATACGTCCCTCAGACACATCGCCCATACCGCCGTACAGGTCGATTCTGCCGTCTTCGCGCATGACCATACCAGAGGTAAAGGTGCAGTCCACTAGCTCGGGCTTCTTTGCCGGCCCGTCGGGATAGCAGGAGCGTGTCGCAATGATGCGGTTGTGCGTCACCTCAAACGTCTCCGGGTTAAACTCAAACGCCGTGTTCACATATACGGCAAGGTCCACGCCCTGCTCGGTCTTCTGCGTGAAGCTCTGGTGGCCGATGATACCGATGCTGCCGTTTTCCAGCAGAATCGGCTGGTTGCAGCCGCCCCATTCGCCTTTGTCGAAGACGCCGTCGATCGGTCTGGCGTTGAAGATAACCGCATCGGTCAGCTCGTCCAGCGAGTTGATGACAGCAAAGCCGATCATCGCCGCGCTGCCGTATTTTTCCTCGATCTCCTTGTTGCGCGGGCGGGAAAACACGCCGATTCTGCCGTCCTTCAGCTCCACAAGGCGGATATCTTTCATATAATCCGGACCCGTCGTGAAGTAATCGAGATCGTTGATATCGGTACCCCGATAGAAATAACCGTAAAAAGTATCGATCTCACCGCTTCTCTTTCGGACATGTGTGCCGCCGAGAACCAGCTCACCCTGCACGACGCTGACAAACGGATCCTCAAGCTGATAGATCATGTGCTCCGGCACGAGCGCGTATTCATCCTGGCCGACCTTTTCAAACAGGCGAACCCAGGACCGCGCCCACTCTGCCCTGTGCTCCACACGGCCGTACATGTAGGTCTTGCCGTCCCACTCAAACGGTATGGAGCAGTTGTACACGTCGAAATTCTCTACGCCATGGAAAACCAACTGGCGGCTTTCATAGATCTTTCCGGCCTTTTGCCGCTCAAAAAGCGCCTTTTGTTCTTGAATAGACATAGTGCTTTCCTTTCTCTGATAAACCGGCAAAAACCTTCGGGATGGGGAAAATCCCGAAGATCTTTGCAAAATGCTTAAATTTTAGAAATCAGAAAATTACTTGCTTGCATCAAACTGCGCCTGGAATTCGGCAACGATATCGTCGATACCGGCCTTTTTCAGCATGGACAGCGCTTCTTCGATGCCGTCATCATATTTTACCACACCGCATGCCATCGGTGCAATAAGCGCGGAGATCTGTGTGTTGACGTCGGCGACCTGCGTCTGAACGTTGGAAGCGTCGAAGGTCATCAAAGCCGCGATGCCGTCCACCGCCGTCTCATCGATCTTGTAGAGGTGCTCGTTCGTCGGAGTCGGTGCATTGCCGTTGAGCAGGATGTAGTTGATATTGCCGGTCATCCATGTGTCGAATTTCCAGTTGGAAGAGCCCGTATCGTTTGCGATAACCTCGTAGGCGCCGTCCTCGAGCTTGTTGTAGTCGACACCCTCCGTGCCGAAATGGAACAGGTTGAAATTGTCCTCATTTGCATAGAGCCAGTTCACGAATTTGACCGCCGCTTCTGGATGCTCGCTGGAAAGCGGAACAGCCTGCATGTTTCTCGTGCCGTACGGACGAATCTCCGGCGTCTCGGTATCAAAGTCAACCCACGCGAAATCGTCCACGGTGAGATCGGGATAATTTGTCTTGAGGGTGGTAATATCGCCGATTGTGCCGGCATGCACAAACCAGTCGCCCGTATTGAGCTGGTTATTCTTCTGATCGCTCGTAACCGTGAGCACGTCCGGATTGATGAGGCCCTTCTCATACCAGTCGCGCGCTCTGTTGCAGCTCTCCTTGAAGGTATCCGTCTCAAAATAATTGGTGATAGTGCCGTCCTGACCGACATAAATCATATTCTCATACAGGACATAATTGTTGTCACTGTTGAAGAAATAGCCGCCGACCTCACTGGTGCCAACCATCGGGAGATACGGCTTCTGGTTTCCTTCCCAATTGGCCATAACGGTCTCGAACGCTGCGGTAAGCTCGTCCCAGTTGGTCGGAACCGCCTCAATACCGTACTTTTCCAGAAGATCCGTACGGATGAGACCCTGATGATTCAGCGCGCTCTCGACCCAGAACGCCGGGATACCGTACTGCTTGTCGCCAACCTGACCGGAACGGATTGCAAGCTCCGGGCAATTTGCAATGATGTTTTCACCGTAGGTGTTGAAAGCCTCGGTGATATCCGCCAGAGCCTGACGGGAAGCGTAGTTCGCAATGGTAACGCGGTCATTCATGACATGGAACATGTCAAAATTCTCGCCGGTGGAAAGCATCAGATTGATCTTCTGGTCCCATACATCCCACGGGAAGTAGCGAAGCTCAACCTCTACGCCGACGCCGTCCTCCGCCATCTTGGCGTTGACGTCGCCAAGGCCGCGTGCCATTTCCTTCGGCTCATCGCCCGGAATCAGGTAAACCATTTTAACGGTCTCGCCGGATTCCTCTGCAGCCGAGGACTCGCCGGAATCATCCATAGAAGCGGTTGAGCTTTCCTCTGCGGAGCTGTCTCCCGTTGTGGAACTCTCGGTCACCGTATTGCCGCAGGCTGCGAAAACAGCTACGAGCATCGACAGCGCGAGAAGCAGTGCAATTACTTTTTTCATGTTGGACTTCCTTTCATAACAAAATATTTCAGCCTGTTGGCAGGCAGAATTGCCGTTTCACCGGTCAGCCCTTTACGGAGCCGACCACAAGGCCTTTCACGTAGTACTTCTGCAGGAACGGGTAAAGCGCGATAATCGGGCCGACCGTGACGATCGCCGTGGCCATCTTCAGCGACTCCGTCGGCGGCAGCGAGGTTGTCGTGCCGCTCAAATACTGCAAATCCTTGAGCATATTGATCTGCGACTTGAGCTGGAGCAGCAGGTACTGAATGGGATAGAGCGATTTATTATCGACGAGCATAACCGCGTTCCACCAATCGTTCCAGTATGCCAGGCCGTAAAAGAGCCCCACCGTTGCCAGCGCCGGAACCGTCAAGGGGAAGTAGATGCGGAACGCAATCACGGCATCGTTGGCGCCGTCCAGCGTTGCGGATTCACGCAGGGAATCCGGCAGGCCACTCATAAAATTGCGCACGAGGAAAAGATTAAATGTGTTGAACAGAAGATTCGGGACGATCAGCGCGAAGATATTATCCCGCAGGCCGAGATTCATGCAAATCAAATACCATGGCACAATACCGGATCCGAACACCATGGGAATGAAGAAATACATGCCCAGCGCGCCGCGATACGCCACATTCTTATTGGCGAGTGTGTACGCCGCAAGACCCGTGATCAGCACGGCAAGCAGCGTGCCGACCACCGTGACAAAAATGGAAATCAGGTAGCCCGTAATGACACTGGAGCCGCCGCTGAAGATCAATTTGTAAGCGTAGAGCGAAAACTTTTCCGGGAAAAAGCTGTAGCCGTTTCGCAGGATCGCCGCCTCATCGCTGATGGAAACCATGACCGTCAGGATCATCGGCAGCAGGCACAGCAGAGAAAACAGCGTGATGAAAAGCCCAATCAGGAAATTACCAAGAGAATACTTTTTCATGCTTATGACCATTCCTTTCTGCTGCGCTACAAGGCACAAAACAGCATGA
>JAHZCM010000159.1 GCA_019422905.1 Oscillospiraceae bacterium
CGATCACGCGCCGCTATCACCGGTCGGGCGAAAGCGAATCCCGGATTAACAAGACGATGGTGCGCCTCCGCGACGTGCACGAGCTGTTCATGGACACCGGCCTCGGGCGGGACGGTTATTCGATCATCGGCCAAGGCAAGATCGACAGCATCGTTTCCGCAAAGAGCGAGGACCGGCGGGAAATTTTCGAAGAAGCCGCGGGGATTTCCCGCTTCCGCTACCGGAAGGAGGAAGCGCAGCGCCGCCTGGAGCGGGCGGAGGAAAACCTCGTGCGGCTACGCGATATTCTGCAGGAGCTGGAGGGGCGCCTCGAGCCTTTGCGCACACAGGCGGAGAAGGCTGAAAAATTCATCGCCTATGACGGCGAGAAGAAGAATCTCGAAATCGGCCTGTGGCTCGAAACGCTGAACCGCTCCGGGCGCGTTGTGCGTGAGGCCGAGGAGAAAATCGGCGTTGCCGAGAGCGATTATCAGCAGGCGGAGCAGGCCCTTGAGGCGCTCGCCGGGCAGATCGAGCGGAATTTTTCGGAGACGAACGGCTGCACGGCCCGGATGGAGGAAATGCGTGCCGCGTCGGCGGAGACCGATGAGCGCGCGACCCGCAAGGAGGGTGAAATCTCCGTTGTCGAAAACGATATCCGGCACGACCGGGAGCAGATCGGCCGCCTTCAGGCTGAGATTGCCGAATCCTCCCGCTCGGAAAAGGAAATTGAAGCGGAGATCGCGGAAAAGGAAGCGGCGGTACAGGCACAGGAGGCGGAAATCGCAAGGCACAATTCCGATTTCATTGCCTTTACCGCAGAGCTTGAAGCTTTGCGTGCAGGCACAGATGGCGCGACGAAGGAGATCGACGCCGTATCCGCCGAGCTTGCGGAATTGAACGCCGCACTGTCGGAAGCGCGGGTGCGCAGGGCGGAGGCGGAGACCTCACTGCAGGAAATCCGCGCGCGTTCCGATACGGTGGATACCGCCATCCGTGACGCCGAAGCGCAGAACAGCGCTCTGGCGCAGGAGGAGGAGGAGCTGCGCGCGATGGTGCGCGATACGCTCGAACGCATACAGGCGGCGGAAAACGCCGTGCGCGGCTATGAGCTGCGGCTTGCTGCCCGGCAAAAAAAGGCGGAGCAGATGAAGGCGGAGGCCGACCGTATTTTGCTCGACGCAAACGAGCAATCCCGCCGGGCGAAGCTGCTTGAGGACTTGGAGAGAAATCTCGAAGGCTTTACACAGAGCGTCAAAACCGTCATGCGCGAGCGGGAACGTGGCAATTTGAAAGGAATTCACGGCCCCGTGACCCGGCTGCTGCATGTGCCGAGGGAATATGCCGTGGCGCTGGAAACGGCGCTCGGCGCGGCGATGCAGAACGTCGTCGTCGATTCCGAAGAGGCGGCGAAGGCCGCAATCCGGCTTTTGAAGCAGCGGGATTCGGGACGCGCCACGTTCCTGCCGCTCAATACGATTCGCGGCACGGTGATCGACAAGCGCGAAATGCAGGACATGCCCGGCTTTGTGGGTATTGCGTCGGAGCTGTGCACGTGCGAAGCGCAGTATGCGGGCGTTCGCGATTCCCTTTTGGGCCGCACGGTTGTGGCGGAGAACCTCGACCGCGCGGCGGAAATCGCCCGGCGCATCCGCTACCGCTTCCGAATCGTCAGTCTGGACGGCCAGGTCGTAAATGCGGGCGGCTCCTTTACGGGCGGCTCGGCCGCGCGGAATTCCGGCCTTTTGAGCCGGGCGGGCGAAATCGAGCGCATCCGCGCACAGGCTGCAAAGCTGCATGAGGCCGCGCAGGCCGCGGCGGCTCAGCTTAAAACGGCGCAGCAGGAAACGGCGCACGCCGCCGCGCAGTTGGATACGGCGCGCAGTGAGCTGACCGCTCTGAATGAAGATAAAATCCGTTTCACGGCGGAGGCGGCCCGCGTAAAGCGCGATATGGAGGCGGGCAAGCGTCAGCTTTCGAGTCTTCTGGAGGAGAAGAATAACGCCGCGGACCGC
Organism: Oscillospiraceae bacterium; assembly: GCA_019422905.1. Taxonomy (GTDB): domain Bacteria; phylum Bacillota; class Clostridia; order Oscillospirales; family Acutalibacteraceae; genus Hominenteromicrobium. The sequence goes on from JAHZCM010000159.1 coordinate 1,995, forward strand.
ATCGCCGCGCTGGAGCAGACGGCAGAAAGCGCTGCGCTGGAAGCGGAAGGCTTGGAAGAGAAAACGGTGCAGATGCGCGAGAGGATCGAAAGCATGGCAGGCAGCCGTCAGGAGCAGATGCAGCGCTGCGACGAGATGGCGCTTCGCCTGCAGGAGCTGCGCCTTTCCGGCCTTACGGCCCAGAAGGATAAGGAGACGCTTACGGCGGCCATCGGCGCGCTGCGTATGCGTATGGAGGACCGTGTAAGCCGCGCGAAGCAGCTGCACGTGGAAATCGAAGCGTGCGAGGCGCGCATTGCAGCGCGCGGGCAGCAGATTGAAACGCTGAAAGCGGAAACGGAAGCGCTGCGCGCGCAGGCGGAAGAAAAGCGCGCCGCCGTGCAGCAGTTTGCACAGAGGCGGTCCGCGCTCGAAAAGCAGGCCGGAGAGCTGCGCGCCGCAGAGCGGGAGACAAGCGCAAGGCGCGAGCGCATCGGCCTTGAAATTGCGCGGCTGAAGGAGCGTCTTGAGAACCTCAACCGCGAATACGACACGATCATTGCAAAGCTCTGGGAGGAATACGAGCTGACGCGCCGTGAGGCGGAGGAGATCGGCATCACGATCGAGGACGTCTCCGCAGCGCAGCGCCGTCTGACCGAGCTGAAAAACAAGATCAAGGCGCTTGGCGCGGTCAATGTGGCGGCGGTCATCGAATACAAGGAGGTCTCCGAACGGTACGCCTTCATGAAGGCGCAGACCGACGACGTGGAAAAATCCAAGGCGGAGCTTTTAAAGTTGATCGACGACCTGACGCGGAAAATGCAGGCGCAGTTCACGGAGCGCTTTGCGGTTATCAATGAGAATTTCGGAAGGATTTTCAAGGAGCTTTTCGGCGGCGGTACGGCGCGGCTGGCGTTTTCCGATGAATCGGACGTTCTGAATTCCGGCATCGAGATTCAGGTGCATCCGCCGGGTAAAATCGTCTCACATATTGAGCTGCTTTCGGGCGGCGAAAAGGCGTTGGTCGCGATCTCCATCTATTTTGCGATTATGCGCGTCAGCCCCCCGCCGTTCTGCGTGCTGGATGAGATCGAGGCGGCGCTGGACGACGTGAACGTCACGCGCTTTGCGAACTATCTGCGCCGCATGAACGACAACACGCAGTTTATCGCGATTACCCACCGGCGCGGCACGATGGAGGAAGCCGACGTGCTGTACGGCGTGACCATGCAGGATCAGGGCGTTTCGAAGTTGCTGTCCCTGCGCGCGCATGAGGTGGAGGAAAAGCTAGGAATCTGAGTTTTGAAAAGGGGTGCCGGTATGGGCTTTTTTGATAAAATTAGGGCGGGCCTGAAAAAGACCCGCGAGAATATCAGCAATCAGATCACTTCGATGCTCCATACGTTTACAAAGATCGATGAGGAGCTGTTCGAGGAGCTGGAGGAGCTGCTTGTCATGGCGGATGTGGGTGTCAATACGGCGACGCATATCTGCGATGTGCTCCGCGCGCGTGTCAAGGAGCGCGGCGTGACCGACCCGAACCAGATCATGGGCCTTTTGCAGGAGGTCGTGACGGAGATGATCGACGGCGACAACGCGCTGCACCTGGAGACGCAGCCGTCCGTGATTCTCGTGATCGGCGTGAACGGTGTGGGCAAGACGACGACGATCGGGAAAATCGCTTCCCGTCTCAAGAAAGAAGGAAAATCGGTCATTCTCGGCGCGGCGGATACGTTCCGTGCGGCGGCTATCGAGCAGCTTGAGGTCTGGGCGGACCGCGCGGGCGTGCCGATTATTAAGCACGCGGAGGGTGCGGACCCGGCGGCGGTCGTGTTCGATACGATTTCCGCGGCGAAGGCCCGGCACTGCGATGTGGTGATCTGCGATACCGCAGGCCGCCTGCACAACAAGAAAAACCTGATGGACGAGCTTTCGAAGATCTCGCGCATCATCGATAAAGGTCTGCCGGGCTGCAGCAAGGAGGTTCTGCTCGTGCTGGACGCGACGACGGGGCAGAACGCGGTGAATCAGGCGCGCGTATTTCAGGAGGCCGCCGGCCTGACCGGCATCGTGCTCACCAAGCTGGACGGCACCGCAAAGGGCGGCGTCGTGCTGGCGATCCGGGAGGATCTCGGCCTGCCGGTCAAGTTCATCGGCGTCGGCGAGCAGGTGGATGACCTGCAGCCGTTCGACGCCAAGGATTTTGCGCGCGCGCTGTTTGAGAGACCGGAGCAGTCATGAGGCTCGCGGTTTTCTCGGATATTCATAGCAACCGTTTTGCGCTGGAGGCCTGCTTCCGGGAAGCGGAAAAGCGGGCGGCGGATGCGTGGATCTTCCTCGGCGATTACGTTTCGGACTGCGCCTGCCCGCATAAGACCATGGAGCTTCTGTACCGCGCGGAAAAGGAGCGCCCCTGTTTTTTTGTCAAGGGGAACCGCGAGGAATATATCTTAAATCACCATAAAAACGGAAGCGACTGGC
>JAHZCM010000160.1 GCA_019422905.1 Oscillospiraceae bacterium
GTGTTCAACGATATTGTCAACGAAGCTGCGGCGAAATTTGAAGAGGCGGACGGGATCGTTGTCGGCAGCCCGGTTTATTTCGCCTCCGCCAATGCGACGCTCGTCGCGTTTCTGACCCGGCTGTTTTACAGTACGCCGTTTGACAAGACCATGAAGGTCGGCGCGAGCGTTGTCGCGGCACGCCGCGGCGGTCTGTCCTCCACGTTTGACGAACTGAATAAGTTTTTTACAATCTCCGGTATGCCGGTGGCTTCCGGCCAATATTGGAACAGCATCCACGGCAGCGCGCCCGGCGAGGCGGAGCAGGACGGCGAGGGCCTGCAAAGCATGCGCACGCTGGCGAAGAATATGGCGTTCCTGATGAAGAGCATCGCGCTCGGCAGGGAGAAATACGGCCTGCCGGAAAAGGAGCCGCGAGTCTCTACAAATTTTGTGCGCTGAGCCGGCAATATTATTAAAAAAACAAAAGGGCGCTCTGCAGGTGACTTTGCAGAGCGCCCTTTTCCGGTATGGATTCAGATGTGATTTTCAGCGGCAGCCTTCACGAATTCAATGGGGTGTTGAATCTGCGCCGCGATTTCTTCAATGGAAAGGCCTTCCGCAAGAAGGCGTCGGGCGATAACGGCCATCGATTCGCCGACCTCAATGATATGGAAATCAGGGTCGTAGAGCCGCACGACGCGCTGTTTCCAGTCATATGTTTTGGACGGATGTACGAGCCGGACCTCCGGGTGCGCCTGGAGCAGCTCAAGAAACGCGTCGAAGTCCTGCACCTCAAAGTACAGCTCCGCGTTGTTCGCTTTGAAGCGGATTTCTTCCTCCGGAATGCCGGTCAGCCACGAAAAGTTCTGCTGAATCGCAAAGCCGCCGGAGAACGTGACGTTTGCGCCCAAATCGAGTACGACATACTGGTTGAAGAGCTCGCCATAGAACTTTTTGGAGCGCTCCACGTCCTGCACGGCAAAAAGCGGGCACTGATAACGGGCGTTGGAGCGTGCGGATAGGTTATTCAGTCGGTCCTGAATCGACTGTTCGAATTCCGCGTCGGAAAGCTGCGGGTCGCGTGTGCTGTGCCAGAGCTGGCACGGGCGCTTTGAGCAGCTTGCGCAGCTCGGATAGCCGTTTTCCTCTACGGCGCAGGCGTAAAGAGGGCATGCCTTGCCTTCCGGTGCGTGGAAGACGCGGCCCTTGTGCGCATTGCAGCCCTGACATAGCGTGCCGAAGCATCCGCACTTTGCGCAGTCCGCGCCGCAGCTACTGATATTTACCATAAATTGACCACTCGCCTTTCTGTGCGGCGCGCGCTGTGCTTGTGCTTGTATCCCGGAACAGGCGCGCTCCGCTTTTCTTCCATTTTACCGGATATTCGACGGCTTGTCTTGTAAAAATGCGACATCCCTCGCGGCGTAGCGCAGAGCGTCCCGAATGGTCATGGTATGGAAGCGCTTGAATTCATGGGTGAGATGCGCCTGATCCGTATAGCCCAATTCGAGCGCCGCATCGGCAAGGCTAGAAAAGCCGCGGGTCAAAAGGCCGTTCCAGAGAAACTGGTATCGGATGAGGGAGGAAAGCTGCTTCGGCGAAAGGCCGGTTTCATCGGCAAAACGGCGTTCCAACTGACGGGTGCTGACGTGAAGCTCCCGGGAAAGGCTGCCGGTCTGCACATTGCCGCGCCGCAGCAACATGGAATAAAGTGCGTTTTGCACCAAGGGCGTGCAGCGCTCCGGGCGTATGCGGCAAAGCAGAAAGCTCTCCGCGAGCCAGATGCGTTCGGACAGCGTCTGCGCTTCAAGAAGCCGCGGAGCCAGCTCCTTTTGCAGGGCGGAGAAACGGCATTCCGCGGGAAGCGCTTCATTTTTTGAGCCGGACATCGAATCCTCTGAAAAGACGACGGCAGACCATACGTAAAACCGGATGCCGAACTGGGACCATAAATACGGCGCGGTGACAAAGCTGTGTGAAACGTCCGCGGTATCGCTGACGCCGCAAAACAGGCTGTATACGCGGCCTTCCGTATGGTTCACGGTAAAAATCACGTCGGCGCAGGTGTCCGGGGTGACGATAGTACCGCCCGGCCTGTCCCGCTCCGTAACCGGATGTGACGACCCCCAGAAGCAGCGCACATAGGGCGCGAGGGCAGCGCAGGGCGCAACCTCCCGGTAGGAGGCTGTGCGCTCAAAGGGATGTGCAGTGCGGGGTGTGTACAGGGTGTACAGTTCCATTGTGGCCTCCGGGTTTCCTACTCATTCGCGTCATCTTAGCCATTGCCGGGCGGAAAAATGCTGCCGGGCTTTGCACCGGTATTTTGAACACAAAGCGCAAGGATTTTCCCGGTTAGTATTCGTCCACATGCGGGCGGGGGACGTTCCACCACTGCTCGTAGTCAAGGGAATAGCGGGACAGGATTATGCTGGAGTCCACGTTCGTGTCAAAGCTCGTCCACGCGGTAAAGGCGTTGAATACCGCGTCGCAAAGCGCATCGGTCTGCTCCCTGCAGAAGGCCTGACAGAGAGGAACGATATCCTTCGGCTTGCGCGGTGCTTTTTCCACGAATTCCTCCAGCCGGCGGTTGCAGGGGAAAAGAATTTCGTTTTCCTGCAAAATCATGCGGTAGACGCTGTAGACGATCTGGTTTGCCGCGTGCGCGCGCATGTAGCCCTCGGGCTTGCAGCTTTTCCAGAAATAATAGTAGTTTAGCCAGAGATTGGAGAAGAACGAAAGCTCCTTGTCCGCGCGCTCCTGCTTTTGAAAAACCGGAATGCGGGCGATGATGCCCGGAATGTCCGGGTCGCGTGTGAACAGCACGCGGGAGCCGATGAAGGAATTGCGCGTTGGCTCGCTGGCGTGGTCGGCCGCCGCTTCAATAAAGGCTTTCGTCATGTACTTGACGTCGAAATAACCGCCTTCATAGGTGCAGTAGCCGGAGATCGTCTCGGTCACGCGGTTTTCCCTCTCGCGCTGTGCATAGTATTCGTCGGTTACGATGACCATGGCGTCTAGATCGCTGTCTGGGCGCTCGCAGCCCTTTGCGACGCTGCCGCCAAAAACCAGCGCGAGGATTTCGCCGCGGCCGCTGAAATAGTCCACCATCTTTTTCAGGGATTCTTCGTGATGCGGATACATATGGTTTTTCCTTTCTATAAAACAGAGCTTTTGCTCAGTATAGCATAAATGGGCTTCTAATGCAAAACGATTTGCATTTTGCGCTTGTCCTTTTGGTCGGCCGCCGCTATAATAAGAGTATCCTCTGTTGCAGAGGAATTCTACAGGGAAGAGTGGATTATTTATGGCACATCCTTTTTTCGCATCCAGACAGCTTACGCCGAACACGTATGTGATTTCCGGGCCGGGCTGTGATTGCTATCTCCTGATCGGCGACGAAGAGGCGATCATGATCGATTCCGGCATGTCGGAGCAAAATATCCGCGCATATGCGCAGAGCCTGACTGCGCGGCCGGTGTCGCGCGTGATCAACACGCACAGCCATTTTGACCATACGGCGGGCAACGGCTATTTTGACGTCGTTTACGGCACGGCGGGAATTTCACGCAGTGCAAAGAACACGATGGGCGGCAATCCGGCGGATTATCCGCTCGATTATACCTTTACCCTTGTGCGGGACGGCGATGTGATCGATCTGAAAGGCCGGCCGCTGCGCGTCATCGAGCTGGACTGTCACGCGCCCGGCAATATTGCGATTCTCGACGAGACAAACCGCATCCTGTTTCCGGGCGACGAGCTGGAGGCCGGGCAGGTTCTGCTTCTGCCGGGCTATGCGGAGCAAATGGGGCAGGTTCATGCGCGCCACGCAGCGAGCGTGGAGACCTATCTGCACGCGATGGAAAAGCTCCGGCGTTTTGCGGACCGCTTCGATATGATCTGCCCCGCGCACAACGGAACGCCGCTTTACAAAGGGTACCTTGACCGGTATATCGCGCTGGCGGAGCAGCTTCTCAGCGGAGCGCTGACGGGCAGCCCCCACTGTAGCTCGCCGAGCTACAGTCCAAAAGCGGACCACTTCCCGCGCCCCGAAGCGGGCTATCTGCGCGCGGAGCTGGACGGCGCATCGCTGGTCTACAATCCGGCGCTGCTTTTTGACCGCGACTATGAACATGCGGATGCGCTGCCGCCCGCAACGAACTGTCATCTTATCAGTGCGGCGACGGCCCGGCAGTGACGGATGCGGCGCGCGAGGGTTTTGTATAAAGGAAGCCATGATTCTGGCCGTCTGAACGGCTAAACCGTGCATATGGACAAGAAAAGCCGCGGAAGGTGTTTTGTGCCCTCCGCGGCTTTTTATCCGTTTTTACTGGTCCTCGGTCCAGTCTGCGATGCCTTCCTCTATGTAGCGCCATTTTTCATAAACGCCGATCTGGAATGCCGGGTCGGTGGTTCCGAGATCCGAATAGCTTATCATCATTGCCGTGCCGCTTTTT
>JAHZCM010000016.1 GCA_019422905.1 Oscillospiraceae bacterium
ACCACAAAAAGGGGAAACGGGTATGGAAACGGAAAAGACAGTGGAAAAGCGGCGCACGCGGGGCGCAACCGATCTCAAAACCGGCCTGACGGCAGACGAAGTTCAGGAGCGGATACGGCAGGGGCTCAGCAACGCGGACGAAGGCATCAAAACGAAAACCGAAAAGCAGATTATTCTGGAAAACACCTTCACCTTTTTTAATATCCTGAATTTTGTGCTGGCCTTTTTCGTCCTGCTCGTCGGCTCGTTCAAAAACCTTCTGTTTCTCGGCGTCATCTTTTCCAACGCGGCGATCGGCTCCTTTCAGGGCATCCGCGCCAAGCGCACGATCGATAAGCTGTCTCTGATTTCCGCGCCAAAGGTTTCCGTGCTGCGGGACGGTGCGCTGCAAAGCATCGCCGTACATGAAATCGTTTTGGATGACGTCATGCACCTTGCAAACGGGCAGCAGATCTGCGCCGACGCCGTTGTGCGGCAGGGTGAGGTGGAGGTCAATGAATCACTGATCACCGGCGAAAGCGATCCGGTCGTCAAGCGCGCGGGCGACACGCTGCTTTCAGGCAGCTTCATCGTATCCGGCAGCTGTCTTGCCCAGGCGGAGCACGTGGGGCGCGAAAGCTACGCGAACCGCATCGCAAACGACGCGAAGTATATCAAGCACGCCCATTCCGAAATCATGCACGCCCTGAATTTTATCGTCAAAACGATCGGTTTCATGCTGATTCCAATCGGTCTGCTGTTGTTCGGCAAGCAGTTTTTCATTCTCCACGATTCCATTCAGGATGCGGTCGTCAGCTCCGTCGCCGCCATGATCGGCATGATTCCGGAGGGATTGATTTTGCTGACCAGCGTCGTTTTCGCCGTCAGCGTTCTCCGGCTTTCCAAATATAAAACGCTCGTACAGGATCTGTACTGCACGGAATCCCTCGCCCGGGTCGACGTGCTGTGTCTGGATAAAACCGGTACGATTACGGAGGGCACCATGCAGGTGGACGAGATCATCCCGCTTGAGGGGTATACCGAGCGAGATATGGCGCAGGTACTCACCGCTCTCGTCGGCGCGCTCTCGGATGACAACCCCACCTACAACGCGGTAAAGGAGCGCTTTTCCGGAGAGACGCTTTGGACGCCCACCGAAGCCGTTGCCTTTTCTTCGGCCCGCAAGTGGAGCGGCGCGACGTTCGGAAGCCACGGCACCTATGTCATGGGCGCCGGTGAATTCATCCTGCGCGACCGTTTCGATGCGCTCCGCGCGCGCACAGAAGAATTTGCCGCCCGCGGCGAGCGCGTACTGCTGCTGGCCCACGCGGAAAGCGGGTTTCTGGAGAATAAAACCCTGCCCGAGGATATCCGCCCGGTCGGCCTCATCACAATCAGCGATAAAATCCGCGCGGAGGCGCCCCAAACGCTCCGCTACTTCGCCGAACAGGGCGTGACCCTGAAGGTTATTTCCGGCGACAATGCCGTAACGGTCTCCAATATCGCACAGAAAGCCGGCCTTTCCGGCGCGGAAAGCTACTGCGACGCTTCCACACTCCACACGGAGGACGAGGTAAACGCCGCCATCGAGCAATATACCGTATTCGGCCGCGTGACCCCGCAGCAGAAGCTGCAATTCGTAAAAGCGCTCAAGGCAAACGGGCACACCGTGGCGATGACCGGCGACGGCGTCAACGACGTACTGGCGCTCAAGGAGGCGGACTGCAGCATCGCGATGGCCTCAGGCAGCGACGCCGCCCGCACGGTTTCCAACCTGGTTTTGCTGGACTCCAATTTCGCCTCCATGCCGCAGGTGGTCAAGGAAGGCCGCCGTTCCATCAACAACCTGCAGCGTTCGGCCTCGCTGTTCCTGCAGAAAACGATTTATTCCGTCATTCTGGGTGTGCTGTTTATCTTCCTCGCCGCTTCCTATCCCTTTGAGCCGATCCACCTCACCTTCATCAGCACGCTCACGATCGGCGCGCCCTCTTTCGTTTTGGCTCTGGAGCCGAACAGCGACCGTATCAGCGGCAATTTCCTGACAAATGTGCTCAAAAAGTCCTTTCCTTCCGCACTGACGATGGTTCTCGGCGTTCTGTTCCTCTGTCTGTTCCAGCAATCGCTTGGGCTTTCCAGCGCGCAAGTCTCCACCTTATCCGTCATCGTGGCCTTTACCGTTGGTTTTATGCTGATGTTCAAGCTCTGCGTGCCGTTTAACGCGCTGCGCGGCGCGCTCTTTGGCACGATGATGGCGGCCTTTGTCCTCGGTTATATTTTCTTCATGGATATGTTCTCTCTCGTACCGATGAACGTTCCCATGCTTTTGGTACTGGTTCCCCTGCTTCTGGTTTTGATTGTTTTCATGATTATATCCAACCACTTCATGGAGAATATTGCGGAAAAATGCGCCGATCATTTTCTCTCCGTGCGGCTCTTTCAAAAGCGGCGCACACAGGATCGGCGTACACAAAAGCGGCGCACACAAAAAAAGAAAGCGCACCCCAAAGCGCGATAATACAAAACGCCCGGACAGAGGCAGGCCTTGAGCCGCTTCCCCGTCCGGGCGTTTTATTTGCGCGCAGGGAGGCTGATGCCCCTGCGTCTGAAAGCCGTTCGATTTTACAGGATGCAGTAATCCGCCATATACTTCTCCATGGCAGGCAGGATGTGCGCATACTCGCCGGATTGCTCCAGATACGCGTGGATGTCCTCCACCGTGACGATCGCATGGACGTTGATGCCAAACTCCTCCTTAACCTCCATGATCGCGGTTTTGCCCGGTACCTTGCCGACCTCGCAGCGGTTGACGGAAATAAACATATCGTCTACGCGCACGTCGCCGCAGCCATACAGAGTCGGCATCGTCTCGCGGACCGCCGTACCCGCCGTGATGACATCCTCAATGATGATCAGCTTATCGCCGTCCATCGGCTTATAGCCGACCAGGCTGCCGCCCTCACCGTGGTCTTTCTCCTCCTTGCGGTTGAAGAAGTAGGGCTTCGAGATGCCGTATTCATTGTAAAGCGCCGCCGCCGTCGCCGTTGCAAGCGGGATTCCCTTGTATGCCGGGCCAAACATCGCCGAAAAATCCTCGCCGACCGTTTCCCGGACAAGCTGCGCGTAGAATTTGCCCAGCTTTGCGATCTGCTCGCCCGTTTTGTAGTTGCCGGTATTGACAAAATACGGCGTGCTGCGCCCGCTCTTGGTCACAAACGAACCGAAGCGCAGCACATCGGCAGACATCATAAATTCGATAAACGCTTTTTTGCTCTCTGTCAGCATGTATACCCATCCTTTTGCGATTTTTCTTATTATAGCATGCTTATCGTTTGGTGTCAAAATAAATCACGCCGCCGAAGAAAAGCCTTCCGCCGCGCTCCACGTATGCACGGCATAGGCTTCGCCGTCGGTGACCACCGCGACCGTGCCGTCCTCATCGGTGCGCATCACCATGCAGCCGGACGCACCGAGCGCCTCCAGCGTTTCCGCGTGCGGGTGGCCGTAATCGTTGTCCACGCCGCAGGAAATCACCGCCACCGCGGGATTCACGGCTCGGAGAAACGCCGCGGAGGTTGAGGATGACGAGCCGTGATGGCCGCACTTGAGCACTTCTGCGGAAAGCTCCGCACCGCTGTCCAGCAGGATTTCCTCCACAGGCGTTTCCGCATCCCCGGTCAGCAGAAAGGAAACCTCGCCGTATGTAAACCGAATCACGGCGGAATAATCGTTGACGTCGCCGAATTCATCCGCCGCCCGGGGAGAAAGCACCTGGAAGGCCGCGTTTTCGGGCGCCGGAATTTCCGTTTTCTCCGTGATCCGCACGACATGCACCTCCCGTTCGGAAAGCGCGTCCAGCATCTGTTCATACGTTGCGGTCGTCGGCGTCTGGCTGTCCGGCAGAACCGGCATGTAAAAGGTTTCGATCGGATAATCTCCGACGATTTGCGCCATCGCGCCGATGTGGTCTGCATGCGGATGCGTGGCAACGACGGCGTCCAGCTCCGTCACGCCCAGCGCGGCAAGGTTTTCTTCGATCCTGTCGCCGGATGCGCGTGTGCCCGCGTCCACCAGCATTGTGTAATCGCCCACACGGACCAACACGCTGTCGCCCTGCCCCACATCGAAAAAGTACACCTCGGCCTCGCTCTCGACCGCCGTATCTGAAACCGGGCCCGCCGCGGGCTTCTGAAACGCCGATTGCAGCTCCGGTTCATAATAATATACGAGCAGCGCCGCCAGTACAAGCAGCGCGCTGAGCACCGCGGGAATTGCCTTCCGGGGGCGTTTGGCCGCTCTTTTTCTTCCAGCCATCTTGCATTTTCCTCCCATTCCACAGAAAAAAGCTGCCGCAAGCCGCGGCAGCTTTTGATCCAAGCATACCTTTTAAAGTTTAAGCCTCGGTTTCATCCTTATAAAGATTAAACCGGAACAGTTTCGATTCGTCTTCTTCATTATCACACATGACGAAAGCCTCCGCAATTTTGCCGCCTTCAATCAATCTTGTCAGACCGACCAGCTGGCATAGCTTACTCTTCAGGTTCAGCTTGTCGCCGTCCCGCGTCATCAGGTAGACATTGCCTACGCATTTGTCCAAAACCGCAAGAAACCCGGGAACGTCGATGTCGTGGAGCTCGATCATTTTAGACATTATCCATCTCTCCTTCATACTTGAGATTTCAAACCATTATCGATACAAAAGTATCCATAATATCCTAGGATGGCCTTATTCTACCATACCAATCCGGAATACACAATGCCAAAAGACCACAAACCCAAAAAGTGTTCGACAAGGTTTTCTGTTGGATTTATAAGAATTTTCGCGCCTTATTCGCCGGAAGCACCGTAGTTCGAAAGCACGCGGGCGCTGGGATCGCCGACGTCGCAGCCTTCCCACGACTTGTTCGGCATCCAGAAATCGACGATCATTTCCGCCTGCCCGGGATAGTATTTTTCAAAGATTTCCCGGTACAAAAGCGACTCTTTCGTAAACGGCGCCGCGTGGGTATATTTCGCCGCGCGGAGCTTCATTTCATCGTCCGTATACTGTGTTTCGGCATAGGCCTTGAGATAATCGACCATAGAATGGCCGACCGCATCCGAGAACGCCGCTTTTTCCCGGTAGAGGATGGGAAGCGGCAGATAATCGCCCTCAAACGCATGGCGGAGCAGATATTTGCCCTTGTTATAACGGTTGAGCTTCAGCTCCGGATCGACCGACATGACGTACCGGACGAAATCGAGATCGCCGAACGGCACACGCGCTTCAATGGAGTTGACGGAGATGCAGCGGTCGGCGCGGAGCACGTCGTACATGTGCAGCTCGCGGATGCGCTTCTGCGCCTCAAGCTGAAACGCTTCGGCGCCCGGCGCAAAGTCGGTGTATTTATAGCCGAACAGCTCGTCGGAGATCTCGCCGGTCAGGAGCACGCGCACATCCGTCCGCTCGTGAATCGCCTTGCAGATCAGGTACATGCCCATGCTGGCGCGGATCGTCGTGATGTCGTAGGTGCCCAGCAGGCGGATCACCGTCTCCAGGCTGTCGATCACATCCTCTTTTGTGATGATAATCTCCGTGTGGTCGCTGTGAATGTATTCCGCGACCTCCTTTGCGTATTTCAGGTCGATGGCGTCCTCGCTCATGCCGATGGCGAACGTGCGGATCGGTTTTTGGAGCTTTTTCGCCGCAACCGAGCATACCAGAGAGCTGTCCAGACCGCCGCTCAGCAGAAAGCCCAGCGGCGCGTCGGCGTCCAGCCGCTTTTCAATGCCCGCCACGAGCTTATCGTGAATCTTCCGGCAGACCGTTTCCAGATCGTCATGGCACACAGCGTCCACCTCGGCGATATCGCAGTAGCAGACGAATTCGCCGTCCTTATAATAATGGCCGGGCGGGAACGGCATGACCTTTTTGCAGAGCCCCACAAGGTTTTTCGGCTCGCTGGCAAACATGATGTGCCCGGTTTCGCTGTAGCCGTAGTACAGCGGGCGGATGCCGATGGGGTCGCGCGCCGCGATAAAGCCGTCCGTCTCCGCATCGTACAGAACCATCGCAAATTCCGCGTCCAGTTGCCGGAACATTTCCACGCCGTACTCCTTATAGAGCGGCAGAATGATCTCGCAGTCGGAATCGCTCCGGAAGGTGTATCCCTTTTCCATCAGCGATTCCTTAACCGGGCGGAAACCGTACAGCTCGCCGTTGCAGACGACGCTTGAGCCGTCCAGCGTAAAGGGCTGCATGCCCTCCTCCGTCAGGCCCATAATCGCAAGGCGGTGGAAAAAGAGCCATCCCGCAGGCGTTTCCAAAATGCGGGACATATCCGGGCCGCGGGAAACCGTTTCCGCAAAGCCCTTTGTCAAATCCTCCAGCGCAATGTCCTTCGCCGTATAACCCATGATCGAACACATAATGATGACCTCCAAAATGAAAATAATTCAGGAGGCAAACAAAAACAGCCATTTGTCCTCCAATACTTAGGACGAATAGCTGCTCTATCCGCGGTGCCACCTAAATTATCCAAAAAGAATCACCTTTACTGTCTCCAACAAGACAGGCACGGCTTAACGCGCCGCCATACGGATCCCCTACTCGGCTTCCCTTTCAGCTCACAGCTCCGAAGTGTTATTCGCCGGAACGCTTTCTCGGGGTTTCCACTCTCCCCCGCTCACTGTGCAAAACGGCCTCCGGGTACTTCTCTTCATCAATGCTTTTTGTTATGAGAAGTTTATATCATACATCCTGCATTTTGTCAAGCACTAATCCGCATTTTTTTAAAATTTTAACGATAAAATGCATTTTTCCCTTTATCAAGCTGCATTTTTTCGTGAAACAGGCTGCATTTTGATGATAAACAGAAGTCTCTCCTTCGCCTTCATCCTTCCGGGCTGCCCTTCCGGTCTTTCCAGACGCAATACAAAATATCCTTCAAAACCAGCATTGCATCCTGCTCGCTGTAGGCATAATCCCGCTTCAGCATATCCAGCATGGCCTCCAGTTTCCGGGCATAGCCGTCCGTCCGCACCTGCTTCCGGTATTGAAGCAGGACCGGGTATTTTTTCCCCCACGCACGCGACCAGTCGATCTTTTCCTCTGTTTCGGCCTTCGTTTTATCGATGGCCTCCTGCACCTCTCCGACGTCCAAATCAAAATCGATCAGCGCATCCAAAGAAATACCGTACAGTACGGCCATTCTTTTGGATTGATAGATATCCGGAACGGTTTCATCCGTCTCCCATTTCGAAATGGTCTGCCTGCTCACACCCAGCTTTTCCGCCACCGCCTCCTGCGACAGTCCCCTCTTTTTCCGCGCCTGAAACAGGCTGTTTCCTAAGCTCATAATTTGCCTCCTGATCCGTTTTCGAATTCCATTATAATCGCCGGCGCGAGAAATTTCCACCAGTTTTTCCTTACATACACGCCCGTTTTCATAACACAACCGGTCCGCCTCTTCCCGATCCCTCTGTCATTCTTCTCGCTCTGTGCGAAAAACCTTCCGCTCTCCCCCGGCGTTTTTCCGCAAAACGGCGCTCTGGGGGTTTTCAAGCTCACAGGTTTGTATTATAATGAAATCAAAGTATCCAAGGAGGTTTTCCATATGTTTTCCTATAAATCCCTGAAAAGCGGCACGGACATCCGCGGCGTAGCCAGCGAGGGCGGCGGCGCGCCGGTCAATCTGACGGACGAGGTCATCGAGCGCATTGCTGCCGGTTTTCTCATCTGGTGCGAAAAGCACCTGAACCGGACGGCAGCCGGCATGCACATTGCCGTCGGCCACGATTCCCGCATTTCCGCCGGCCGCATTTCCGCGGCACTCTGCCGCGTATTCACCGCCTGCGGCGTGACCGTATCCGACTGCGGCCTCGCCTCCACGCCGTCCATGTTCATGGCGACGCTGGAGCTGCCGTGCGACTGCGCGGTACAGATCACCGCAAGCCACCATCCCTTTTTCCGCAACGGCCTGAAATTCTTCACGCCTGCCGGCGGGCTCGATAGCCCGGACATCACGGAAATCCTCGAATACGCCGAAGCCGGCGCGTCGTCTGCCTTGGCAGCGGGCGGCAGCGTGACGCCGGTTTCGTACATGAAAAAGTATGCGGAGAATCTCCGCAATATGATTCGGGAGGGCGTAAACGCCGCCGATTATGCGCATCCGCTCAGCGGCTTCAAAATCGTTGTGGACGCCGGCAACGGCGCGGGCGGCTTTTATGCGACCGATGTGCTCGAGCCGCTCGGCGCGGATATCACCGGCAGCCAGTTTCTGGAGCCGGACGGCCGTTTTCCGAACCACATCCCGAACCCGGAAAACGAGGAAGCCATGCGCAGCGTCTGCGCGGCAACCCTGCGGGCCGGCGCAGACCTCGGCGTGATTTTTGACACCGACGTGGACCGCGGCGGCGCCGTGGACAGCCGCGGCGAGGAAATCAACCGCAACCGCCTTGTGGCGATTGCATCCGCCATCGCGCTGGAGGGCAACGCGGGCGGCACGGTCGTCACGGATTCCATCACCTCCGACGGGCTTAAGGCTTACATTGAGGACACGCTCGGCGGCAAACACCACCGCTTTAAGCGCGGCTACAAAAACGTCATCAACGAAGCCGTGCGCCTCAATCGGGAGGGCGTCAACTGCCCGCTCGCCATCGAAACCAGCGGCCATGCGGCGCTGCGGGAGAACCATTTCCTCGACGACGGCGCCTATCTTGTGACCAAGATCATCATCAAAGCCGCGCAGCTCCGCCGGGCAGGGCAATCTCTCGAAAGTCTGATCACCGATCTGAAGGAGGCCAAGGAGGAAAAAGAGCTGCGCTTCCCGATCACCGCGGCGGATTTCCGCCCGGTCGGTGAAAAGCTGATCGCCGATCTCGAGGCCTACGCAAAAACCGCGGGCTGGGCAATTGCGCCGGACAACCGCGAGGGCATCCGCATTTCCTTCCCGGAAAACGACGGAGACGGCTGGTTCCTTCTGCGCATGAGCGTGCATGACCCGATTCTTCCGCTGAATCTCGAGAGCAATTCAGCGGGCGGTGTGCGCATGCTCGCCGAAAAGCTCCTTACATTTCTCCGGCAGACGGATACCAGCTCCGTCGATTATACCAGTCTGGAAGCCTTTTTAAGCGCGTGACCCTTCCAGCACAAACCGTATTTGCAAAAAGCGGGTGAAGGCTGTATGCCCTCATCCGCTTTTCTTTTATGCGCCAAACAGCGCGGCAATTCCGTTTACCGCCATGCACAGGACGACGCCGCAGACCGTCGGAATCAAAAAGGCCGCAACCGTCCACTTCAGGCTTTGCGTCTCCTTTTTAATCGTCATCAGCGTCGTGGAGCAGGGCCAATGCAGCAGGGAAAACAGCATGGTGCACAGCGCCGTCACCCACGTCCAGCCGTTTGAAACGAGCAGCGCGTGCAGGGAAGCATAATCCGTCATTTCCGTCAGCGAGCCCTGTGCGAGATACGCCATGAGAATAATTGGCACGACGATTTCATTGGCGGGAAGCCCCAGGATAAACGCCAGAAGAATCACGCCGTCCAGCCCCATCAGGCGCGCAACTGGATCGAGAAAGCCCGCGCAATGCATCAGCACCGTCTGATCCCCCATTGTGATATTCGCCATAAGCCAGATGACGATCCCCGCCGGCAGAGCGACCGCCGCAGCGCGCCCCAGCACGAAAAGCGTGCGGTCCAGCACGGAGCGCACGATAACCTTGCCGATCTGCGGCCTGCGGTAGGGCGGCATCTCCAATGTGAAGGAGGACGGCACGCCCTTGAGGATGGTTTTTGAAAGGAGCTTCGAAACAAGGAACGTCATGCCGACGCCCAGCACGATGACCGCCACCAGCAGCGCCGAGGAGAGCACCGAGCCGAAAAAGCCGGAGGCCGTCACAAAAAACATCGAGATAATCGCGATCAGCGTCGGGAATCTCCCGTTGCACGGCACGAAGTTATTTGTGATAATGGCCAGCAGCCGTTCGCGCGGCGAATCGATGATCCGTGCGCCGACAACGCCCGCCGCATTGCAGCCAAAGCCCATACACATCGTCAAGGCCTGTTTGCCGCAGGCGGAGCACTTGCGAAAGGCATTGTCCAGATTGAACGCGACGCGCGGCAGATAGCCGAGATCCTCCAGGAGCGTGAAAAGCGGGAAGAAGATCGCCATCGGCGGCAGCATCACGGATACGACCCACGCCAGCGTTTTGTAGGCTCCGTCAATCAACAGATTGATGAGCCATCCGGGCAAAACCATCGCTTCGAAAAGCTGCCGCAGCAAGTCGCCCAGCGCAAAAAGGCCCTTCGACAAAAGCTCAGAGGGGTAGTTCGCGCCGGTGATCGTCAGCCAGAAAATTGCGAGCAGCATCAGAAGCATGATGGGGAAACCGGTGAATTTACCGGTAAACAGCCGGTCGAGCTTTTGATCCCGGCGACTGTACTTCTCCTCCATCCGCCGCACCGAGACGGAAGCGACCCGCTCCGCATGCCGCACGACGGCGGAAACAATCTGGTCGGCCAGCGCCGGGCGGTCCAGACCGGACAGGATCTCCTCCACCCTTTCCTCCTGTGCCAACGATATGCCGGCATGTTCCCGAAGCGACGCCCGGATGGAAGCATCGCCGTCAATGAGCCGGAGCGCCAGCCATCGCGGCGGGATATGATCCGGGCAGTCCTCGCGGATCACCGGCGTCAGCTTTGCGACGGCGGCTTCCACCTCGTCCGGGTAGGCGACATAATTCGGGCTGAGCTCCGGCTCCTCCACCACACGGGCCAGCGCCGCCATCAGATGGTCCAGTCCGCGGCGGCTGCGGGCGCTTGTGCCGACCACCGGCACGCCGAGAAGCAAATGCAATTCTTCGAGATCCACCGCAACGCCGCGCTTCTTCGCCTCGTCCATCAGGTTCACACAGACGACCGTGCGCGGCTGCAGCTCGATGGTCTGCAGGACGAGATTCAGATTGCGTTCGAGGCACGTGGCGTCGCATACGACGACGGCGGCATCCGCGCCGCCAAAGCAGAGAAAATCCCGCGCCGCTTCCTCCTCGGCGGAATGCGCCATCAGAGAATAACAGCCCGGCAGATCCACCAGCACATAGCCGTGCCCGCGAAAGGTGCAGTAGCCCTGCGCATTGGAAACGGTTTTCCCCGCCCAGTTCCCAGTATGCTGCCGCAGACCGGTTAAAGCGTTGAACACCGTGCTTTTACCGACATTGGGATTTCCCGCCAGAGCGGCCACACGATCCTGCGGATGGATGCGGTTCACCCGCAGCAAACCCTCAGGAACCGATTCCGGCAGCGTAACATCCGTTTTTTTGCGCTCTTTTCCCACATCGATCACCCCATATCCAAAAAATGCGCGCACTTGTGTCGTGTATAATTCTGCGCTTTGCATTTTATGCGGGGATTTCAAAAAATAGAACAGCGCCCTGCTGTCCGTTACAGCAGGGCGCAATTTTTATTACAGGAATCAAACTTCCGGCTCCAAAACACCGTATTTGCCGTCGTTTCGCTTATAGACCACATTGATTTCGCCGCTTGCATCGTCGCGGAACATGAAGAACGCGTGGCCCAGCAGGTTCATCTGCAGAATGGCTTCCTCTACCGTCATCGTCTTGACAAAGAACGTTTTGCGCTTCGCAATCTCGATTTCCTCGTCCGGCTCATCGTAATATTCATCGGTAAGCTCAAACTGCTGTACCTTCTTCGCGCGCTCGAGGCGCGTTTTATTTTTGCGGATCTGTCTGCCGAGGGCCGCGACCACATCGTCCAGCGCTTCGTTCATTTCCATCGCGCTGGCTTCCGCACGGTAGATCATGCCGCGCTGCTTAATCGTGATTTCCACCGTCTGCCGGTTTTTCTCGACGGTTACAGTCACCATGGCTTCCGCATCTGCATCAAAGATACGGTCAAACTTTGAGAGCTTGCGCTGTACCAGCACCTTGAAATTCTCTCTCAGGTTTACTTTTCTGCCAACGATCGTGATGTTCATACAACTACCCGTTTCTTCCGCGAAAAGCACAAAAGGACGTGCTTTCCATTCTGCGGAATAAACACATCCTTTCTGAAAGACTCGGCTTTCAAAATTCAGCTGCGGCTTTCGCCGTCCGACTGTACTTATAGTATATCACATTTCCCAAAAAAATCAACCCGGTTTTAAGAAGAAATATTATAATTTAATAATTCCGAAATGAAAAATTCACGATTTTCCATAAGCGAAAAAACGGCCGCAAAAGAATCAAAGCAGCTTATCTCTTCCCCACCTTATGCGGCCTGCGGATACGCCGGTTCCGCCTTTCCTCTCTGCCGCAGCCTACCGCTCCCGCTGCGGCTTATAAGCGACGCCGTCCATCTGGCACAGGCAGCCCGGCCCGACAAAGTCCGTGACGACCGTCGTTCTTGCCGGCGCACCATTCAAAAAGTATTCCCGGAACACATCGGCGCCCCTGCGGAAATCAGAGACATTCCGGATGTAGAAATTCAACTGTACGATATCATCCAGCGTCGCGCCGACTGTGGACAGCGTATGCGCCATGCTCTCCAGCGTCGCCCGCGTCTGATGGGCAATATCCTCCACCTCCTGTCCGCCGCCGTGGTGGGCAAGGAAAATATAGTCTCCGGCAACAACGCATGCGGAGCATGTGTCGTCGCCACAATGGGTAGGCATTTTCGCAATCATCGCACGCACCTCACGCCGTCCCGGATTTCCCAGCTTCACGGGCATCCGTTTCACGTTTTCCCGTCCGGATAAACGTGAGCAGCGCTTCTACGTCCTCGAAGTCGTCGTAATCGCCGTGCAGGCCCGACCTGTGATACACAACGCCGTTCCTTTCGTTTCTCTCCAAACAGTCCAGCAGTTCTTCCTTTCCATAGCGCCGGATGAACACCCCAAAGCCATACGGCTTGATCCCCTGCAGCAGGCCTTTCCGGCACTTTTCCCCGCAGGCATAGCAGCCCGCGATCCCCTTTTCGGCGGAGCATCTCCTGTTTTCGCAGGTATGTACATCCGGACATTCGCCGGATCCACACCCGCCGCACCGCTCGTTTTCCGAGCAGAGGCAGCAGGCTAAGCCGCACCTCGCAATTCCCAATTCCCGTTTCATAGCACACCTCTCTGTTCAGTGGATGGAAAGCATTGCGCAGACTGCGCTTTGCTTTCATTTTCACCAGTATAGCACGTGAACTACGACATCTGCCTGTCAGGGTTTATACAGCGCCAAAATTTTTTCCGCCGCCGCTGCGACGCGCTGCCGGATATGCGCCGGCTCCAGAACCTCGATTGCATCGCCGAAGGAAAGCAGCGCGCCGAACCAGAACAATTCGTTCTCCACGACCGCCAGCGCCAGCTTTGCGTCTCCGTTTTCATATTCCTCGACGACGCGCCCGCGCAGGTATTCCGCCACGCGTACCCGAACCGCCGCTTTGCAGCGTACCGTAACCGCCGTGTACGTGCGGGCATCGTTTTCGTCCATGCGGCGCAGAATTTCACCCGCCGGCGCGTGCTCTGTGGAAAATTGCGCGTCCGTTACCTCCAAATTTCGGATGCGAACCAGCTTATACAACCGGTAATCGGCATATCGGGGCGAATAGGCCAGCAAGTACCATGCGTACCAGCGGTAAACCACCGCGACCGGCTCCACGGCGTGCGATTTCGTTTCCTGATTGTTGTTCGTATAAGTGAAGCAAACCTGTTTTCTTTCCCGCACGGCACGGCGCAGCAGCCGCAGCGCCTCCTCGCCGTCCTCGCGCAGTACGGAAAAATCCAGCACAAGGCCGGTGCCCTCCGGCTCCGGCAGCGCGGGCAGCTTCTCCACCGTGCGGCTGACCGCCCGGTCTCCGGTCGCCGAAAAAAGCCCTTCGAGCGCCGTGCGGATATACGCGTAATCCTCCGGCGTCGCCGCTTGCTTATCCAGCCGGAAGCCGCCCTCAATCTCATAGCCGCCCGCCGCCCCGGGATACGCCGTGACCGGTATACCCGCACAGCAGATCGCGTCAATATCACGCTGGATGGTCCGCACGGAGACCTCAAAGCGTTCCGCCAGCACGCGCGCGGACACCCTGCCGTGATTCAGGAGGTATACGGTGATCGCATAAAGCCGGTCATTTTTCATGGCAGAACCCCTTTCACAAAATAAAACCATCCGGGCGGGTAAGCCTGCCTCGGATGGTTCTTATATGTTCAGCCGTTGCGCGGCCCTCTGCGGGAATAACCGCCGCGCTTATTTTCCGCGCGCTTGAGATCGGAGATCTTCTCGTCGCTTGTCTGCTTAAAGCGGGACATCATGTCCTCGAACGAGCCGGAGTTCTCGCGGGCGCGCCATTCATAATCGCCCGGACGCGCGGGCCCCTGCACCGGCTGCGCAGCCTCACGGCGCGCATAATTCTGCCGGGGAGATCTGTCCTCACGGCGGCGCGGGGGACGCTGCTGCGCGTTCTCATCCGCTTTCTTCATGGAAAGGCTGATCTTACCGTCCTCATTGATGCCGATGACCTTGACCTTGACCATCTGCCCTTCCGTTACAAAATCGCGGATCTCCTTGACAAAGACCGGCGCGACCTCGGAAATATGCACCATGCCGGTTTTCCCGTTTCCGATATCGACAAACGCGCCGAACTTCGTGATGCCCGTAACCTTGCCCTCAAAAATTGCCCCAACCTCAAGCTTTGTTTCCTGCATACCCTATTCTTTTCCTCCGGGATACTTAATTAATTGTTGCCGCCGACGTTATAAAACACGCGCTCGCCCGGCTTGATATAATCCAGCTCGCGGCGCGCAATTTTTTCCGCATATTCGTCGCTGTCCACATCCTCGGAGTCCAGATCATAGCGCAGCTCGTCGTTGACGACCTGCTGCTCTTTGAGCGCCTGCTCAAGCTCCTCCAGCTCCGCCTTTTTCTGGTTGATGGAAACCTGCTGGCCAATGAGCATCGACACCATAAAAAAGGCAAAACAGAATACAGCGAATTTCAAAAGGAGACTGCCCTTGTACTTTTTCGTTTTCACTTCCTGCACGGGAATCGCCCCTTTCCATATACCGGCTAACCGGCTGCCAAAATCTTTGTTGTTCCCATTATATAATAGCCTACAGGCGTTATTCAAGTCTTTTTTTCGTTTTTTTTCGCTTTATTTCCAAAAAATCCGCGTTTTTTCTCATATTCTTCTTTGGATGGAAGTTTTTTCCGCAGAATAATTTTTCCGACCCGTTTCAGCCGCCTGCGCACGCCTGCCGACATGCGCCGCAGCCGCGCGGCAAGACGCGGCAAAAGACGGCGCACTGCGTGCGTCAGCGACAGATCCACACACAGAAACCCGATGATCTCGCACGCTGCCTGAAAAAAGCGCAGATTTCCCTTCGACACCGCGAGCGCCAGCAAAAAGGTCGTCACCGCCGCAAGCACGGCAAACAGTAAATCCAGAACGGCCGTCGCAAGGCGCCCGAGGGAGAACACAATGCGCGCGGCCTCCAGAACAGCAAAGAGAAGCCCCAGCAGCACGCCGAGCAGCAGGGAGAGAACAATGGCCTCCGGCGCTACGCTGCTCATTTAAAGATCCTGCCCAGCACGGTAGTCGGGCGCACGCCGTCCGCGTAGGAGAGCGCGATCACGCGCCCTTTGACGAGCAGCTCGCCCGTATCGGCACTGAGATTTTCAATATACAGTCCCTCGCCCTTGATATTCAGCCGCCCATCTGCCGTCTGCGCCGTAATCAGCTCCTCGCTGAAAAAGTCCACGCGCTCCACGCCTGTAGCGACAAGCCGCGTCCGATTTTCAATCTGCAGGGAATGCTTCTTCGCGTTTACTGTTTGCTGTGCCATTGTTATGACCACTTTCCTTTCCGCGCGGCGCGCGTTTTTGTGGTTCTGCTTTGGGCAGAATGCCGGCCTGCACGGGCAGCCGGCAGGCAAAAAGTGCCGCTTGAAAAACTTTCAAAGCTTTATTTCGCCTTTCGGCTCAAAAAAGCAAAAAGCCGAAACCGGCGAGCGGCTTCAGCCTTCGTTTCGCTCATATAAACATATGGCGCAGCGGAAAAATATATGACAAAATCAATCCTGCCAAATGTGGGGCAGCAGCGCGCGGAGCGTCGCGACGCCGTTCTTCAGGCAAACCTGCGCGTCCAGATTCCTGCGGTCGATCTGGTACATGAACTCCCGGCAGCGGCCGCAGGGCGCGACGACGCCCACGCCGTCGCATACGGCGACGATTTTTTTCAATCCGGCTTTCGCCCGCCGTGACCATCGCGGCGATCACGGCATGCTCTGCGCAAAAGCCCATGGAGCTGCTGGTATCGATGCATACGCTCCGGTAAACGTTTCCTCTGTCCGTCACGAGCGCCGCCGCAACGGAGCCCGCATATGCGCCTTCGCCCAGCTCCCGCGGGTTCAGCGTGCTTTCGGCAATCCCGATCAGCTCTTCAAAATTCATCTTTCACGGCCTCCTTTTTTCCGCATCCCGCGCAAACCGCCCTTTCCGCGCCGGCGGGACGCTTCAACCGCCTTATTTTTCCTCGATGATCTCGTACATCAGCGCGGCCTCATCCTTTTTGGCGTACTCGTTGACCGATACGACGCGCGCCTTTACCGCGCGGGCGCCAAGCTGCAACTCCAGCACATCGTTCACCTTGACGTCGTAGGACGCTCTGGCAACCTTGCCGTTGACCAGAACGCGGCCCGCATCGCACGCCTCGTTGGCGACGGTACGGCGCTTGATGATGCGGGAAACCTTCAAATATTTATCCAATCGCATAAGCTTTTCTCCTCAATTTCCTGATATAACACAAAGGAACGGATCCAGCCGGACCCGTTCCGCCATTTTTATAAATTCAAAGCACGTCTTACTGATTGACGGATTCCTTCAGAGCCTTACCGGCCTTGAAAGCCGGGGTCTTGGAAGCCGGGATCGTAATCTCTGCGCTTGTTCTCGGGTCACGGCCAATGCGCGCGCTTCTCTCGCGAACCTCAAAGGTGCCGAAGCCGGCGATCTGAACCTTTTCGCCCTCTGTCAGGGACTTTGTGATGGCAGAAATTGCAGCGGAAACTGCGCTTTCCGCATCCTTCTTGGAAAGGGATGTCGCTTCCGCAACAGCGGCGATGAGTTCTGTTTTATTCATAATGAATAACCTCCAGTAATTTTTAATTTATTCAACACCCGGACAGACGCCGGGTCCGAATTGCTTTATTTTTCCGTTTCAAAGCCCGCGATATACGCTTTGCAGGTTTCAAACAACGCGCGTTCCGCATCTACGCCCAGCTTCCGCGCCAGCTCCGTCACATCAAACAGAGCCTGCCCAAGAAGCTGCGCTCCGTTTTCCGGCGTCGCTGCCTGAACGGACGCACTAATGCTCGCCTTCAACGCTTCGGCGTCTCCAGTTTCGGCACCCATGCCCGCCGCCTTTTTACGCACCTTCTGCGCGCGCATCAGCGCCGGCATTGCCGGGGAAACGCTCTCCAGCACCTCACGGTTCGACTTCTGCTTTTTCGTCTCACGCTTGATCTGATCCCAGTTTGAAAGCACCTGATCCGTTGTATCCGCTTTTGTATCCGCAAACACATGCGGATGGCGGACAACCATCTTTTCCGCTACCCCGCTGACCACATCCGCGAAGTCGAAATGCCCCTGCTCGCGCTCAATCTCACTGTGAAATGCGACCTGCAGAAGCACATCGCCCAGCTCCTCGCGGAGCAGCTCCGTATTGTCGGTGTCAATGGCCTCGATCGCCTCATAACATTCTTCCAGAAAATCGCGCCGGATACTCTTGTGATCCTGCTCGCGATCCCACGGACAGCCCTGCGGAGAACGCAGAATCGTGAGGATTTCCAAAAGGTCCTCGACCGTATACCGTGCTTTTCCCACAAATTTCGAAACGTCTTTCATATTCTACCCTATCCTCCTGTATTTTTCAAGTATTTTTCCTGCCTTTTTAAAATTTTTTCCCCGCCGGGCAGCATCACCAGATCCTGCTTCCGCACGGCGCGCAAAAGCAGCAGCGCAGCGCCGTAAGCCAGCGCTCCGGCCAGAACGGCGGGCACTGCGTCAAGCCGCGTTCCGCCGCTGAGCATTTCTGTGCCGCGCCATGCGCCAAAGGCCGCGGCGCCGCAGAGCAGGGCGGCCAAAAGCGGCTTGATGATCGTGGAAGAAAAATCCAGCCGAATCCCCGTAATACGCGCCAGCGCAAAAAGCTCCGCAGCCGTGACCAGCACGTAGCACACAAGCGTGCTGATTCCGCCGCCCAGAATATTCACCGCCGGTATCCCTGCCAGTATGTAATTCAGAACAACTTTCACCAGCAGTCCGCTGAGCACAAGAATGACCGGAAGCTCCATATGGCCCACCGCCTGCAGCATGCTGCCGAGCGGCGTCGTCACTGCGGCGAAGATCGCCGCAATCCCCATCACGGCCAGCGCCTGTGCGATAATCGGCGTACTGGGCCGGTCTCCATAGACCAGCACGGCGATCGGCTCCGCCAGCACGGAGAGCCCGATCCCGGCGGGCAGCGCAAACCTGCACGTCACGCGCAGCACCGTCTCAATCGCATTTTGCAGCTCCCGCTTCACGCCGCGCGCAAAAGCGTGCGTCACGCTGGGCAGCGCGCTGACGCCAAACGCCTGTGTCACGCTGGGCACCAGCATAAAAAGCGTGAGGGCCATGTTGTAGCAGCCAAAGAGATAGTTCGGAATTGAATCGGGCGCGGAAAGATTCTCCGCCGGAATACAGCCGGCATACATGCCGATCATCGGCGCAGGATCCGTGCGCAGGATATACGCGATACGCGTCTGGAGAAAGGAGGCGTCGATCAGGCCGGATACGCTCATCGCCACGGCGCCGATCGCGATTGGCACGGACGAGCGAAGCAGACAGCGCGCCAGCGTGCGGCGTGCCTGCGGCTCCGGCGCACGGCGCAGCTGCGCCTCCGGAATCCCGTCTCCGCAGCGGTCGCGCAAGCGCAGGTACAAAAAGCTCAGCCCGGAGCCGAGCGACACGCCGAGAATCGCGGCGGCGGCTCCAAACGCACAGATCGTCCGCTGTGCCGCCGCTGCGTCCGAAACCGCTCGGCGAAAGATCATGCCTGTTTCCGCATATTCCCGGCTGCAATGCTCCATGACGAAATATGCGCCGCTCAGGCCGAAAACCAGCTTGGAAAACGCCTCGATGATCTGCGAGACCGTTGTCGGCGTCATATTCCGCAGCCCTTCGTAATAGCCGCGGTACACCGCGGCCAGGCTGCACAGCAGCACGGAAGGGGCAAGCGCGAGCATGGCGGGCAACGCGCCGGTGTTGCCGACGGCTTTCGTATAAAGCGGCGCGCCGAGAATCATGGCGCCTGTTCCCACCGCGCCGGTCATCAGAAAAATCGGCAGCGCCACGCTTTTGATGCGGCGCACATCCCGCCAGCGCCCGAGGGAATCGTTCTCCGAAACCATGCGGGACACCGCCACCGGGAATCCCGCCGTGGCAATGCTGAAAATCACGTTGTAAAAGCTGTAAGCCGTGCTGAAATAGCCCATGCCGTCCTCCGTGATGACGGCGGACAGCGGGATCTTAAACAACGCGCCGATAACCTTGACGAGCAGGACGCCCGCCGTGAGCAGAAGCGCACCGTGCAGAAAGCTCTGGCGCACACGTTTTTCAGGCTGTTTCCGAACCATAAAACATACTCCGTTTCATCTTGGCCCGCGCTTTTCGACCAAACCGCGCAGAGAGCCGGATTTAAACCGCGAAAGAAAAGGAAAGAGTATGCCTCTTTCCTCTCTGTTTTACGTCCGGCAGGCAGCAGCCTGCATTTTCACTTCTTTTTCGGAATTACTCTTCCGTCTTTTCCTCCGGCGCATCAGCAGGCTCCTCTGCCGCTTCCGCCGGCTCCTGCGCGGGCTCTTCCGCCGGCGTCTCCGGCGCCTTTTCGAGCTTCATGCCGCAGTGGCTGCAGAACGCGGAATCCACGGACATCTGCTTGCCGCAGGCCGGGCAGGTAACCTTATTCTGAAGCGCCGCAAGCTGTGCCGAAACCACGCCGAACTGGGCGTAGAGATCGTCGATACCGGCAATCTTCTCCTCCAGCTCCGCTTCGTCTGTGGAACCGGCTTTCTTCGCCTCGTAAATGAACTGACCCAGCTCCTGATAGCGCTTATTGATTTCGCCGTTCAGCTCCGAAATGTTAATTCTCAGCTTGGACATATCCACGAACTGTCCCGCCATTTTTCCGACGGTCTGTGCTGCGGATTTTGCATTGATGACAACATCGTCTAAAATTCCCATAACTCTATTCTCCTTTATATCATTTCGCAGAACCGGAATTTCTTTTGGTTCTGCCACCATTATAGCCTAAAAATAACAAAAAAGCAAATGGCAATCGAGTCGATTTGTAAATAAAGATTGAATATTTCCTTACAAATCACTTAATTTCCGGTTTCAGCGGCTTTTGGGCCGAGAAATTCACGGAGCATGGAGTTCTCTGGCACGAGCGACGGATCCACCGGTTCAAAGCGCATCAGACGGGCATCGAGATCGCGGGCCTTCCGGTAGGACGGGCCGTCCTCTGCCGTCGGGCGCAGTTGCGTGCGCCCCAGCGGGATCACCGTGGAACGCAGCACGCACGGTTCATAGATATGAATGGAATTCACCGTATAATCCGCCGAAAGCCTGTACGGGCGGATATATTTGTTTTCGCCCGCCACAACATTGTCCCACATGGAAAGCGTCCCCTCCGCCGAGGTGTTACGAAACTTCACGTCGCGCGCAATGCGCCGGACAAGGCGGAGATCCATCGGCGAAATCACCTCGCCGTTCGCATCCTTAATCTGCTGCTTCACGCTGACATACAGCTTGATCGCGCAGCCCTCCGGCAAATTCTTCGTAAAAATCGGGTTCAGCGCGTGAATGCCCTCCAGGATGACAAAGCCGTGGTCGCGCACGTCCAGCTCGCGCACGGCAAGGCTGCGCCGCCCCGTCATAAAATCGTAGGACGGCAATGCACAGACGCCCTGACGGATCACAGACGAGAGGCACTGCTGCACAAGGTCGATGTCCAGCGCATTCACGGTTTCATAATCCTTTTCGCCGCCCGGCAGCGTCGGTGTCTGCTCCGTGCCGAGATAAAAATCGTCCATGGACACGATCGACGCCCTGAGGCCAAACTCCAGAAGGTAATCCCGGAGCAGGTGCGCCGTCGTCGTCTTGCCGCTTGAGGACGGACCGGCCAGCATACAGACCTTCGCCGTGCCGTAATGCGTGACAATGTTCCGCGCAACGTTGCGCAGGTGCTCGTGATAGGAGTCCTCCACCTCGTCGATCATGACCTGCGGCCGCGAAAGCGCCGCGTCATTGATCTGCTCGAGATGGTTGATGTATTTAATGTATCCGCTTGCGAAATTGCTCATACTGCTTTCCGACGCCTCCCTTTCTTTCTAAGATTTCCTCATAACGGGTGATATACTCATATGAGTACTTAAAATTAAAAATGCGTGTCAGATCCTCCGAATAGGGGTCTTTCAGCTTGGAAACACCGCCTGCGCCGCAGGCCAGCACCGTTTCCGTTTCATCCATCGTAAAAATATTGTAAGCGCAGACAAACCCCGGCTTCGCCCAGCCCGTATTCTCCAGATTGCCCGCCATACCTTTCTGCCTGTAGAGGTAATACGGCGCAAAGCCATGCTCCGTCAGCCGCCGCTCCGCATAGGCCATCATCCGGTCGGCAAGAGCGGCATCCGCATGCGCCCGGTTCACCTCGCCGCTCTGCGTGATGCGCGACGAACGCTTGAGCGCGAGGGAATGCACGGTCACATTTTCCGGGTCCAGCGCCAGCACCTTCTCGATCGTGTCGCAGAAGCTCTCGAAGGTATCGCCCGGCAAGCCGACGATCAAATCCATATTGATATTCGTAAACCCGATTTCCCGCGCAAGCCGAAACGCCTCCACCACCTCCTGCGCCGTATGGCGGCGGCCGATATTTTGAAGCACATCGTCTTGCAGCGTCTGCGGATTGATGCTGATGCGCGTGACGCCGCCGGCAAGAAGCGCTTCGAGTTTAGCGCGGTCAATCGTGTCCGGACGTCCGGCTTCGACGGTGAACTCCGTACAACGGGAAAGATCAAAGGAAGACCGCACGGTGCGGATCATCTCCGCAAGCTGCTCCGCGGAAAAGGTGGTCGGCGTGCCGCCGCCGACATAGACCGACCGCAGCACGAGGCCGAGCTCCTTCGCACATGATGCGGTGGCCTCGATTTCCCGCATCAAAAGCGCGTGATACTCCGGAATCTGCTTCCTTGTTTTTTCCACGCTCTGGGAGACAAACGAGCAGTACGCGCAGCGCGTCGGGCAGAACGGCACGGAAATATACAGGGAAAAATCGTTCTCCCCAACATCCGCGACGACCGGCGCCTGCTCCCGCAGCGTCCGCGCCGCCAGTGCCGCTTTCTCTTCGGACACGAAATACTTCTCGCGGAACAGGCGCTCCGCTTCCGCCTCGCCGTACCGTCCGGCAAGCTGGCGCAGCAGCTTAATCGGGTGGATGCCCGTAAGCATTCCCCAGCGCGGCGTTTTTCCCGTATGCGCGCTGAGCGCCTCAAACAGCAGCGCCATCAGGCCGTATTCGTCCTCCGCAGCCCGCGCCGCCGTGCGGAACGTCTCGCCGTCCGCGTCCGCAATGCGGACAATGTACCGCCCGTCCTGAATCGCCGTATAGACGGTTCTCGCCTGCGGTTCTTCCGTCTCCTCCGCTTCATGCCGCGTCATCACCTTATCAAACGGAAAAAAGACGCGGCACAGGTTTTCCGCTTCATAATGATAGGGGTGGTCGATAACAAAAAGATACATGATAAAATCCTTAATTCAGCTTATCCTTACAAATACGGGTTTCTCTGCTTTTCGGCCGATAATTTCGTCACCGGACCGTGGCCGCCGCAAATGTCCGGATCACCCGGCAGTACGGCCAGCTTCCGCAAAGAAGCCATGAGCTGCGTCTCATCTCCGGTGGGCAGGTCGCACCGGCCGACCGAATAGCCCATCAGCGTATCACCGGCAAACACCGCGTCCGGCGTGATATAGCAGCAGCCGCCCGCCGTATGCCCCGGCGTGTGCAGCACCGTGACCGGTATGGTTCCAACCGAAAACATCTCACCGTCCTCAAAAAGCCGGTCCACATGGCAGGCGATCGCCCGGCCAAGCATCAGGAGCGAGCCGTTCTGCGCCGGGTCTGCGGCAAACGCGCCCTCTGTGCGGTAGGCCGCAACCGGCGCGCCGGTCAGGGCGTGCAGGCGGTCCGCGCCCTCGATATGATCAAAATGGCCGTGGGTCAGCAGGATCCAGCGCACATGCAGCTTTTCAATCCCGGCGAGAAGCCTCTCGTTCACAAAGCCGGGATCGATCACCGCCGCCTCGTTTGTCTCCTCATCCACAAGCAGGTAACAGTTTTCGGCAAGCATGCCGCCCGTAATACAAATATAGCGCATAAAGCTCCCCTCCGGTTCAGCTTCGGTCAATGGAGATCACGCCCTTAATCCGCATCAGGCGGTCGATGACCTGCTGCAGATGCGAAAGGCCGTTGATCGTGATCGTCGCCGAAATCACCGCGTTTTCCGTATTCTTAATCTCACGGGAGTTCAGCGAGTGGATGAAAATGTGCATATTAAAGAGCTGCTGGGTCACATCCGCCAGCAAGCCGGAACGGTTCGCCGCAACAATATGCAGCGTGGATTTGAATTCTTCCTTAACCTCGCCCGCCCAATGCGCGCGCACCCAGCGCTCCGGCTCCGGGCAGGTCGTAAAGTCCTTCGGCACGTTCGAGCAGCCGCGTTTGTGGATGGAAACGCCGAAGCCGCGCGTAATGAAGCCGATGATCTCGTCGCCCGGAAGCGGGTTGCAGCAACGGGAAAATTTGATCAAGCAGTTGTCCATGCCCTCCACCAGCACGCCGCCGGCCGCTTTCTTGCTTGCGGTCTGCGGCACCTGCTGGGAGATATCCGCCTGCTTTTCCGCCGGCTTCTGATTTTTCTGATATTCTTCCTTAACGCGCGGCAGAATCTTCCAGAGCTGAATGCCGCCGTAGCCGATCGCCGCATAGAAATCATCCGGCGTCGCGCAGCTGTGGCGGCGCCCGACGCTGTCCAGCATGAACTGCATCAGCTCGTCGCTCATCACAATGTTGTTGCGCTTAAACTCGCGCTCCAGCTCGGCCTTGCCCTCCACAATGTTCTCTTCGCGCTTCTCTTTTTTAAACCATGTGCGGATTTTGTTGCGCGCCTCACTGGTGCGCACCAGCGAGAGCCAGTCGCGGTTCGGGCCGCGGCCAACCTCCTTGGTGGTCAAAACCTCGATGATCTCGCCCGTTTTCACCTTGTAATCCAGCGGGACGATTTTCTGATCCACCTTCGCGCCGATCATGCGGTTGCCGACCGCCGAATGAATCGCGTAGGCGAAGTCGATGACGGTGGAGCCCATCGGCAGGTTGATGACGTCGCCCTTCGGCGTAAAAACGAAAACCTCCTCCGGGGAAAGGTCCGTTTTAATTGAACGTACAAGGTCGGTGACGTCCTCACTTTCCGACTGGTTATCCAGCATGTTGCGGATCCACTGCAGCCGCGCCTCCAGAGAATCCGGCTTCTCGTTGCCGCTCGTCATGCCGAGCTTGTATTTCCAGTGCGCCGCGATGCCGTATTCCGCGGTGTGGTGCATCTCCCATGTACGGATCTGCACTTCAAAGGGGATGCCCTCTTTGCTGATGACCGTCGTGTGCAGGGATTGATACATATTCTGCTTCGGCGTCGAAATATAATCCTTGAAGCGGTTCGGCAGCGGCGTGAACATGTCGTGTATGATGCCGAGCACGTTGTAGCAGTCTATGATGGTATCGACAATGACGCGCAGCGCAAAAACGTCGTAGATCTCGTCAAAGCTCTTGCCCTGCACGAACATTTTGCGGTAAATGCCGTTGATGCTCTTAACGCGCCCTTCGATGTACACGCCGGGGATCATCGGCTCGATACGCTCGCGAATCATCTCCTTGGTATTGTCGATAAACTGCCGCCGCCTGGTGCTTCTGGCCTCCAGGTTTTCCTCAATCTCATGGTACGCGACCGGATCGAGATATTTCAGCGAGACGTCCTCCATGTATTCCTTGACGGTGCGCATGCCGAGGCGGTGCGCGATCGGCGCGTAGACCTCCAGACATTCCAGCGCCTTATCGCGCTGCTTCTGAGGCGCGACATATTCCAGCGTGGAAAGGTTATGCATGCGGTCCGCAAACTTGATGATAATGACGCGGATATCCTCCGACATGGCCATCAGCATCTTGCGCAGGTTCTCCGCCTGCTGCTCCTCCCGCGAGGAATACGGGATTTTGCCGAGCTTT
>JAHZCM010000161.1:0-2374 GCA_019422905.1 Oscillospiraceae bacterium
AGCTTAGAGGAGGATGTTGTATGAAGAGTAAGAAAGTGCATGTGCGGTTGACGAATTCTGAACTGGCTATGATGCAGTTGCTTTGGGAGGCAGGACGCCCGCTGAACCGTGCGGAGATCATGGAAATCGCCATGCGTGATCCGGACGATCCGCTTTTTGCCAAGAATTCGTTTCACGTCATCATCAATAATCTGATGGCATACCAGTACATAGCGGCTTTTATGAACAACGGTACGGGCAGAAAGAATGCGCGCCGCTTTGCACCGATGCTCACACGCAATGAGTATTTCGCACAACAGATCTCCACAACCGACCATTATCAGGCCTCCGATATTCCGGAAATCGTCGCGGCTCTGTTTAAATGCACCAAGGGTATCGATAAAGACGAAATGCTGGCGGAGATTGAGCAGGCGGTTCGGCGCAGTGCAAAGTAATAAAAAGCGGGATCAAAAGAGCGGAAGCGGCATGTGGATTGCCGCACCGCTTTTTTTGTATGTGTGGAAAACGTTTTGTAATTCGTCTAAAAAATATACTTTATTTTATGCGTACATTGGCTAAAATTTCTGTATTTCTCATACAGCGTGCCAAGCAGTGAAAGCTCTGCTGCCGATGAAAACGTGCCGCGTTTTGAAACGTGTACGCTTCGCCGGCGGCGCGCAGAGAAAAGGCGCGCGGCCGTTTCTGTGCAGAAAAAACGCCCCGAAGCAAAATGCAACGGAGCGTTTTAATCTATCCGGGAGCGTCTGCACAACAGAAAGGGGCAGGGCTTCGTCCGATTTGGCGGCAGTTTCAGAGCTTTACGGTTTTGCCGTCGTAGGAAACCTCGAAATGCTCGGGCGACGCCAGCGCTTCCAACTCGTGATGCAGCAGGTGGCCGTTGTGCGAAAAATGATTCAGGATACAGCGCGTATGCGCATCCACAAGGCCGATGGTACGCATTTCATCGCGCACGCGCACCACTTCGGGGAAGCCGAAATGCGAGCTTTTGAAATGCGCGTCTTCTCCACCGAAAGTCGTGTCAAAGCTGATGAGATCCGCGCTTTTTTTCTGCGCCCTGAAGTAGTCCCAGACCTCCGGGACATAATAGCCGCTGTCATGCAAATAAAATACGGAGACGCCCTGCGCATCGACGATGTGATAGACAAAGGGCTGATTTCCCGGCTGCATGTGGTGCGCCGGGAGCGGCGTGACCGTGTATTGCCCGGCCTGCACAGGCTCGAAGGGTTTCAGGATGTGCCAATGGAGCGCGTTCCGGCTTGCCTCATCAATTTCCCATGCGCAGCGGGCAAAAAGATCATAGGTTTCCTGCGCGCAGTAAATGTGCATCTGTGAACGTGTCATAACCGTGCTGTAGCACGAGCCGTATACCGTCAGCTCCTGCGGGTAAAAGTGGTCCATATGGCAGTGCGT
The DNA here is from genome assembly GCA_019422905.1 of Oscillospiraceae bacterium. Lineage (GTDB taxonomy): Bacteria > Bacillota > Clostridia > Oscillospirales > Acutalibacteraceae > Hominenteromicrobium. The sequence continues at coordinate 1,411 of JAHZCM010000161.1, forward strand.
GATCAGCAGGTGCTCCACGCGGCTGAGATCCAGATTGTTCCGGAGCTTGTGCATGTAGGTATCCGGCGGAAGGTCGATCAAAAGATCATCGATGACGATGGCCTGCGAGCGTGTGCGGATATTTTTGCCGCCGAGACGCTGTGCCTCCCGGCAGACGGCGCATTGGCAAAAAACAGCGGGCCAGCCCTCTGCCGCTGCCGTACCTAAGTATGTGAACTGCATAACAAATCCTCCTCGATTGAGAAACTTTTCGATTCGATTATAGTACAAGTCTGCGAAAAACTCAATAAGGGAAAAAGAAAAGATCCCCAAAACGCCGGAATTGTAAAGAGCGTTTTGGGGATCTTGGGATCAGGCGTCGATTTTCATATCGCCGGGCTTGACCCAGTTGAGTTTGCGGAGTATGAAGTCAAAGACAAGGGAGAGGAGAGCGGGCAGGATAAAGCAGATCAGGACAAGGCCAACCCAGTCCATCGCGGTAATGGCCGTCTTTGTCCCCTCCGCAATGTCGGAGATCCAGCCGGAATATACGCCGATCTGTCCGACAAGGCCGCATGTGCCCATGCCGCTTGAAATCGGAGCGCCGTTCATCTGCATACCGAAAAGACAGGTCGCGACCGGGCCGGTAATCGCGGAAGCCAGCGTCGGCGCAATCCAGATGCGCGGGTTCTTGATGATATTCGGAACCTGCAGCATCGAGGTGCCGATGCCCTGCGCGAAGAAGCCGCCCCAGCCGTTGTCGCGGAAGCTGATGACCGCAAAGCCGATCATCTGCGCGCAGCAGCCCGCGACCGCCGCGCCGCCCGCAAGGCCCGTCAGGCCGAGCACCGAGCAGATTGCCGCGCTGCTGATCGGAAGCGTCAGCGCCATGCCGACGATGACCGAGACGAGGATGCCCATCAGGAACGGCTGCAGATCCGTTGCCCACATGATCAGGCTGCCGACGCTCGAAGCCGCCGCGCCG
>JAHZCM010000161.1:2384-4426 GCA_019422905.1 Oscillospiraceae bacterium
TAGGCGAGGCCGGAGCCGGAGAAGAGCGTGACGAGCGGTGTGACGATAATGGCGAGCGGTGTCTTTGTGCTGACCGGCGTGCCGAGCTCTGCGGCCACGATGGCAAGGATCAGAACGGCGAGCGGGCCGCCTGCACCGCCGAGCGTGTTGGCCGCGCCGCCGACGGCGACGAGCGAAAAGAGCACGAGCGGCGGGGCCTGTAGCGCGTAGCCGATCGCCACAGCCATCGCTGGGCCTGCGGCGGATTTCGCGTAGCCGCCGATCTCGTCGAGAATCGGAATGTTGAGCTGCGTGCCGAGCGTGGAAATGATCGTGCCGATCAGAAGCGAGGCAAACAGTCCCTGCGCCATGGCGCTCATGGCGTCGATGAAATACCGGTGCAGATACTTTTTGATTTTACTCTCTTGTTTTGCTGTTGTTTCCTCCATGTTGCATTCAATCCTTTCTGTTTGGGCGCCGGCGGAAGCCGCGCGCCTTTTTGCCGCACATTCGTGCGCACGCGCAGAGCCTATGTATACTGCGCAAGAAAGAATCTATATTGACTATGTTGCAGCCTGTCGCCGTCCGTTTTTGCTAGTGCGAACGCCGCCGGGGGATTCCCGGCTTTTGCGGTCGTCCGAGCCGGCTCATCGCGGTACATTGCCGGGCTGCCGTTTGGGTTATGGTTGTAAGCATACCACAATTCGCCGTTTTTTTCAACTGGTGGATTCTACAATCCATATTCGCGCTGCCCGGCACTTTACAGGAATTATTCCGGTATGGTATAATTATATAATAAAGTCAGAATGTGGAGGTGTGCGATGAACGGAAACGCTTTGGCCCAGCTCTTGACGGAGCTGGGCCTTACCGGGGCGGAGAGAATCTGCGGGGGCTGGTCGGCGGATGAAAAATACTGCGTCACGCGGCAGGACGGCTCAAAGGCGCTTCTGCGCCTCTCGGATGCGGCGCAGGGCGAACGGAAGCGGGCGGAATTTGCCGTTATGCAGGCGGTAGAAAAGCTCGGCGTTCCCATGTGCAGGCCGGTCCGGTTTGGCATGACAGAGGATTGCGCCTACGTTGTGCAGACATGGATCGACGGGCAGGATGCCGAAAAAGCCGTTCCGCGGCTTTCGGATACGGAACAATATATGCACGGGCTGCACGCGGGCCGGATTCTTCGGAAAATCCACACCGTTCCCGCACCCGAGACGCAGCCCGACTGGTCGGAACGCTTCAACAGCAAGCTGGACCGGAAAATCGATACATATCGCACCAGCCCGATCGGATTTGACGGTGCGGAAGCGATGATCGCCTATGTGCAGGCAAACCGGTATCTGCTTGACGGCAGGCCGCAGACTTTACAGCACGGAGATTATCACATCGGCAATATGATGCTCGAGGACGGCGCGCTTGTCGTCATCGATTTTGACCGCTTTGATTACGGCGATCCGTGGGAGGAATTCAACCGCATCACATGGAGCGCGGACGCCAGCCCGTTTTTCGCAACCGGCCTTGTAAACGGTTACTTTGATGGAAATGTGCCGGAAGGCTTCTGGCGGCTTCTGGCGCTCTACGTTTCGGGCAATACGCTCGGCTCGGTCGGCTGGGCGATCCCGTTCGGACAGGAAGAGGTGAACGTTCAGCTCCGGATGGCGCAGGAGGTGCTCGGCTGGTATGAGGGCATGACGCGCGTCGTGCCGTCCTGGTATCTCGGCGTGCCGTATGTACAGGAGACGGACGGCGTGCCGTACAGGCTGAAACAGCCCTTTGATTTTGATTTCCTGTGTGTCTATGGACAGGTGTTCAGGGTCTATGACGATCAAGATTCCGGCAACATCTGCTTCGGCCTTAAAAAAGATGGAAAGCGGTACTTTCTGAAATTTGCCGGCGCGCCGACCGTACGGTACGACGGCAGGCCGGAAACGGCGGTTGAGCGGCTGAAGCCTACGGCACAGCTTTACCGAACGCTGGCCCATGAAAACCTCATCCGGCTGGTTGAGGCCGGAGAGATGGGCGGCGGCTACGGCGTGCTTTTTGAATGGACGGATGCCGTCAGTATGGGG
>JAHZCM010000162.1 GCA_019422905.1 Oscillospiraceae bacterium
GGCCCAGACTTCCATTTCGCCGAAGCGCTGGCCGCCGAACTGCGCCTTGCCGCCCAGAGGCTGCTGGGTAACAAGGGCGTACGGGCCTGTGGAGCGGGCATGGATCTTATCGTCAACCAGATGGTGGAGCTTGAGGTAATACATATAACCGACCGTGACCGGGTTATCGAAATACTCGCCGGTTCTGCCGTCGCGCAGCCAGAACTTACCGTCCTCGCTGATACCCGCCATGCGGAAGCACTCGCGGATGTCATCCTCATGCGCGCCGTCGAACACCGGGGTCATGATCTTCCAGCCCAGCGCGTTCGCCGCCATGCCGAGGTGAACCTCCAGAACCTGTCCGATATTCATTCGGGAAGGCACGCCCAACGGGTTCAGAACAATATCGAGCGGTGTACCGTCGGGCAGGAAGGGCATCTCCTCCATCGGCAGGATGCGGGAAACAACGCCCTTGTTGCCGTGGCGGCCCGCCATCTTATCGCCGACGGAAATCTTTCTCTTCTGCGCGATGTAGCAGCGGACGACCTTGTTGACGCCCGGGCTGAGCTCATCGCTGTTTTCTCTCGTAAAGACCTTGACGTCGACGATCGTGCCGTACTCGCCGTGCGGCACGCGCAGGGACGTATCGCGGACCTCGCGGGCCTTTTCACCGAAGATCGCGCGCAGCAGGCGCTCCTCCGCGGTCAGCTCCGTCTCGCCCTTCGGCGTGACCTTACCGACCAGGATGTCGCCGGCATGCACCTCGGCGCCGACACGGATGATGCCGCGGTCGTCGAGATCGCGGAGCAGATCCTCGTTGACGTTCGGGATATCACGGGTGATCTCCTCCGGCCCGAGCTTTGTGTCTCTCGCTTCCATCTCATACTCTTCGATATGGATGGAGGTGTAAACGTCGTCGCGCACGATTTTTTCGTTCAGCAGGACGGCGTCCTCGTAGTTGTAGCCTTCCCAGGTCATGAAGCCGATCAGCGCATTCTTGCCAAGGGCAATTTCGCCGTTCTTGATCGCCGGACCGTCCGCAATGACGTCGCCGACCTCCACGCGGTCGCCGCGGTTGACGACCGGAACCTGGTTGATACAGGTGCTCTGGTTCGAGCGCATAAATTTTGTGATGACATAATCGTCGATATCGCCGTTATCCGTCGTGACGCGGACAAGATCCGCGCTGACGCTCTTGACGACGCCGGCGCGCTCACACAGCACGCAGACGCCGGAATCGACGCCCGCCTTGTACTCCATGCCGGTACCGACGATCGGGGCCTCGGTACGGATCAGCGGGACGGCCTGGCGCTGCATGTTCGCGCCCATCAGCGCGCGGTTCGCATCGTCGTTCTCGAGGAACGGGATCATTGCCGTCGCAACGGAAACGACCATACGCGGGGAAATATCCATATAATCGACGCGCTCGGAATCCACCTCGATGAACTCGCCCTTGTAGCGGGTGAGCACGCGGCGGTTGGCGAACGTGCCGTCCTCGTTGAGCTTTTCGTTGGCCTGCGCGACGATATACTCGTCCTCGACGTCGGCGGTCATGTAGACGACCTCGTCGGTGACGCGGCCAGTGGCCTTGTCGATCTTTCTGTACGGCGCTTCAATGAAGCCGTAGTGGTTGATCTTCGCGAACGTCGCGAGGTAGGAAATCAGGCCGATGTTCGGGCCTTCCGGCGATTCGATCGGACACATGCGGCCGTAGTGCGTATAGTGAACGTCGCGCACCTCGAAGCTCGCGCGGTCACGGGACAGGCCGCCCGGGCCAAGCGCGGAAAGACGGCGCTTATGCGTCAACTCGGCAAGCGGGTTCGTCTGATCCATGAACTGAGACAGCGGAGAGGAGCCGAAAAACTCCTTGATCGCCGCGACAACCGGGCGGATATTGATCAGGGAATGCGGTGTGAGCGCTTCCATATCCTGCGCCTGCAGCGTCATGCGCTCGCGGATCACGCGCTCCAAACGCGAGAAGCCGATGCGGAACTGGTTCTGCAGAAGCTCGCCGACCGAACGGATGCGGCGGTTGCCAAGCTGGTCGATATCGTCCGTCTGGCCGATGCCGACGGCGAGGCACGTCATATAGTTGATGGATGCAAAAATATCGTCAATGATGATGTGGTTCGGGATCAGGTCGTCGTGGCGGGCAATGAGCATCTCCTTGAGCGCCGCTTCATCGTCTCCGCAGGCCTCAAGGATCTCGGCCAGCACCGCATAGCGGACGCGCTCGTTTACGTTGCACTCCGCTTCCGCGTCGAAGGAAACATACTTTGAAATATCGACCATGCCGTTCGAGAGGATCTTCGCTTCCTTCTCGTCCAGCGCGACATATGCGACGGTTACGCCGGCGTCGTCCATTTCCTCCGCCATCGCGCGGGTGACGACCGTGCCTGCATCCGCCATCATCTCGCCTGTCGCCGGATTGACGACCGGGCGGGAGAGCTGGTGGCCGGCGAGTCTTCCGGCGAGATTCAGCTTCTTATTATATTTATAACGGCCGACCCTGGAAAGGTCATACCGTCTCGGATCAAAGAACAGGCCGTTCAGATGGGACTGCGCGCTTTCGATTGTGGGCGGCTCGCTCGGGCGGAGCTTTCTGTAGACCTCAAAAAGACCCTCCTCCATCGTATGCGTGGTATCCTTTTCAATCGTCGCGAGGATACGCTCGTCCTCTCCGAAATACGCCTTGATCTCCTCGTCCGTGCCGAGGCCCAGTGCGCGGATAAAGGCGGTCATCGGAATTTTTCTGTTCTTGTCGATGCGCACATAAAGCACGTCGTTGACGTCGTTCTCGTATTCGAGCCATGCGCCGCGGTTTGGAATGACTGTGGAAGAGAAAAGCTGCTTGCCTGTCTTGTCGTACTCCATCTTATAATACACGCCGGGAGAACGGACAAGCTGGGAAACGATAACGCGCTCGGCGCCGTTGATGACGAACGTACCGGAGGGCGTCATCAGGGGGAAATCGCCCATAAAGACTTCGGATTCCTTGATTTCACCCGTTTCTTTGTTGAGAAGGCGTGCGGTTACACGAAGCGCAGCGGCATACGTGGCGTCGCGTTCTTTGCACTCGGCAACCGTATAATTTGGTTTTTCGTCGAGCTTATAGTTCACAAAATCCAGCACGAGATTTCCATTGAAATCCGTAATGCCGGATACATCGTCGAATACTTCCCTGAGGCCGTCCTTCAGGAACCAGTCGTAGGAATTCTTCTGGATCTCGATCAGGTTCGGCATGTCGAGAACCTCGTTGATGTGTGCAAAGCTCATGCGCGTGTTTTTGCCAAGCTGTACCGGCTTAACATTCACCATTGACTCAACCACTCCATTCATAGTATTTGACCCATGTCTTTAAGCAAAATGAACTTAAAAACGCTGAAAAAAATATCCGTTCATGTGGAAATTTCAGATTATGCTTGATTCTTTGGGAATTATGTGGTATAATACACAAAGATGAACGAAATCGCATATCTATCCATGATGATACATTATAAAATAGTACACGATATTCCGTGGTTTGTCAAGCTTTTTCTTCGGTTTTTATCCCAATTGTATAAATTCGCGTACAGCAAAGCAAGGACCTGCACAGTTTTCCCGTGCGGGTCCTCTTTTTATGCCCAGCGGCTTTTTCATCCATCCGCCGCTTTATAACGCGTTTTATTTGATTCTTATACCGCCAAATGCACGGATTATCCCCGCATCTGCCCTGCGTTCTCCGCTCCAAGGCGCACCCTTCGGGATAAACCATTCATCCCCCGCGTGCAGAACTGCTTCTTTGCCGCCGACGGAAACGGCAGATTTGCCGCGCCGGCACACCATAATATTTCGCTTTTTCTTCGGCACAGCAGACTCAGCGCAGCTTTTTCGTTTTATTCCGTCTCCGGCGTCTCCTTCTCCGGCTTCTCTTCATCGCACGAGCAGATGGAATCGAAGGTATAGGAATCAAGCCGGTCACGCACAAGCTCAGATATCTCGCTGTAGATACTGTGCAGCCGGCAGTCCGTGCGGTGGCAGCTGTAAGAATCCCCCTGGCAGCGCGAGAGCATATACGGCCCCTCCACAGCCTCAATCACCCGGCGGAGCGTGATTTCCTGCGCCGGCTGCGCCAGCTTATAGCCGCCCTTCGCGCCCTTATACGAGCAGACGATGCCGTCCGCCACAAGCGTGCGCAGGATTTTCAGCGTAAACCGCAGCGTCACATTCGTTTTTTCGGATATGGTTTTGGCGTCCACACGCTCCGGATGCACTGCGAGAAATTCCACAATGCGGACGGCGTAGTCCGCCTCTAACGTCATGTGCATGATTTCGTCCTTTCGGGATCAGTCGAGAAAATCCTTGAGCTTCTTGCTGCGGCTCGGATG
>JAHZCM010000163.1 GCA_019422905.1 Oscillospiraceae bacterium
ACCGTCAAACGCACCGCCGCAGCTGAAGAGGATATTGGAGGTGTTGATGTTGATGACCTCCTGCTGCGGGTGCTTCCTGCCGCCCTTCGGCGGAACGCCCGCCGTGGTGCCCTCCAGGATTTTCAGAAGCGCCTGCTGTACGCCCTCGCCGCTGACATCGCGCGTGATCGACGGGTTTTCGGATTTGCGGGAGATTTTGTCGATCTCATCCACATAGATGATCCCGCGCTCCGCACGCTCAACATCGTAATCGGCAGCCTGAATCAAACGGAGCAGGATGTTCTCCACATCCTCGCCCACATAGCCGGCCTCCGTCAGCGTCGTCGCATCCGCAATGGCAAACGGAACGTCGAGCAGCTTCGCAAGCGTCTGCGCCAGATACGTTTTGCCGACGCCGGTCGGCCCCAGCAGGAGCACGTTGCTCTTCGCGATCTCCACGCCGTCGTCCTCGCCGCTGAAGAAAATACGCTTGTAATGGTTGTATACGGCGACGGACAGCGTCATCTTCGCATCGTCCTGGCCGATTACATATTCGTCCAGCATCGCCTTGATTTCCTGCGGCTTCGGCAATACCTTTTCGATTTTCGGGACCACACTGGCCGCCGGCCTGCCGCGCTGCAGCGCGCCCTCGTCCTCAAGAATATTGACGCAAAGCTCGATGCACGTATCGCAAATATACACGCCGTTTCCGGCGATCAGACGCTTGGCCTGAGACTGCGGCTTTCCGCAGAAAGAGCAGCGCAGATCATTCTCGTTTCCGAAATTATTTGGCATGCACTCACGCCCTTTCGTTATTTCGATTTTGTCTCGATAACCTTATCGATCAGGCCGTATTCCACCGCCTGCTGCGCCGTCATGAAATTGTCGCGCTCGGTGTCCTTCGCGATCGTCTCATAGGTCTGGCCCGTGCGCTCCGCGAGGATTGTATTCAAGTTCTTCTTCATCTGCAGGATGCGCTCCGCCTGAATCTGGATATCCGTAGCCTGCCCCTGCGCACCGCCGGAGGGCTGGTGAATCATGATTTCGGCGTTGGGCAGCGCATAGCGCTTGCCCTTCGCGCCGGCAGCCAGCAGAAACGCGCCCATGGAAGCCGCCATACCCATGCAGATCGTGGAGACGTCGCACTTGATGTACTGCATCGTATCGTAAATCGCCATACCGGCCGTGATTACGCCGCCGGGGCTGTTGATGTAAAGGCTGATATCCTTGTCCGGATCCTGTCCTTCAAGATACAGAAGCTGCGCCACGACAAGGCTGGCCGTCGTGTTATTCACCTCATCATTAAGCATAACGATTCTGTCGTTGAGCAGTCTCGAAAAAATATCGTAGGAACGCTCTCCTCTGCTCGTCTGCTCCACAACATAAGGTACCATACTCATTTGTATAAGCTCCTTTCCAAAAATACCGGGTTCTGCTTCGCCCGCTGTCAACTGGACAGCGGGCGGCCTGCAGATTACCTCTATATACTTACCTGTAAATTTTGAAATTATTCCTCAGTCTTGACGACTGCATTTTCCTTGACAAATTCCACGGCCTTCTGGCTCTGGAGATCGCCCTTGACCTGTGCCTCCGCGACAATGTTTTTGATCTTGTCGACTTCCATCTCATAGGTCTTTGCGAGCTTTTCGTATTCCGCATCCAGCTCCTCAGCCGCCGGCTCAAGCGACTCGTTCGCCGCGATCTTCTCCAGTGCGAGTCTGAGCTTGACCTGCTTCTCCGCCTGCGGCTTAAACTGTTCCTTGAGCGCATTTGTATCCATGCCGGTATACTTGAGATAGGTCTCGAGGTTCAGACCCTGGGACTGGAGACGGTATGCGAAGCTGTTGATGCTCTCCTCCACCTCATTATCATACATCTCGTCCGGAATTTCGCCCTCAACCTTCTCAATCAGCGCCTCAAGGATCTGATTCTCAACATCAGAATCCGCCGCCTTCTCACGGTCGCTTGTCAGCTTTTCGCGGATGCTGTCCTTATAAGCGTCCAGCGTGTCGAACTCGCTGACATCCTTCGCAAACTCGTCGTCCAGCACCGGAAGCTCCTTGCGCTTGATCTCATGCAGCTTGATCTTGAACGTCGCGTCCTTGCCCTTGAGGTTCTCCGCCTGATATTCCTCCGGGAACTTCACGTTGATTTCAAACTCGTCGCCTGTCTCATGGCCGACGATCTGATCCTCAAAGCCGGGGATAAACTGGCCGGAGCCAAGGCCCAGCTCAAAGTTCTCGCCCTTGCCGCCTTCAAACGCCTCGCCGTCGCAGAAGCCCTCGAAATCGATCACTGCGGTATCGCCCGTCAGCGCGCCTCTGTCGTCAACCGTGACCATTCTGGAGTTTCTGTCCTGCACCTTGACAAGCTCGGCGCTGACGTCCTCGTCGGTGACCTCAACCTTTTTCCTGGTCGCCTCAATGCCCTTATAGCCCTCGATCGTGATTTCCGGCTTGACAACGACGTCTACCTTCATCTGGATGCCGGCCGCCTTGCTGACCTCGGTGATATCCGCCTGCCCGATGCTGATGACCTCCAGGCCGGAAGCCTCCACGGCGTCCATCAGAGCCGGACGATACAGCCTGTCCACCGCGCCCTCAAAGAAAACGGATTCGCCGTAATACTTCTCGATGAAAGCCTTCGGCGCCTTGCCCTTGCGGAAGCCCGGAATGGCAATCTTCTTGCCCTCGGTTTTAAATACTTCATCGATTGCCTTATTGAAATCCTCGGCGGAAATTTCAATCTCAAGCGTGTACTTGTTGGTCTCTGTCTTGTTTGTTGCTTTTAAGTTCATGTCCTTCTATCCTCTCAAAAAAATTGCTGAATTATAAGCAGGCCGGCATACCGCAAAGGCAACAGTCGAAAAAACATTCGGTATTATAGCCATATGGGGTCATTATAGCACAGAAAAACAGAATATGCCATATGCCCGGCCGATTTTTAAAAATTTATTTACACTCTCCGCTCAGCCGGACAAGTTTCGGAACAAACCGGATATAATCGCAGGAAATCAGGTGCATACGGATGCCCCGATACTCGCCTACCGGCGCTTTTTTCGCCGCGCGGTCACCGTGAATATGCCCGAAGTAACAGTCCCGCACGCCGAAGTGCAGCATGGTATCCAGCAGCTCGCCGCATTCCGCAATGTCGTAAACCGGCGGGTAGTGCAGAAACACAACCGGCGTGCCGCCGAGCGTCCGCGCGGCCTCCAGAGAAGCCGTCAGCCGCCCGTTCTCGCGCGCGACGATCTTTTTGTCCTCCGCGGTTTCCGCATTGTACAGCCAGCCGCGCGTGCCGCAGACCGCAACATCATCGACGCGCACGGCGGAGTTGAACACAAGCTCAAACGAATGAAAGCCGCGCTGCTCGAAAAACGTTTCGATTTTGTTCCGCGTGGACCACCAGTAATCGTGATTGCCCTTCAAAAGCAGCTTTTTTCCGGGCAGGCTTTCCAGGAAGGCGAAGTCGCGCTCCGTCTCCTCCAGCCGCATTCCCCAGGAAATGTCCCCGGCGACAACGACCGTATCCGCGTCCGTAACCAACGCGCGCCAATTTTTCTCCAAACGCTCCACGTAATTTTCCCAGCCGCGGAAAACATCCATCGGCTTGTCCACACCGAGCGACAGGTGCAGGTCCGCAATTCCGTAAAGTGCCATAGCGCGCTTACACTCCGACGGTTTTCAACACAAAATCCGCCATCCGCTCCGCCGCACAGGTATTCGCAAAGCGCGGCGCTTTGTCCTTGAGCGCCAGAATCGGCTGCGGAATCTCCGTGCCGGAAAGCGAGGAAAGCAGCGCGGCCTTTTCAAATTCGTCCGCAGGCTTTTCGCAGTCGAACGCATCCAGCACGCTGTCCGAAAACTTGTACGGGCTTGCCGTAGAAGCGATTACGGTGGGTGTGTTGTCGCCGGTTTCCGCCAAATACTGCCTGTAGACGCCCATAGCGACCGCCGTGTGCGTGTCGCAGAGATAGCCGTCGCGCTCGAAAACGGCACGGATAACCCCGACCGTCTCCGCGTCGTCGCAGCAGCCGCCGTAGAACAGCGTCCGCACCGCGTCCGCCGTACCGGCGTCCACCGCATAGGCGCCGCCGCTCTGCAGAGCCGCCATCCAGCCGCACAGCTTCTCCGCATCCTCACCGCAGAGGTGATATAAAAGGCGCTCGAGATTGCTCGATACGAGAATATCCATCGAGGGGGAGATCGTCGTATAGAACGCGCGCTTCCTGTCGTACACGCCGGTGCGGATGAAATCCGTCAGGATATTGTTCCGGTTTGAGGCGCAGATAAACTTACGCACGGGAAGCCC
>JAHZCM010000164.1 GCA_019422905.1 Oscillospiraceae bacterium
CAATGAACGGCTGACGCCTTTGCCACATGTCCGCTCACAGAACTTCGGCGCTGCCGCATGGAAATTTCCGAACAGCGGACCTGCGAAATTTCTGTATGATCGGGCCGGACAATCTGACTGCATAGCGATGCGACAATCCTTATGCGGAGCTGCCCTTATTCATCTGCCGAGTGGATCGGAATCAGAATACTGTCCTTTTCAATCGCCTGCAGAGCCTTCAGGCGCTCCTGCGCCTCCTTGTAGAAGGTGAGCTGCGAGCTGATTCTCTGTTTGCCGCGCAGGTCCACATGCACATAGCTCGTATCGCTCTGCATATAGCGCGCGTTTGTCGTATCGCTGAGCATGGTATCGAGAATTTTGAAGACGCGCGCCTTCTGTTTTTCGTCCTCGATGGGGAAAACCAGCTCTATGCGGCGGTCAAGATTGCGGGGCATCCAGTCCGCGCTGCCCATATAAATGCGCGGGTTGCCCGCGTTTTCAAAGCGGAAAATGCGGCTGTGCTCCAGAAGCTGCCCGACAATACTCATGACCGTGATATTCTCGCTGACGCCCGGAACGCCGGGAATCAGGCAGCAGATGCCGCGCACGATCATCCGGATGCGCACGCCGGCCTGCGAGGCCTCATACAGAAGCTCGATCAGCTCCGGGTCAACAAGCGAATTGACCTTGACCGTGATGCCGCTGGGCAATCCGCGCTTTGCATTTTCGATCTCATTGCGAATCATATAGATAAAAAAGCTGCGCATGTCGTGCGGTGCCACGATGAAATGCTGGTATTCCGGCGGACGGGAGTAGCCGGTGATGACGTTGAACAGGGAGGAGGCGTCCGAGCCGTACTGCTCGTTGCAGGTGAACAGGCCGAGATCGGTGTAGATTTTCGCCGTGGAGTCGTTGTAGTTGCCGGTGCCAAGGTGCAGGTAACGGCGGATGCCGTCCTCCTCGCGGCGGACAACCAGCGCGATCTTGCAGTGTGTTTTCAGGCCGGTCAGGCCGTAAATGACATGGCAGCCCGCCTTTTCCAGCTTCCGCGCCCAGTTGATGTTGTTTTCCTCGTCAAAGCGCGCCTTCAGCTCGACCAGCACGGTGACCTGCTTGCCGTTTTCGGCGGCTTTGATCAGTGAAGCGATGATCGGCGAGTTTCCGCTGACGCGGTACAGCGTCTGCTTGATGGCGAGAACGTCTTCATCCTCGGCGGCCTGCGCGATAAACTGCACCACGCAGTCGAAGGTCTCATACGGATGGTGTACGAGGCGGTCGCCGTCGCGGATAGCCTCGAAAATATCGGTGTAGCCCCAGAAATCACCTGCCGGCGTGGTGGGGCGAATCGGCGCGAAGCAGAATTCATCACAGCCGGGAATACCGGCAAATTTTGAGAAGAAGGTCAGATCGATAGGGCCCTGAATCTCGTAAACCTCGCCGTCGGCGATGTCAAGCGTCTTGACAAGAAACTTTCTCGTATCGCTGTCCGTGTGCTGCAGAATTTCCAGCCGGACCGGGCGGCCGCGCTTGCGGCGCTTGATGGACTTCTGGATCTCATACATGAAGTCGTCGGCTTCCTCATCGATCGTGAGATCGGAATTCCGCGTGATGCGGAAGGGGAAGACGGCCTTGATCTCATGCAGCTCAAAAAGCTCCTCCAGATAGTAGGTGATGATATCCTCCAAAAGCGCGAAGCAGCGCGTGCTCCCGTTTTTCGGCAGCTCCGTGAAACGCGGAAGAATGGACGGAACCTGCACGACGGCGAAGCATTTTTCGCCCTTATTCTCTTTGGAGGAGAGGCGCACGGCGAGATTCAGGCTCTTGTTGGCAAGCATCGGAAACGGACGGCTGCTGTCCACGGCGAGCGGCGTAAGTACCGGAAACAGGACGCGGTGAAAGTATTCGTTGATAAAGGCCAGCTGCGCCTCGTTCAGCTTATCCGGCGTCAGGAATTCAATATCCGCCTGCTTTTTGAGCGTGGGCAGGATCGAACGGTACAGGCAGGAATACTGCTTTTCCATGAAATCGTGCGTCTTTTTTTCCAGCGCCGCCAGAAGCTCCTTCGGCGTCAGGCCGGAATCATCGGGCTTGGTGTAGCCGGAATTTACCTGGCTCTTCACACCGGCCACGCGCACCATAAAGAACTCGTCGAGGTTGGAGCCGGTGATGGCGAGAAAACGCAGGCGCTCCATAACCGGGTTGCTTTTCTTCTGCGCTTCCTCCAGCACGCGGGCGTTAAAGTCCATCCAGCTCAGCTCGCGGTTGTAATAAAACTTTTTCTTATCGGATGCCATAGGTACGACCACTTTCCTTCCATTTATCAAAGCAGATTGGAGCGGATATGCAGCTCCGGGCTCAGGCCGAATACCTCCTTGAAGAAACCGGCGCATTCTTCGAATGCCCATTTCTCCAAAAGGGCGTTTCCGGTGGTTTCCGCCTTGATTTCCAATTTGTCGTTGGTGATTTTAACCTTGCTGATTTTCAGCTTTTGCCGTTTCGATTTATCCAGTGCGTTCGAAAGCCGGAAAATCGCTACGAGCTTGGAAATTTCAAGCCGTTTTTCCTCGGAAAGGCTTAAAAAACTGAAGTCGGCGGCATTTGGAACCGCAAATTCGTTGTAGCCGGAGACAAAGGCCGTCAGCAGGATATGCTCGGCCGTCATGCCGAAGATGTCGAAGTTTTTGATCAGGTCAAAGGAGCACTGCGTGTGCGTGCGCACGTTGATGTACTGTCCGCAGCTATGCAGGATTGCCGCCAGCTCCAGGATAATCTTTCTGTCCGCGGGAAGGCCGTGCACATTTTTCATCTTGTCAAACAGCGTGCAGGCAAAGCTGGAAACAGCGGCGGAATGCGTGCCGTGACAGCTGTATTTTTCAGCGATTCTGCGCGCCGAAACGAGCGCGCTTTCGTGGATCTGCGCCTGATATTCCGCCTGTGCGCCGGGAATGAGCATATGGCGTGTGACGGCGTCGCAGATGTCGATATCCGGGCAGATGATTTTGGACTGATCCTTGCACAGCCGCAGCATGCCGGTGTAGATGGAAAGCGCCGTGTACAGAATTTCGGCAAGGTCCTCGGAAATGCCATAGCGGCGGGCAATCGCAGAATAGGACATGGAACGGATCTCGTCGTATACCGCGCGCATTTTCTTGGCGGAGATCGTAAACAGATCGCCGTTTTTCTCCGCGCCGCATACGGAAGCCACAAGCTCCAGATCGGAACCGGTCAGGATAATGCTGCGTATCTCGGAGGCCGGGATGTCCACGCGGTTGAAAACGATATCCATGTATTCCTCGATGACAGGATAGAAAGCATCGTTTTCACGGCTCAAGGTGCTGAGCGCGTCGTGCAGCTTCAGCGAGCCGATCGGCACGTTCTGCGAAACGCTGATCGCTTTGCCGTCGTACAGGGCGATGCCGATGCTGCCTGTGCCGATGTAGGCGATAACGGTGTTCTCCATATTCATTTTGTTTTTCTGCTTGAGCAGCCGGATGATCTCCGAGCAGATCAGCGCTTTTTCTTCGCTGTATTCGAGGATTTCCAGATTCAGATTGTTGTGAATCTTGAGCTGATCCGCGACAAACGAGCGGTTTTCCGCCTCGCGCATGACTGTGGAGGAGACGACGCGCAGATTTTTACAGCCGTAATCCGCCAGAGCGGAGGTAAACTTCGAAAGGATCGAGGAGAGCTGGCGCAGGCTTTCAAAGCGGATTCGACCCTCGTTGAATACTTCGTGTCCGAGATAAACGGGATATTCCAAAGCATCCAGCGTTTCGATTTCGCCATGACGCAGCTGCGAGACGCGCATGCGCACAGCGCTGGAACCGATCTCAATAACGGCGGCGGGGCCGTTTGATCCCTTTTTGTTCAAATCAGAGCACCACCTTTCAGGAATATAAATCTCATATCCATAGCGCTTTGCTTTTCCGCGCAGATGCGTGCCTTGCAGTTTTATCTCCGCACAGAACCCACGCAAACAGCCGGAAAAAAGCATGAAGCCGAGAACTTTTTCTCCCTATCATTATACCAAAGCTTTTCTGAAAAAGCACTAGCGATTTATGCTTTTTTACAGAAAAATTACACAAACAGGATTCACAGGAGAAAAATTCAAAATACCCCTTGATTTTTTGCGGGACATGCGTTATAATATCAAAGTCGCCATGGAGAGGTATTCTAATTGGTAAGGAGCCACATTGGAAATGTGGTGTGCCGCAAG
>JAHZCM010000165.1:0-850 GCA_019422905.1 Oscillospiraceae bacterium
ATCGGCCGCAAGCGGATCCCGTTTATTGCCTGCGGGCTGGCCGCCTGTATTCTTTTCACGAGTATGTTCGCAAATGCATGGATAAACGGCAATCAGACAAGGCTGCTCATTTTGGATACCCCTTTCGCCCAATGCACCGCGCGCATTGACGCAAGCCGTGCCAGCATCCTGCAATGCAGCGGAGATGGCAGCACCGTACGCGAAGCCCTGCTGGATTACGGCGTGGAAACTATCGAGCTTCTACATGTGCAGTCTTCCGAAAGTGCCGTGCGCTGCGCGCAGGATTTGGCGGACGCTTTTCCGGTATCAGCCGTACTTGCGCCGGATACGGTCTACTTCCCTGTGAAGGAGAATGTGCGCTGCGAGTTCTAT
This sequence comes from Oscillospiraceae bacterium, assembly GCA_019422905.1. GTDB lineage: Bacteria > Bacillota > Clostridia > Oscillospirales > Acutalibacteraceae > Hominenteromicrobium. The sequence continues at coordinate 373 of JAHZCM010000165.1, forward strand.
ACCTATGGGTATACAGGTGGCTTTGCGGACGGCTCTTCATTTTCCATATCCTCAGGCGGCGGGCTTATCGCGTTTTCCGTCTGCGGAGAATCCGTTTTGCTTGAAAGCCGCGGCGGCGGTTATGTCGCTGAAAGTGCGGATATTCTAATCACCGAAAGTGGCGATACTCTTCTGAGTGCTCCGTTTACCGTTTTGCGGACGGATATGACATTACAGGAAGCAGCACAGGTGCTGCCATCCGGCCAGTGCATTTTAACCAGTGAACATGAACGCATTTGTCTTCGTTTTGAACCGGACGACAGTTATGCGATACTCGGCGCTTAACGCCGAAAGAAAGGAATTCTTATGCCGGAAATCAATGAAACAAGACTGAAAGAGCAAATCGCCAAGAACCAGCTTGGTTCGCTCTATTTTCTTTACGGTGAGGAAAAATACCTCGTCAAGCGGGATATTCTCCGCATGACAAAGAAGCTCTCTG
>JAHZCM010000165.1:860-2691 GCA_019422905.1 Oscillospiraceae bacterium
CATCGCAGACGCCGCAGAGGCGCTGCCTTTTATGGCAGAGCGAAAGTGTGTAACGGTATCAGATCTGAATATAGAAGCGCTGAGCGCCTCTGAGCTGAACAAGCTGTACCAGCTAATCGAAAGCGTACCGGAGACGACGACCCTGATTTTCTTTCTGCCGACGCTGGAAATCGACGTGAAAAAAAGCGCCAAGTGGCGCAGCTTTATCAAAAAAGTCAACGACATGGGATATACCGTTTGTTATGCCCGGCGCAGCGACAGCGATCTCGAAAAATTTCTCTGCCGTGAGGCCGAAAAAAGCGGCTGTGCGCTTTCCCGTGCGCTCGCAAATAAAATCATCCGCTATACCGGAAACGATCTGAACGCGCTGACCAACGAAATCGCAAAGCTGTGCGCCTTTGCCGGCAGCGGAGAAATCACAGGCGAGCAGGTGGAAAGAATCGTCACGAAAAACATGGAAACGACGGTGTTCCTTCTGAGCAACGCGCTCGTGCGCGGCGATTACTCCAAGGCGTATTCCCTGCTGGATTTGCTCATCAATCAGGGCGAAAAGCCGATCACCATTTTATCCGTCCTGAGCAGCGCGTACATCGACATGTACCGTGTGTGCGCGGCGATTCAAAGCGGGCGCACCTCGCTCGCCCCGGCGGAATACGGCGACTATAAGGGCCGGGATTTCCGGCTGAAATATGCAGAGCGCGACATGCGCGACCTTTCTCTGGAGGTTCTGCGCGAAAGCATCGCATTGCTTTTGGAATGCGACCTCTCGCTCAAGCTCTCTACCGGTGAGGCCATGGACCGGATCGCGCTGGAAAAATTATTTTCAAAGCTCCTGTATGCGGCGCACCGCGGCCATGTAGCTTAATACTCAGGGCTCAAGGAAGGGAGATCCCACTATGATTTCCGTACATGAGGCCATTCTGGTCGAAGGTAAATACGACAAAATCAAGCTGTCCTCACTCATTGATGCGACGATTGTCGAGACGAACGGCTTTTCCATCTACAGAGATGCGGAAAAACGCGCGTTTATCCGGCGGCTGGCCGCCGAGCGCGGGCTCATCGTCCTCACGGACAGCGACAACGCCGGGCGGCAGCTCCGGCATTACATCGCCTCGTTTATCCCGCAGGAACAGCTCCGGCACGCCTATATCCCGGATATTTACGGCAAGGAAAAGCGCAAACCGGCGCCCTCCAAAGAAGGAAAACTCGGCGTTGAGGGTGTCCCTTCCGAGGTTCTCCTGCAGGCGCTCCGCGATGCCGGTGCGCTCACGGAGGTTCCGGCCTCCCGGCCGCGTTTGACGGCCGCCGATCTGATGACGCTGGGGCTGACCGGGCAGGCAGGCTCCGCTGAGCTGCGCCACCGCCTTTTCCGGGCGCTGAAGCTGCCGGAAAACCTCAGCATAAAAATGTTTCTGCGCTGGCTCGATACGGATGAAAAATTGAACCGCATGATTGCGGCGCTCGAAAATTTCGAGGCGAATGCTTGACAAAGCCTTCGGGTTTGCCTATAATAGTTGCAATGGCTGTGATGGAAAGAAGTATGCGCTTTCAACCGGCAAAGAGAGCCTGCGGCAGGTGTGAGCAGGTACGGCAGGTGCAGAAATACATTCCGGAGCCGTCCCCTTGAACCGTCAGACGCAGTAGAGGCGGACCGTGCGTGCACGTTACAGCATGAGGGTATGCTTTGTACCCGTTGAGGTTTCGGGCGTGAGTCCGGAATAAATTGAGGTGGTACCGCGGTATTTCCGCCCTCTGCGAATTGCAGGGGGCTTTTATTATGCCCCCGAAAAGGAAAGGACGAAAGAAAATGGGAATTTACGAAGAACTTCAG
>JAHZCM010000165.1:2701-4190 GCA_019422905.1 Oscillospiraceae bacterium
AGGCCTGATTGCACAGGTTACGGACGAGGAAACCGTCCGCGAGCTGATCAACAGCGGCAAGGCGACATTCTACATCGGCTTTGACTGCACGGCAGACAGCCTGACGGCAGGGCATTTTATGGCGCTCACGCTGATGAAGCGCCTGCAGATGGCCGGCAACAAGCCGATTGCGTTGATCGGCGGCGGCACGACGATGATCGGCGATCCCTCCGGCCGCACGGATATGCGCAAGATGCTGACGATGGAGGACATCAACCACAATGCAGAATGCTTCAAGCGCCAGATGGAGCGCTTTATCGACTTTTCGGACGGCAAGGCGTTGATGGTCAACAATGCGGATTGGCTTTTGAAGCTGAACTACGTAGAGCTGCTCCGCGAGGTTGGCGCGTGCTTCTCCGTCAACAATATGCTGCGCGCAGAGTGCTATAAGCAGCGCATGGAAAAAGGACTCTCCTTCCTCGAATTCAACTACATGATTATGCAGAGCTACGATTTCTACGCGCTCTACCAGAAATACGGCTGCAACCTGCAATTTGGCGGCGACGATCAGTGGAGCAACATGCTCGGCGGTACAGAGCTGATCCGCCGTAAGCTCGGTAAGGACGCTTCCGCGATGACCATCACGCTTCTAACCGATTCGCAGGGCAAAAAGATGGGCAAAACTGCCGGAAACGCGGTGTGGCTCGATCCGAACAAAACCTCCCCCTTCGATTTCTTCCAGTATTGGAGAAACGTGGACGACGCGGATGTTCTCAAGTGCATCAAGATGCTGACCTTCCTGCCCCTTGAGGAAATTGAGAAGATGGAAACTTGGGAAGGCAGCCAGCTCAACACCGCGAAGGAAATCCTCGCCTATGAGCTTACAAAGCTCGTACACGGCGAAGAGGAAGCCGACAAAGCCCGGGAGGGCGCAAGGGCGCTGTTCGGCGGCGGCGCAAACACCGACAACATGCCGACAACCGAAATCACGGCAGCGGACCTGACCGACGGCGCCATCAATATTCTTGATCTGCTGCTCAAGGCCGGATTGATCCCCTCCAAGGGCGAGGGCCGCCGCCTCGTACAGCAGGGCGGTATCTCTGTGGATGATGTGAATGTCACGGATATTGCAAAAACCTGCACGGTTTCCGACTTCGAAAAGGGGCATATCGTCCTGAAGAAGGGCAAAAAGGTATTTCACAAGGTCGTTTTAAAGTAAATACTTATTTTAAATGAACACCTCTCTTGCTGGCCAACGTCCCACACTGCTCGCAAGAGAGGTGTTTTATATTGTTCTATGGCGTTAAACGCCGATTTGCGGCGGTATTGACCGGCGATATCGGTACAGAAAGATCAAGACGGCAGAGCCGGGATATCCGGTTCTGCCGTCTTTTGCTTGCGACTAAGCCTGTAAGCCGAGTTCTGTCTTGGACAGCCATCTATCTCGACTGCATGTTGCCATACAGCTCAAGCCACCTCCATGAAACGCGCCGGGCCGACGCATATGTTT
>JAHZCM010000166.1:0-2717 GCA_019422905.1 Oscillospiraceae bacterium
TTCCTTCTGCAGGATAACCAACGGCAGGGTGAAATCATTCCAAACGCCCAAAACCGTCAGGACCAAGGTTGTCGCAATGATCGGGGACATCATCGGCATGATGATCTGATAGAAGGTACGGATCGGTCCGCAGCCGTCGATCATGGCGGCTTCGTCGACATCACGCGGCACGCCCTTGACAAAGCCCGTCATCAAAAAGACATTCGTCGGAAAAGACAGCGCAATGTGCATGCAGATCAGGCCGGGAATATTCAGCATGCCGAACGTTTTGCCCAGAACGACAAGCGGAATCATGACAACCTGGAAAGGAATGAAAATACCGATAATGAAGAAGTAATATGCAAAATTGAAAAACTTCTTATGCTGGTTTCTGCCGAGGAAGTAGGCCAGAATCGTGTTCAGCAGCATTGTGCCGAAGGTGGCGGCCACGGTCACAACAGTTGAGTTCAGAAGTGCGGGCCAGTATCCGCCGCGGGTCAGAACCTGCTGGAAGTTATCGAGCTTCCACTCTGTCGGAAGCGCCAAAATGAAGTTACGCGCATCCGAAGGCTGCTTAAAAGCTGTGAGGACCGTCAGATAAAAGGGGAAATTGACGATGACGGAAATAAGAATCAACACGAAATAGACGCCGAATTTGCTCAAAAAGCGTTTTCCTTTACTCTGCGCAATTGCCATTACAACTCCACCTCTTTCGAACGCATATAGATGATCTGTACCGTTGCAATCACGCCGAAGATCAAAGCCATAATCATTGCAATTGCGCAGGCATAGCCGACTTCCTGCTTGCTGTATTTGATGTACATATACATAGCGAAGGAGTATGTTGCGCCGCCGGGGCCGCCCGCCGTGGTACCCATGACGATATCAAAAGCGGTGATACCGGTCTTTGTGTTATTGACAAGGTTGATCATGATAGCCGGAATGATCATCGGCATCTTGATTTTCCAGAACATCTGCCGGCTATTGGCTCCATCGATGCGGGCCGATTCCAGAATATCCTCCGGTACGCCCTGCAGGCCGGCCAGATAAATAACCATCGTAATTGGGAATGACTGCCAAACCTGCGTCAAACCGACCAGATACGGCGCCCATGTAGCCGAAGAGAACAAGCCGGCAGACAGCGTTGAATTTCCAATCGCATCGCCGATGAGCGTAATGATCCGGTAATCGATTTGGTTAAAAATGTAAGCGATCGTCAGCGTGGACATGACGGCCGGAAAGAAATATACCGCGCGGAAAAAGTTTACGCCGCGGATCTTCTTATCCAGAAGCACGGCAAGGAACAAGCCCAGAATATTCGTCAGGACAAGAACCATAACCGCAAAGATGACGGTAAACCGCAGGGTCATCCGCAGATATTCCGAATTAAAGGCGTCCACATAGTTTTGAATTCCCACAAAGGTTTTCGTAGCGGAAATGCCGTTCCAATCCGTGAAGCTGTATGCCGCGCCCTGCCCTGCCGCAACATAGAAGAAAACAAAGTAGATCAGCATACAGGGAATGACCACGCAATACGGAACAACCTTCCATGAATTGATCTTGTGCTTTTTAATCGTGGCAGAAGCTTGTGCCATAGAATTTCCTCCTTTATGTTTTGTGAGGATTGCAATTTTCTGTAATAGAGAGGCAGGAGGAAGAACCCCCTCCTGCCTCATACGCTCGACTTATTACAACAATTATTTGATGGTACCGTCCATAATGCCATCCATCTGCTCAATGTAGTTCGCCTTAGCCTGCTCTTCGCCAAGCTCTACGAGATCCATATAGAACTGCGTGGACGCCTGGTTCGCGAGCTGCTCTGCGCCACCGGCCGGGAAGAAATGGTTCGGCCAGTTGAAGGACTCACCGTTGGCGACCTTCTCGATCATTCTGGCAGCAGTGGTATCTTCTACGATGACTTCCTTGATCGCAGGAATCGCTGCGTCATGGTTGCAATACTTCTCCGCCTGCGGACGGCTGACGAGGAAGTTTACGAAAGCGTTGCAGGCTTCCGGATACTCTGTGTCCGCGCCGATCGTATAGCCCACGTCAACGCCGGAGCAGATATAGCCTCTGCCGCTGGAAGAGGGCAGCGGGAACTGTTCAATGCGGATATCCGGATTGATGCCTCTGATGGAAGCAAAGGTCCAGTTGCCGGAGATAAACATGGCGGATTCACCGTTTGCAAAATCGGTCAGGCCGGTGTTGTAATCAGAAGAAATCGCCTTATCGTTCGCATAGCTGTAAATCTTGGCCAGATCGTCGACAGACTTCGGGAAGTCTGTTTCAGACAGCTTCTTTTCGCCGGCCGCCACTGCCTTGACCTCGTCGCCGGTTACATAGTCGCCAAGCAGAATATTGCGGGCGCAGTCCGCGCCGTCCTTCAGCGTGAGACCGATCGGCGTAATGCCCTTTTCCTGGAACGCATCGCAGGCGGCGATGAAGGAATCCCAATCCTCCGGCAAGGCAATATCATTTTCCTCAAACATATCGAGATTTACGATAATGCCCGCAGCGTTGTTGGCTTCCGGAACACCATAGTATTTGCCGTCGCGCTCAAACAGAGACAGAACGGATTCGGAAGCGTAGCTGATATAAGCCTCGTCGGAGACATCCAGCAGCAATCCTTCCTCATAGAAGGCATTCCAAACCATGTCTGTCGGCCAATAGAGCCACACATCGGTAAAGTCGCCGGCAGCAGCTCTGGTCTGCAGGTTGGAGGCCGCATCGTTCTGAAC
>JAHZCM010000166.1:2727-4185 GCA_019422905.1 Oscillospiraceae bacterium
CGTTCTGCGTAACCTTGATGTTCGGATACAACTCCTGGAATTCTTCGATTACATCATACATATAATCTTCGATTTCCGGCTTCTGCTGATAAAACTCGATCTCACCGGAAATGTCCTGCGGATAATCGCTGTAATAATCGAAGTCATCCGCATCCGTTTCGTCGGTGCCAGTTTCATCTTCACTGGTTCCATCAGTGCCTGTTTCGCTCGTCGAGCTGTCGTTTCCCGCATTAGAAGAGCTTTCGCCGCCACTGCTGCAGGCCGCAATTCCCATGACCATAACCAGAGTCAGGAGTATTGCAATTACTTTCTTACTCATGGTTATTCCTCCCTGAATTTAATTTTGTCCGCGCAGTGCACGCCGCGGGAATTTTCCGGATAGATGTCCATTATGTTCTGTGTACACAGAACATAAAAGAGCACGTGCTCTTTCGCGAACTAAATTTATACATCCATAATAATGCCCGATTTGCCATTTGTCAATATATTTTTCAATTTTTATCCAAAAAAAATTAATAATATGCCGATTGCATTTGTAAATGTGTCAGCAATTTGTGAATAAATATGTCTGTGACTTTGTGGCAACTGCTACAGAGAATCCGGAAATGCAGAGGCGTGCTCAAAATTCCATCCACACGCTTTTGTACATACGGATTCACTTCCCTGCAGCAAAAATATCAAAGCATTAACAGGGCCCCTCAACGGGGCCCTGCACTGGAAATCATGATTTTATGTAAGAACTTTAGAATTATTTTAAATGTTTTTTCTTCAAAAAATCGTCTAAAGTTGCAGATTTATCACCACACGCCTTGCGGTTTATGCTATAATCGCAAAGATACTGCAAATTGAGGATGGTTCAAATGACAAAAGACGAGTTTTATCAGAAGTATAAGCGCTGGACAACGCAGTGCCACTCGGCAGCGGAGACGTATGATTTGGACGATGCCGTCCGAATCATCTCCTTTGACGAAGGACAGACCGCAACGACACTATCCGATGTGGCCGTGCGAGCCATTGCCGTACATACCGATCGGATACACGTATTTCTTTTTGCGGTCCGGACCGTTTGGAGTATAGAGGATATTATAGATGGCGTCGCGGAGCGCGGCGAGGAGCTTGACGCGCAATACAAGCTGTTTATTGCGTTTTAAATCCGCCGGATAAACCGTCTCCGCACCGCCCGGCTCATCACGCCGCGTACCGTGACCTCAGTCCGAAATGCATGCTGTCCCGCAGGCTTCCGAATATAATTCTCCCCCACAGACAGCAGAATTCCCACAAAGGTGTTCAGGCCGGTCAAGAACGTCCGGCTCTCCGCACGATGGACAGTACTTCCCGCCGCAGCCCCCCGCTCCCGCAAGGGCATACAACACGGGAAAAAACGTTTTGAGCGCCAACACCATTGTAATACACGATTCTGAATCCGGTTTTTGGGCAGAAGCGCGGACAAGCAGATCC
>JAHZCM010000167.1:0-1480 GCA_019422905.1 Oscillospiraceae bacterium
ATGTCAACACGCTCTCTCAGCGTATGGCGGAGGTTGTGCTTCAGAACCGCGGCGAATGCGGCGCTGCGACCCGCCGGCTGCTGCTCTCCAGGGATGAGCTGCAGCGCGGTCTGGACCGGCTGGCGGCGCGCTTTCCGGAGCAGATGGAGACGCTTTCGAGCGTCACGAATTTTGTCGTGCTCAGAACCCCGCGCGCAAAGGCGCTTTTTGAGTATCTTTTGGAGCATTCCATCGCCGTGCGGTATTTTGAAAATATGTCCGCGCTGCGCATCACGGCGGGCGCCACCGGTGAAAATGCCACAGTGCTTGCCCATATTGAACGGTTTTTTGAGACGCAGGAGGCGTAAACGGAAAGGAAAGTGATTGTATGGAACGCATGGCATCCATCACGCGCAGGACGAAGGAAACGGAGATTGAGCTGACGCTCTGGCTGGACGGCGGCGAGGTGGAAGTTTCCACCGGCGTCGGCTTTTTCGACCATATGCTCACGGCGCTTGCCGTGCACGGCGGCTTTGGCCTGCGGCTTAAGGCCATCGGGGACTGGCACGTAGACTGCCACCACACTGTGGAGGACGTCGGCATCGTGCTGGGCAGAGCGTTTAAAAAGGCGCTCGGCGACCGTGCGGGCATCGAGCGCTACGGCCATGCGCTAATTCCGATGGACGAGGCGCTGGGTTTCTGCGCCGTGGACGTCAGCGGGCGGCCGTACCTCGCGTTTGAAGCCGCGTTCCCACAGGAGCGGGTCGGCGATTTCGATACCTGTATGACGGAGGAGTTTTTCCGCGCGCTCAGCGATAACGCGGGCTTTACGCTGCATCTGCGCTGCCCGTACGGAAAAAATTCGCACCATATGATGGAAGCGCTGTTCAAGGCATGCGCGCACGCGCTGTGCGACGCGACCGCGGAGAACAGCACCGGCGCGGCACTTTCCACAAAGGGCACGCTGGCGGAGTAAATGCTGCTGACGGGATGGTTTTGGGCGGCTCAAGACACAGCCGGTGCAGTGCCTTGAGCCATGGCTTTTTCGCAAAAGGGAGGGAGAGAGAAAATGATTATTTTGCCTGCTATTGATTTGAAGGACGGGAAATGCGTGCGTCTGTTTCAGGGAGACTATGCCACGGCAGAGCAGGTTGCGGCGGATCCGGTGGAGACGGCGCAGTCGTTTGAGGCGAGCGGCGCACGTTGGATGCACGTCGTGGACCTGGACGGCGCAAAGGCGCGGCGGCCCGTGAACGACGAGACGGTTTTTTCGATTCGCGGCGGCACGACACTCAACATGGAGGTCGGCGGCGGCATCCGGGATATGGAAGCGGTGGAATATTACCTTTCAAGGGGTGTCAACCGCGTGATTCTCGGCTCCGCTGCGCTCAATGATCCGGCGTTTGTGCGGGCGGCCGTGGAGCAGTATGGCAAGCGGATCGCTGTCGGCATCGACGCGCGGGATGGCAAGGTGGCGGCCGAGGGCTGGACGGCGCAGAGC
>JAHZCM010000167.1:1490-4162 GCA_019422905.1 Oscillospiraceae bacterium
ATGGCCGGCCCGAATCTCGGTATGCTGGACCGAATTAACCGCACGGTCTCGTGCAGCATCATCGCGAGCGGCGGCGTGAGCAGCATTAAGGACATCATCGATCTGAACGCGCTGGGGCTTTACGGCGCCATCGCGGGCAAGTCGATTTATACGAAAGCGCTCGACCTGCGGGCGGCGGTCACGGCCTGCCAGCGGCTTTCCGGCAGCATGCTGAAAATGCGTGCGGAGATGGAGGACCACATCGAGCGTTACTTTCTGAAATCGGAGCTGATTCCCGCCATCGTGCAGGAGGCCTCCACGGGCGAGGTGCTGATGCTCGCCTATATGAACCGCGAATCCATGCTGCGGACGCTGGAAACTGGCTATACGTGGTTCTACAGCCGCAGCCGCCAAACGCCTTGGAATAAGGGCGCGAAGAGCGGGCACACACAGAAGGTTGTCAGCATTGCGGCGGATTGCGACGACGACACGCTGCTTGTCAAGGTCGTGCAGACTGGCCCGGCGTGCCATACCGGCAGCCATAGCTGCTTCTTTAAGGAAATCTTTTGAATTGACGGAAAGGGAGAAAACCATGGATATTTTGCAGCAGCTCTACGAAACCGTGCTGTCCCGCAAGGGCGAAAAGCAGGAGGGCTCTTATACCTGCTATCTTTTTGAGCAGGGCACGGATAAAATATTGAAAAAATGCGGCGAGGAATGCAGCGAGGTAATCATCGCCGCGAAAAACGGAAACAACGCGGAAACCGTCCTCGAAATCAGCGATCTGCTGTATCACTTGACGGTGTTGATGGTCAACGAGGGCATCGCGCTTGCGGATGTCGAGGCGGAGCTTGACCGCCGCCACGGCAAAACCGGAAATCTCAAAACCTTCCACAAGGTGGACAAAAACACATGACGAACGCGGAAAAGCGCGCTTTGTGGAAGCGGGAGGAAGCGCTCACCATGTCCGGCTGGGACTTCTCCCATATTGCCGGGCGCTGGCGGGAAGCGAAGCTCCCGTGGAATTACCGCGCAAAGATTCTGGACTTTTTGAAGCCGGAGAGCCGTATACTGGATATGGGAACCGGCGGCGGGGAATTCCTGCTTTCCCTGCGGCATCCGTTCCATCTGACCAGCGTGACGGAATCGTGGGAGCCGAATGTGCGCCTGTGCGAAAAAAAGCTCGCGCCGCTCGGCGTCACGGTGCGGCAGAGCTGGGACGACCGGCCCCTGCCGTATGACGGCGCGCAGTTTGACGTCGTTTTGAACCGGCATGCGTTTTACGATATTCAGGAGGTGCGCCGCGTTTTAAAGCCGGGCGGCTATTTTATCACCCAGCAGGTCGGCGGCAGCAACAATCTCTGGCTGCGCCGCGTGCTCTGCCATGAGGAGACACGGCTTCCGGCATTCAATCTGGAAAACGAACTGCCGCGCTTTCAGGCCGTCGGTTTTTCAATCAACTACAAAAACCAATGCTATGGAACGGACCGCTTTTTCGATACCGGCGCGCTTGTTTGGTATGCCGGCGTGCTGCCGTGGGAGTTCGGCAGTTTTTCGGTGGACGGCTGCTTTGAACAGCTTCTGCGGCTCGATGCGCTTTGCGAAAAGCAGGGCTATATTCCGAGCGTTCAGCATCGGTTTATCCTCATTGCGAGGAAACGAAAATAGGAAAGGATGGGAAACAGCATGGCCGCATGCAGCATACGCTTTGCCGAGCGTGGGGATGTCCCGGTGATCCTCAGCTTTATCCGCGCTTTGGCGGCATATGAGAAGATGGAGGATCAGGTGATTGCCGATGAAACGCTTCTCGAAACCTGGATATTCGACAAGAAAAAGGCCGAGGTGCTCCTGATTTTTGAAGAGGAGACGCCGGTGGGCTTTGCGCTGTTCTTCCATAATTTTTCCACATGGCTCGGAAGGGCAGGCATCTACCTTGAGGATCTTTTCGTCTTGCCCGCTTATCGCGGCCGGGGCTATGGAAAGCTGCTCCTGAAAAAGCTCGCGCGCATCGCGGTGCAGCGCGGCTGCGGGCGTTTGGAATGGGCGTGCCTCGACTGGAACGAGCCGAGCATTGCCTTTTATAAATCCCTCGGCGCCGTGCCGATGGAGGATTGGACGACATACCGCGTGACCGGCGATAAGCTGCTTTCGCTCGCCTCGCGCATTTGAGGCGCAGCACAGAGAAAGGAATGGTGCAGATATGCATGTATTGGTCGTAGTGGATATGCAGCGCGATTTTATCGACGGCGCGCTCGGCACGCCAGAGGCTGTCGCGATCGTGCCGAGGGTTGCCGAAAAAATTCGGGGCTTTGACGGCCTTGTGCTCGCCACGCGGGACACGCATACCAAGGATTACCTCTCGACGCTGGAGGGGCGGAATCTTCCCGTCACACATTGTGTGCTCGGAACACCCGGCTGGGAGATTCACCCGGAAATCGCGGCGCTTTTGGAGGAAACGCCGATCGACAAGCCGACCTTCGGCAGTGTGGAGCTGGGGGAAAGCCTGCGCAGCCTAGACAAAGAATCCGGCGTCGAGTCCGTCACGCTGGTCGGCCTGTGCACGGATATCTGTGTGATTTCGAACGCCCTGCTTGTCAAGGCATACCTGCCGCAGGTGCCCGTCCTTGTTGATGCGTCCTGCTGTGCAGGCGTCACACCCGAAAGCCACAGCAACGCGCTTGACGCGATGCGTA
>JAHZCM010000168.1 GCA_019422905.1 Oscillospiraceae bacterium
CATGCGCCCCCGATATTCGCTCTCGAGAATCTCGTTCATCTCCTCCGGGGTTTTCTCGCAGCCGCTCGCCAGCCACCGCTTCAGGATGGCATTCAATCCGCTTTTGAAAAACTCTATGTGATATTCGACGTCCCTGTTTTCAAACGCAACCCCCGCCAGTTCGAAGTCGGACTGCACAAGCCCGATCTGATTGTCATAACCGAGCTTAAAATAAATTTCATAAAGAACCCGGTTCTTTTGAATATGGCGAAACAGACGCAGGAAACCATTGCTGTTAAAACTCCCTTCCCGCTCCTTCTGATAGAGTGTGGCAACCTGCTCTTCAAGATATTCCCGCAGCCTGTCCGCCAGATCATAGACATCGGCATAATTTGCATAGAAAGTGCTGCGGTTCACACCGGCAGCTTTGCAGATATCGGAAACCGTGATGCGCTGCAGCTCCTTTGTCCTGAGCAGCTCCAAAAATGCATCTCCAATTTTCATTCTGGACGCCCGTCTGCGCCGGTTATTCTTCGTGTTCATGCTCCTTCCCCTTTATTCCAACACATATCTGAAAATTGATGCTTGTTTTCTTGCCTTTGCTTTTATTATACTATAGGTACAGTAAAAAACACAAGTGTTGGAATAATGAAACGGAGGTTTTCAAGATGAAAAAAAGTAGCTTTGTGGCGTTGGTTTTAGGCACCGTCAGCGGGGTTCTGTTTGCTCTGGGCATGTGTATGGCCCTGCTGCCGGAATGGAATTCCTTCAAGCCCGGCGTGGTATTCGGCGTCATCGGCCTGCTGCTTGGGTTGATCACGCTGCTGATCTGGCGCAAAATGGAGCACAAGCAGCCTATCCGGATTTCGGGGAAAACCGTGCTGACCGTCCTCATCGCCATCGTCGGCGTGCTGGCGTTCGGTATCGGCATGTGCTTCTGCATGGTGTGGAATAACCTGATTCTCGGCGTGATTGTCGGTCTGATCGGCTTCGTTCTCCTTTTGAGCCTGATCCCGCTCGTAAAAGGGCTGCAGTAAGGCAGATGGAGCTTTCGAAATTCCGGGACGGCCATGACCGTATTTTCCTGTTTGCCACAGCCCAGCTTGCCCTGAACACGGCCTACGCCGTTTATCACGGCGTTCTGGGCTTTCTGTATGCTTGTCTGTGGTTTTTTTCGCTCAGCGCCTATTATCTGATCCTTTCCGCCATGCGGTTCGCATCCGTGCTCTCCGCGCGGAAAGACCGCGCAAACGGCGGAAAGCAATCCGAACGATCCGTCATGCGCTTTACAGGCGCGCTGCTTGTCCTTCTGAGCTTTGTGCTGTTCGGCTCGGTATACTATTGCAGCGTATATGAAGTCGCGAAGCCAAACGGCACCATTGTCATGATCACCATCGCCGCATACACCTTTTATAAGCTGACCGCTGCAATCGTCAACGCGGTCAAGGCCCGGAAACACGGCTCACTTTTACTGCTCACCCTGCGGAGCATCGCCTGTGCGGATGCCGCCGTCTCGGTTTTGTCCCTACAGCGCTCCATGCTGGTATCGTTTGCCGGCAAAACGTCCGCGGAAATCCGCACTATGAATTGGATCACCGGTCTCTGCGTGTGCCTGCTGATTTTCATTTCGGGGCTTGAAATGGTTTTCCGCAGAAAAGCGCACAAAACACATCGATTGAAAATAAAGAAAGAAGGTATACCGTTGGCAACATCAAAACTCGTAAAGGCCAATGAAAAAATCGCGCAAGGCCTCACTAGCGGCTTCAAAAAAGTACAGGACGGCGTAGTGGACGGCTATAAAAGCATCGAATCCGCCGTTGTGTCCGGTTACACAAAGATCGAGGACGGCTTTGTGGAGCGCTATCTCACCCGCGACGGCGAAACCGTGGAAAAAGCCAAGGAGCGGCTGAAAAGCAACCGGAAGGACAAATAGCAGAAACACCGGCCTCGCATAGAAGTTTTATATAAACTTTTTAATAAAAATCCATCTAAAAACACACGCAGGCAGACCGCCAATTCAGACGGTCTGCCTGTTTGAAGTGCCCTCATTTTTTAGTACAAGTATTATATCATATTTGTCTAGCAAACGGGGGCAGTTCTGCATTCGGCTATTGAAAGTATTCCAGCTTCAAAACCTCTGTCAGCGTGGAAACGGAGACCACGTCTTCAGGTGCCGGTTCTCCCTCCCGGTTTATCCAAACCGTACGGATATTCAGCGCGCCAGCGCCGCCTATGTCGCTTTTGAGCGAATCGCCAATATGTACAACCTCTGCAGGCTCCAGGCGCGTCTCCCGCAGCGCCAGCTCAAAAAGCTCGCTGCGCGGCTTGTAGGACCTCGCATCCTCGCTCGTGAATACACCGGCAACACTCAGCTTATTAAAGCGAATCGCCGCCTCTACATCGCTGCGATCAATGTTTGACACGACATAAACCGGCGCAGGCGATTGTTGGAGAAAGCATTTCGTATCCTCAAAGGCCGGCGCCTGCCGCCAGCGCGCAAAAAGAATCTCCGCCAGCGCCGCTGCGTCTCCCGTCGCGCCAAAACGGGCAAGCGTATCGGAAATCACCTGAAGCTCAATCGCGCGCTGCGTCATAAACGCATTTCCATAAGCATGGTCGGTAAGTTCCGAAAATCTCTTATACCAGAACATACCGATTTCTTCGCTTCCACCCTGTGCGCCGCCGCAAATCATTTTTTGGATTACGTCGTGAATCTGTTTGCCATCCTCTTCCACGGCGGTACCGTAAAAATCCAAAAAAATTCCCTTAACTGTGCGCATAGTCATTTTCCTTTCCTCCCATCTCCGCCTTCCAAAGCTCGATGAGCTTTTTTGCAACGCCGTCTTCGCTGTTTGAGCCGATTACCGCGGTAGCCGCCGCCTTCAGGCTCTCCACGGCGTTCGCCACCGCATAGCCTTCGTCGGCAATGCGGAACATTGAGCGGTCGTTGTCGCCATCGCCAAAGCAGACAATCCGGGTGCTGCCGCTCAACGCCTTGAGCCGCCCGGCGGCGTTCGCTTTGCTCGCCGTCTTTGGCATGACCTCCAAATAATAGGCATCCGTGTAAACATCCCTTTGCAGATGCACGCACAAGCGCCCATCCGCACAGAGCGCCCGATACGGCACCTCGCAGGCCATATAATCGTCCTCGATCACCGTGAAATAAAAAATATTGCCCGTATACAGCTCTTCCTGCGCCACAGCATGCAGCCGCTTGTCTCCCTCGCGGGTTTGGAGATAATAGGCCAGTCCGCGGCCCGGGCTGCCGGTCTGATACGCGACGCGCTCATCGTCCGCATATTCGCCCGCGCGCGAATAGACCAGGGGCCGAAGCCCGGCATTTTGCAGAATGCCGCGGATAAGCGCGATCTCCTCCTGCGTGAAATACACCGCGTCCAGAATCCGCCCGTCGGCGGCGTCCGCAATGGCCTCGCCGTTATAGACCACAACCGGCAGATGGATTTTGCCGAGCGCCTGCGTGACCTTGCGCGCCGTTATCAGCGAGCGCGCCGTCGCGTAGGAAAACAGCATGCCCTCGTTCACAAGCCGGCGAACCGTCTCCGCCGTGAACGGGGAAAGGCACGCCTCCGATGTCAGAAGCGTGCCGTCGAGATCGGAAATGTAAAGTGTTTTGGAAGCCTGCGCCATGATCCCGCCCTCCATGCAGCTTAAACGCTGCCGGAGCTTGCGCTAAAAATCGCGCCGCGCACACCGTCGAGCTTGACGGTGATACCGGATTTCAGCAGATCAGTCGCATGGGACGCGCCGACGATCGCAGGCTTATCGAGCGCCATGGCCGCAATCGCCGCATGGGAATTCGCGCCGTCCATCTCGGTTACGATGCCGGAGGCCTGGCGGATCAGCGGCATAAGCGCGTTTGTGGTTTTTGGAAGCACAAGGATATCGCCGCGCTTAAACTTCTGCAGCGCTTCCTCCTCCGTTTTGCAGACACAAAGCGGCCCGCAGACGCTCAGCTCATTGACGACCGTGCCGGAAACGAGCACATCGCCCACAAGGTGCACCTTGAGCATATTCGTCGTGCCGGAAATGCCCAGCGGGATGCCCGCCGTGATGACGGCAATATCGCCCGCCTTCACAAGGCCGCGGCTCTCCGCTACATGCACAACATGCTCAAAAAGCTCGTCGGTGCTGGTTTTTTCCTCC
>JAHZCM010000169.1 GCA_019422905.1 Oscillospiraceae bacterium
GCGAGACCGGCGTTATGGTCAATTCCGGCATTCTGGACGGCCTGACCGTGGAGGAAGCCAAGGCTAAGATCAAGGACTACTTGGAGGAGACCGGTATCGGCCACCGCAAGGTCAACTTCAAGCTGCGCGACTGGGTCTTTGCGCGCCAGCGTTACTGGGGCGAGCCGATCCCGATCGTACACTGCGAAAAGTGCGGCTATGTGCCGCTGGATGAAAGCGAGCTTCCGCTTACGCTGCCGGAGGTCGATCACTACGAGCCGACCGATAACGGCGAATCCCCGCTTGCGAAGATCACGGACTGGGTGGAGACCACCTGCCCGCGCTGCGGCGGCAAGGCGATGCGCGAGACGGATACGATGCCGCAGTGGGCCGGCTCTTCGTGGTACTTCCTGCGCTACATGGACCCCCATAATCCGGATGCTTTTGCTTCGAAGGAAGCGCTTCAGTATTGGAACCAGATCGATTGGTACAACGGCGGCATGGAGCACACGACGCTCCACCTGCTTTACAGCCGCTTCTGGCATAAATTCCTTTATGATATCGGCGAGGTGCCGACGCCGGAGCCGTACGCGAAACGCACGAGCCACGGCATGATCCTCGGCGAGAACGGCGAGAAGATGAGCAAATCGCGCGGCAACGTCGTCAATCCGGACGATGTCGTGCGCGAATTCGGCGCCGATACGATGCGCATGTACGAGATGTTCATCGGTGATTTCGAAAAGGCCGCGCCGTGGAGCAGCGCAGGCATCAAGGGCTGCCGCCGCTTCATCGACCGTTACTGGAATCTGCAGAATATCACCGTTGAGGGCGATGCAATCCGTCCCGAAATGGAAGGCGCGTTCCATAAGACGATCAAAAAGGTATCCGGCGACATCGAGAACCTCAAGTTCAACACGGCGATTGCCGCGCTGATGGCGCTGATGAATGTCATCGCGGAGAAGGGCTCCATCAATAAGGCAGAGCTTGCGGTATTCACGCTTCTCATGAATCCGTTTGCACCGCATGTCACCGAGGAAATCTGGGAGACAATGCAGCTTGGCGAAGGCATGGTTGCTGAGCAGCGCTGGCCGGAGTACGAAGAGGCGAAGTGCAAGGACGATACCGTGGAGATTGTCGCGCAGGTCAACGGCAAGGTGCGCGCGAGGTTGCAGGTTGCGGCGGATATTCAGAAGGACGACGCGCTGGCGGCCGCAAAGGGCGATGCGAAGATCGCTGCGGAAATCGCAGGCAAGACGGTTGTCAAGGAAATCTACGTGCCGGGCAAGCTCGTCAATATCGTTGTAAAGGGCTGATCCTTTCCGGGCGCTGCTGCGTAATGCGGCGGCGCCCGTTTTGCATATTCAGGGAGAAAATGAGATGAACCTTACGGAGTGTATCCGGCAAAGCCCCTATATCCTGATGGAGGGGGCGCTGGGAGAGCGGCTGAAACGGGAATACGGCTTGTCCTTTGATAAAGACGTGACGATGGCCAAACTGGTGCGGTCGAAAGAGGGGCGCACAGCGCTCACGGCGCTTTGGGGCGGCTATGCGGCAATCGCCGGGCGGTATGGCCTGCCTTTTCTGGCGACGACGCCCACCCGCCGGGCGAACCGGGAGCGTATGGCGCGCGCCGGCTGCGGCGCGGAGCTGATTGCCGAAAACGTGACGTTCCTGCGCGGCATACAGGAAAATAGCGGCGCGGAAATGTTTGTCGGCGGCCTGATGGGCTGCAAGGGAGACGCGTATACCGGTGCGAATGCGCTGGATAAGGCGGAGGCCGCGGCGTTCCATAGCCGGCAGGCGGAGGCGTTCCGGGATGCCGGCGCGGATTTTCTGTATGTCGGCATTATGCCCACGCTGCCGGAGGCCGCCGGCATGGCGCAGGCTATGTCGGAGACCGGTCTGCCGTATATCATCAGCTTTACGATTCAGGCAAACGGCAGGCTGATCGACGGCACGAGCATCTGTGAAGCGATCGAATACATTGACCGCGCGGCGCCCGTGAAGCCGGTCTGCTATATGACGAACTGCGTCCATCCGGCGATTGTATACGCGGCGCTTTCTAAGCCGTTTAACCGGGCAGCCCCTGTGCAGGAGCGGTTTTTGGGTATCCAGGCGAATACCTCGCCGCTTTCCTATGCGGAGCTGGACAATGCCGCTGATCTCAAAACCTCTGCGCCGGAGCCCTTTGCTGCGGATATGCTGGCGCTTTTGAAGATCAGCCGCATGAAAATTTTCGGCGGATGCTGCGGTACAGATGACAGGCACATGGAAGAGGTCGCCCGCAGGCTGGCGGCCGTGAAAGGGGAGACGGCAAAATGAAGCGGGCGCTTATCCTGTTTGCATCCCCGCATCCGGCGGGCGCAACGCGCGGCCTGTTGGAAGCATTCCTGCGGGGACTTTCACCGGAGCTGTGGGAAATGGGGGAGATGGACGTTTGCCGAAACCCCATAGAGCCGTGTATGGCGTGTGGGCTCTGCAAAAAAGAGGATGGCTGTGCGCTGCACGACCTCGACGCTTTCGACGCGTCTCTCAGAGCGTGCGATCTGTTGGTGGTTGCGTCGCCGGTGTATAACCTCACGTTTCCGGCGCAGCTCAAAAGCGTAATCGACCGCTTCCAGCGTTATTTTGAGGCGCGTTTTTCCAGAGGAATCCGCCCGGCTATCGAAAAGCCGAGGCAGGCCGTCCTGCTGCTCACGATGGGGCGGCACGACCCGCTTCCGGCGGAGCTGTGCGAAAAAATGCTGCGGCAGAGCTTTTCGGTGATGAATACAGTGCTGCGCGGCACGCTGTGCTTTGCGGATACCGACGCGGGTATTGACCCGGCGAACCCGGTTTTTGAAAAAGCCCGCAGAATGGCTATTGAAATCGAAGAAGAACTGTGCTATAATAACTTGAATTTGTGTGATTGAAGGCAGGTTTTAGTATGTCAGGACATTCCAAATGGAATAATATCAAGAGAAAAAAGGAAAAGACGGACGGCGCCAGAGCGAAGATTTTCACGAAGATCGGCCGCGAGCTTGCCGTTGCGGTTAAGGAGGGCGGCAGCGCCGATCCCGCGGCGAACTCCAAGCTCAAGGACGTCATCGCCAAGGCGAAGGCGAACAACGTGCCGAACGACAATATCGAGCGCATTATCAAAAAGGCTGCCGGTGAGGGCAATTCAAACGCCTATGAAAGCATGACGTATGAGGGCTACGGCCCGGCGGGCGTCGCCGTCATCGTGGAGACGCTGACCGATAACCGCAACCGCACAGCCGGCGATATCCGCCATTATTTCGATAAATTCGGCGGAAATCTCGGCACGACGGGCTGCGTTTCCTTTATGTTCCAGGAAAAGGGCGTCATTGTCATTGAGCGCGAGGGGCTGGATGAGGATACCGTCATGAGCGACGCGCTGGAGGCCGGCGCATCCGATTTCCAGGCGGATGAGGATGTGTTTGAAATCAACACGGAGCCGTCCGATTTCAGCGGTGTCCGCGACGATCTCGAGGCAAAAGGCTATGCTTTTGTTTCCGCAGAGGTCGAAATGGTTCCCGATACCTACACAACGCTTGCCGACCCGGATCAGGTTCTCAAGATGCAGAAGCTGATCGACGCACTCGAGGATAACGACGATGTCCAGCAGGTCTGGCATAATTGGGATGCGCCTGAGGAAGAAGACGAAGATTGAGCATGACCTCTCCGGGCGCTGTCCGGGGAGGTTTTTTGCGGCGATTTTCGGCATCCATGCCGCAGCTTCTGCATTCCAGTGAAAGCAAGGGTCCCGGGCGCATACGCCATCTGTGCCGCAACCTCTGCGTTCAGGTGAAAGCAGAATTCAGAGTGCATATGCCGTTTGCGCCGCAGCTTCTGCATTACGATGAAAACAGGATTCTGGGCGCACACGCTCTCTGCGCTGTGGGTTTGACTTTTGTGCCCATCAGCAGGACAGGCTTACATAAGCGTTTTGAAATGAAGAAAGGATGACTGCACCATGAATAAACCGCTGAGACATTTGGTCGATCCGCTCGACCTTTCGCCGGAGGAAACCCGGCGGCTGCTCGATCTGGCGGATCACATTGCCGATCACCGGGACGATTATGCCCACAAATGCGACGGGAAGATTCTCGCGACGCTGTTCTACGAGCCGAGCACGCGCACGCGCCTGA
>JAHZCM010000170.1 GCA_019422905.1 Oscillospiraceae bacterium
CATGACCGCTTCGGTATGTTTATCCATTGGGGCCTGTATGCGATTCCGGCCCGCGGCGAGTGGGTGCGCTCGACCGAGCAGATGCCGGAGGAGGCGTATATCCCGTTTTTCAATGAGTTCAATCCCATCGATTTTGACGCAAAGAAGTGGGCCCGCCTCGCGAAGCAAGCCGGCATGAAGTATGCGGTGCTGACCGCGAAGCATCACGACGGCTTCTGCCTGTATGACTCCAAGCTCACCGACTGGAAATCCACCAACACGCCGTTTGGGCGCGATATTGTGCGTGAGTTTCTCGATGCGTTCCGCGCGGAGGGCATCCGCGTCGGCCTTTATTATTCGCTGCTGGACTGGCACCACCCGGATTATCCGGCTTATGGCGACCGGCAGCACCCGATGCGCAACAATGAGGCCTATAAGGGCAGGCAGCATGATTTTGACAAATATCTCGACTACATGCATGGACAGATCCGCGAGCTTTGCACGAACTACGGCAAGCTCGATCTGATGTGGTTTGATTTTTCCTATGATGATAAAACCGGCGAAGCATGGCGCGGCAGCGAGCTGGTGCGCATGGTGCGCTCCCTGCAGCCGGATATTATCCTCGACAACCGCCTGGAGGTCAGCGGCAGCGGATTTGGCTCTATCGCGACGGACGAGCCGCTCGAATACAGCGGCGATTACGTCAGCCCGGAGCAGATCATTCCGCAGACTGGCTTTAAAGACAGCCAGGGGCGCGACATTTGCTGGGAAGCGTGCATCACGATGAACGATAACTGGGGCTACTGCGCGAAGGACAAGAACTTCAAGCCGGCGGAAATGATCATCAAGAAGCTGGTTGAGTGCGTCAGCAAAAACGGCAATATGCTTCTGAACGTCGGCCCGGACGCGAGAGGCAATATCCCGGATGAGTCTGTGGAGATCCTCGAGAAGATCGGCGCGTGGATGCGCAAAAACGCAGAATCGATTTACGGCTGCGGAGGCTGCGAGCTGCCAAAGCCTGAAAACGGACGCATCACCCGCAACGGAAAAACATATTATTATCATATCATGGAGAATTCCATCGGCGGCATTCCGCTGCAGGGGATCTCGCGCGACCGTGTGGAATCGATCCGCCTGCTCTGCGACGGTACCGAAATCAAGCCGCTGGAAAACTGGATTGTCGAAAACTATCCGGACGTTGTTTTCGTACAGGCTTCCAATACGGTGCATCTGCCGGACAGCGTGGATACGGTGATTGCGGTCCGCACGAAGTAAAGGGCATTAGCCGTTCGCTGCGCGTCGTGTGAGCACGTCTGTGCCGGATGGAAAGGAATGTGTTGTAGATATGAGGAAGAGACTGCTTTGTGCATCGGTGATTGCGGCCGGCGGCGTTTTTGCCGCGTCGAATGCAATGCTGAACTTTGCGCTGCGCCGCAAAACCGCGCTGCAGCCGCCGAAGAAAAGCGAGGAGGCGTGGCTCCGCGGCGCGGTATACGTCACGCACCGGAACCGGGAGGACATGCGCCTGCGCGCATGGTTTGTCCCGAAAACGGGCAGCCATCGGTATGCGGTCATCTGCCACGGCTACGGAGGCTGCGGGCAGCAGATGCAGCGCCTTGCAAAGCCGTTTTACGATATGGGCTTTAACATCCTGCTGCCGGACGCCCGTGCGCATGGCGGCAGCGACGGCAAAATGATCGGTATGGGCTGGCCGGAGCGCCGGGACATCGTCGAGTGGATCTATGAGATTCTGAAGCGCGACGCGGAGGCAGAGATCGTGCTGTCCGGCGCGTCGATGGGCGCGGCGACCGTGATGATGACCGCGGGAGAGGTTCTGCCGGAGCAGGTAAAGCTCGTCATTGAGGACGGCGGTTATACGTCTGCATGGGCGCAATTCAAAATATCCATGCCGCCGATCTGCCATGTTCCCCCATATCCGCTTCTGCCGCTGGCCTCGCTGCTCTCCTGGAAGCGCGCGGGCTATCGGTTCCGCCGCGCCAGCGCGCTGGAGCAGGTGCGACGCTGCCGCATCCCGATCCTGTTTATCCACGGCGAAGCGGATGCGCTTGTGCCGTATTCGATGGCGCTGCAGTTGTACGGCGCGGCGACCTGCGCGAAGCAGCTTTTGCTCGTGCCGGAGGCAGGACACTGCGAGTCGGCGGAGAAGGCACCGGAATTGTATTGGAATACGATCCGCGGCTTTATAGAGAAATATATGGATTGCTGACGGAGACTCGAGAGGGAGGTTGCACATGACGGGCAGCTGTAAGCGGAATTCTGACAATACGCTGTTGAAACTGAATACTACCGGCACGCTTTCAGAAGCTGAAACGCTGGCTTTTGTGCTGCGGCTGATCAATCCCAAAGCGGATGCGGATAAGATTGCGGCGGCTTTGCTGATGCGGTTTGACCGTCTGGCGGATGTCTTTGACGCGCCGGCCGAGCTTTTGCTGGACACTCCGGGCGTGGATGCGCGGACAGCAAGCGCGTTAGCGGCGTATCCCGATATTTTTCGCGCTTATCTGGAGTCCAAAAACTTAAAGCGGGAGCGGATCATCGATACGCAAAGCGCTTTCAATGCGGTACAGGGCAAGTTTTTCGGGCGTAAGGTCGAGATTGTCGTGCTGATAATCCTCGACAGCAAGGGCTACCTCAAATATATGGGCGTCGTAAACGAGGGATCGGTGCGCGGCGTGCCGCTTTATATCCGGGAGATTATACGGCTCTGCCTGCTGTATGACGCCGATACGGTTTATATTGCGCACAATCATCCCAGCGGAAACTGCACGCCCTCAAAGCAGGACACCAAGGCGACAAAGGAGATTGAGCTCGCCCTTTCCAGCATCGATGTGATCCTCTCCGACCATTTCATCTTTACGGACGACGATTATTTGTCCATGCGAGCCAGCGGGATGCTGCAGGCGCTGCGCGGCGAGATTGCCGCGATGAAACGGCAGTTGATCAAGTAAATTGCATAGCAGAGAAGGACGCGGTATTTTCGGAAGCGAAAACCGCGTCTTTTTTGTGCAAAGCAATGAATCTGAAAAAAAGACGAACAGGCGTTCATTTTCCTCTGTACAATTCAAAATTTATCTGGTATAATACTTCTGATAACGCACAATTGTTTGTATATGAAAGAGGAGATTCTGTATGCCGGATTTTCAATTGGTATCACAGTATAAGCCGACCGGCGATCAGCCGCAGGCGATTCAGGAGCTTGTCCGGTCCATCCGGGCGGGGCATAAAGAGCAGACACTGCTCGGCGTTACCGGAAGCGGTAAGACCTTTACCATGGCAAATGTCATTGAGCAGTTGAACCGCCCGACGCTGGTGCTGGCCCATAACAAGACGCTCGCAGCGCAGCTCTGCTCGGAGTTTCGGGAGTTTTTCCCGAACAATGCGGTCGAGTACTTTGTCAGCTATTACGATTATTATCAGCCGGAGGCGTATATTGCGCAGACGGATACCTATATTGAGAAGGACAGCGCGATCAACGAGGAGATCGACAAGCTGCGCCACAGTGCCACGAGCGCGCTGTCTGAGCGGCGGGATGTCATCATCGTTGCGTCGGTTTCCTGCATTTACAGCCTGGGCGATCCGATCGACTACCGCACGATGGTCATTTCACTGCGCCCGGGTATGGAAAAGAGCCGCGACGATCTGCTGAAAAAGCTCGTGGAGATCCAATATGAGCGCAACGACATCAATTTCACCCGAAACAAGTTCCGCGTGCGCGGCGACGTCGTGGAGATTTTCCCCGCAGAGTCGAGTGAGAGGGCTATCCGGGTGGAGTTTTTCGGCGATGAAATTGAGCGGATCAGCGAGGTTGTACCGCTGACCGGCGAAATCGTCGCCGACTTAAAGCATGTGGCGATCTATCCGGCGTCGCACTATATTGTGCCGAAGGAGAAAATGCAGCGCGCATTGAAGGAAATCGAAGCGGAAATGGAGGAGCGTGTCAAATTCTTTAAAGAGAACGGCAAGCTCATTGAGGCGCAGCGTATCGAACAACGCACGCGCTATGATATCGAGATGCTGGGGGAAATCGGCATGTGCAAGGGCATCGAAAACTACTCCCGCGTTATGTCGGGCCGCGCGCCGGGCAGCGAGCCCTGCACGCTGCTGAATTATTT